>JBCBSL010000030.1:0-23696 GCA_039819145.1 Cyanobacteria bacterium J06638_22
CACCTCCACAGGAATTCCGACCAGCGTGTCCTACGGCTTTTTGAAAGCACTGCTGGACATGATGAAGATTGAGAGCCCGCAGTACATGGCGATCGCCTTCGACCCCGCAGAGAAGACCTTCCGCCACGAAGCAGACGACAGCTACAAAGAGGGGCGTCCCGAAGCCCCCGAAGATTTCCTCCCCGACCTAGAGAACTTGCAGGAGGTATTGCGATCGCTCAACCTCTGCACCTGTAGTGTTCCAGGCTATGAAGCGGACGACGTAATTGGCACCTTAGCTCGGCAGGCTGTGGCAGACGGCTATCGGGTGAAGATTTTGACGGGCGATCGCGACCTGTTTCAACTGGTGGATGAGAACGGGCAAACGACGATCCTCTACCTCAGCAGCGTGTTCGCGAAAGGCAACCCCCAACCCCGCGAATTTGGGGTCAAAGAAGTGCGGGACAAAATGGGCATCCTGCCCCGCCAAGTGGTGGACTACAAAGCCCTGTGTGGGGATTCGTCCGACAATATCCCCGGTGTGAAGGGCGTGGGCGACAAAACGGCAGTGGCATTGCTCACCCAGTTCGAGACCCTGGAAAATCTCTACGCCAATTTGGAAGCGGTTGATAAAAAAGCGGTACGCACCAAGTTGGAAAAGGGCAAAGACGATGCCCTGCGATCGCAATATTTAGCGCAGATCCATCTGAGTGTGCCGATGGATGTGGACTTGACCCACTGCAAGCTGAAAGGGTTTGACGAAGAGGAAATCAAACCTCTGTTCGAGAAGCTGGAATTTCGCTCATTTTTGAGCCAATTGCGGAAATTGCGCGATCGCTTTAGCGGCATTCCTAGCCAGCCCGATGAGGAAGTGGATACAACGCCGACACCCGAACCAGAGGACGAATCCCTTGCGTTTTTCAGCGCCGAAGACAGCGACAACACCCAAACCATCATCCTGCAACCGCAGATCATCGATACCCCTGACAAATTAGAAGCCTTGCTAGAGCGGTTAACTCAGCACTCCGACCCCAGCACCCCCGTCAGTTGGGATACGGAAACCACCAGCCTAGAACCACGGGATGCGCAACTGGTCGGCATCGGCTGTTGCTGGGGCACGAGCACATCAGATCTGGCCTACATCCCCATCGGCCATAAGGAGGGCACCAACCTGGACAAGGATCTGGTGCTGGAGGTTCTGCGTCCGATTCTGGAAGATGCCACTTATCCCAAAGCGCTCCAAAATGCCAAGTACGATCGTCTGGTGCTGAAATGCCAGGGCATTGAACTGCGCGGCGTGGTCTTTGACACCATGCTGGCCAGCTACGTCCTCAACCCCGAAGAACGGCACAACCTCAGTGACCTCAGCCTGCGCTACCTGGGGTTGCTAGCCCAGAGCTACGAAGACCTGGTGCCCAAACATCAAACCATTGCGGATGTGGCGATCGCCGAGGCTGCCCAATACTGCGGCATGGATGTATATGGCACCTACCAACTAGTGCCCAAACTCCGCGCCGAACTCGACCCCTTCCCCCAAATGCAAACGCTGCTACAAGAAGTAGAGGTGCCCCTGGAAGCGGTGCTAGCCGACATGGAATACATCGGCGTTCGCATCGACCAGGAGTATCTGGCTAACTTTTCCAAGCAATTGGAAGCCGATTTGCAGACCATTGAAACGAAGGCATACGAAGTGTCAGGAGAAACCTTCAACCTGGGTTCTCCAAAACAGTTGAGTACGTTGCTCTTCGAAAAACTGGGACTAGATACCAAAAAGTCCAAGAAGCGAGCCACAGGTTTCTCTACCGATGCCTCGACCCTGGAAAAGTTACAGGATGATCACCCCGTCATTCCCTGCATCATTGAACACCGCACTCTGTCGAAGCTGAAATCCACCTACGTAGACGCGCTGCCAGCCCTGGTGCGTGAGGATACCCATCGCATCCACACCGACTTCAACCAGGCGGTAACCGCAACGGGACGCCTCTCCTCCTCCGACCCCAACCTGCAAAACATCCCCATCCGTACTGCCTTTAGCCGCCAGATCCGCAAAGCCTTTTTGCCCCGCGAGGGCTGGCTACTGGTGGCTGCCGACTATTCCCAAATCGAACTGCGGATTCTGGCTCATCTCAGCCAGGAACCGATTTTGATTGAGACCTATCAGAATAATGAGGATGTCCATGCCCTAACCGCCCGACTGCTGTTCGAAAAGGACGACATTACCCCTGACGAACGGCGGATGGCCAAGACCATCAACTTTGGCGTGATCTACGGCATGGGGGCACAACGGTTTGCGCGCGAGTCTGGATTCAAACGCGCCGAAGCCCAAACCTTCATCGATCGCTTCTACGATCGCTACTCCAACGTGTTCGAATACCTCCAGCAAATGCAGCGAGAGGCGATCGCTCAAGGCTATGTCGAAACCATCCTCGGTCGTCGCCGCTACTTCAACTTTGATACGGAAAGCCTGAAACAGCAGCGCGGCAAGGATCCAAAGACCATTGACCTGAAGAAAGTTCGCCCCCGCAATCAGTACGACGCCCAACTTCTCCGCGCCGCTGCCAATGCTCCCATCCAGGGCTCCAGCGCCGACATCATTAAAGTGGCGATGATTCGCCTCCACGAAATCCTACAAAAGCGCCAGGCTAATCTGCTGCTGCAGGTTCACGACGAGCTCGTGTTCGAGGTTCCCCCCGACGAATGGGACGCGCTGAAGCCAGAAATCCAGAACGCCATGGAATCCGCTCTCAGCCTCAGCGTTCCCCTCAAGGTCGAGATGAACGCTGGCCCCAACTGGATGGAAGCGAAGTAGCGCGTTATCTAGGCACAGGATGATCCAGCAGGCTACTCCATCCGTTCCCAGGCGGCTCCTTGGGTGGGCATGGTTTCGGGACTGGCGATCGCCCCTCGGTTGATTTCGTATGGCGGCGGAATATGCACCTCGCGGGTGGGGTTGATGAAGTCACGAATGCCCAGGTCGGGAATGGTGGGCACCCAGCGCTCTTCGTAGGGTTGCTGCGCCATCCAGACCAACCCGCTGGCCGCGCCCGTCATCAGCGCTGCATAGCCCAGGTAAAGATGGGCAGGCTTAAGCGAAACCTCTTTTTGCTGGTTTTTCGGCGACATGGCCGCTAGCTTTTTGCTGATGTTGGGAATCGCAGTGGTGGGTCGGAGCGATCGCAACGGAGCCAGCAATTCCTCATGCGCTACCTTAAGCAGCGGTGCAATCCGGCGTACAAAGCCTTCAATGTAAATGTCTTCGGGTAGTGCTTCGGCCTCTCCTGTCTCTAGCGCCCGCAATTGGTGCAGCGGAATCCAAGTTTTGAGATGCAAATACTCAAGCGATAGGGATTGTTCCAATCGGGCTTGCTGCAACTGCTCCCCTAAGCTTGCCAGTACAGCAGCACGTTTCTCATCCACCGGAGCCTTGGGTTTAGCTGGACGCTTGGCCACCGGGGGCTTGGTCGGCACGATGGCTGAGGTCGATCCTTCGCCTTTGATACGGCTGACAGTGCCCGCCTTCGCTTCATAGACGGAGGGAGTTAGAGCCGGAGCGCTCGCCTCCGCTGCATCATGGTCTGTTATGGGTAATGGTTCAGATTCAGCAGATGTTTCCGGTTCAACGCTCGGGGCTGGCGGATCAGCCGGATGCTCAGTCGTTTCGCTTGGCACAAATGGCAAAACCGACGGAGACGTTGGTGCCGGGGCGTTGGGTCCAACGCGATACTGTTGAATCAAACTCTTGAGCGCTAGTCGAATAGCTTCCCGCCCAACGGCTTTAATCACCGATTGGCTGGGCGGACGCACATCCTCTGATGATGAACCCAGAACATGGAGCGCTTTCTGATAAATTTCGCTGTTGCGCAGCTCTGTTTCAACTTGAACAAACAATTTGTGGAGGTGTTCGCGACTAATCGCAATCCGAGTGTTATCTTGACCTTCCAGATAGAAAGTCGATGAAGTGGCGACCATAATGCAGGAACCTCACGACCGAAGTAAATGGGTAATGGGCGATCGCTCCCCACCCATGGCAACCCGCAGCAACTTGCCACGGGACACCCGGGACAGTGCGCAAAGAGCAATCATATCTGTTTATTACCCAAGTTCTTCTAAGGCTCAGCCTCACTTCCGGACAGTTGTGACAGATGCCGAGACTAATTTTTGACACCTGTGGGAAAGGTCTCCGGAGAAATAACCAGGTAGGAGTAGAAAATTCTGAATGGGCGATCGCTCAAAACGACTCACAATCCTCTAGCTACCATTGCCGTCCAACCCGCCTGCCAACCAATTGAGGCGCTCAGCTATTCCTAAAATTCTCATTTATTCCCAAACGCTGGATTATTAAATCATTCAGATAAAAATCTAACCTTTGTTACCGAGAGTTTCAGTGCTTCAATCGGATTTGATACAAGTACAAAGAGATTGAATTTCACTTGCACCTATGTCTGATCAACCTGCGTCTGCCCATCCACCCTTATCCGTTGAAACCGTTTGGGAAATCCTGAACGACGAACTCGACGATGCCACCGTCAATCAATTAGTTTGGAAGGCCCTCGGCTATCGCTACGATGCGGCGGCGGGCGAATGGGATAGCCAAAACGTGGCCGCCGAGTGGCGTGAAGCCTATCCGACCCCACCCGATTTCATTGACAGCCGCCCCGCAACGGTCAAATTAACCCGCTCCATTCCCAAAGAGCATAAGCAACTGCTCAAGGAGCAACTTGGCTTTGCAGGCTATAAAGTAGGAGAACTGGTTCCCCGCAAAACGCGGCGGGCGACGATGGCAAACTGGTTGCTCAGCTATATGCGTCAGACCGCATCGGATCAATCTGGATGAGATTAATCTGGATGAAATATCGTCGTTGACGCCATAATCAAGACTCGAAGACCAAGATTAAAACAATAGTGGTATCTCCATGAGATGGTGGCAAAAGCTTAAGAAAAACCCGCTGGCCCGTATGGGTGCGATCGTGTTGATGGTGTTCTATCTCAGCATCATCGCCGCCGAATTTGTCGCGCCCTACGATCCCTACGAAACCCAACCTGCGGGTTCGCTGCTGCCACCCACACAGATCTCCTGGCAAACCCAGGAAGGGAGATGGATTGGCCCCCATGTCTATCCCACCACCCAGGGACCTGTCGATCTGGAAACCGGTGAACGGGAAATCGATCGCGACCTCAGCCAACCGTCACCGATCCGGCTATTTGCTCGGGGGTATGAGTATCGTTGGTTGCGAATTCAGGTGCCATTTCCTCGCCGATTTTCACTTACCAACCCAAATTTTCGAGGCGTGGAGATCTTTCCAGGCCTTCCGGGCGATCGCCACCTGTTTGGTACCGTTGGCGAGGGCAAATTCAACCTGCTAGGAACCGACGAGCAGGGGCGTGATCAGTTTAGCCGTCTCGTTTATGGGGGCCGCATTAGCCTGAGTATTGGCCTAGTGGGGATCATCATTTCCTTTCCCTTGGGGCTTTTGGTCGGCGGCATTTCGGGCTACTTTGGCGGCATCGTCGATGCGGTGTTGATGCGCATTGTAGAAGTCCTGATGAGCATCCCAACCATTTACTTACTGGTCGCGCTAGCTGCCGTGCTGCCCTTCGGCCTTAGCAGTTCCCAACGATTCTTGCTGATTGTACTGATTACCTCCTTTGTTGGCTGGGCGGGTATTGCGCGGGTCATTCGCGGGGAAGTGCTATCTATTCGGGAGCGTGCGTTTGTGCAAGCCGCCCGAGCAATGGGTGGGCGACCGCTCTACATCATCCTGCGCCATGTTCTTCCCCAAACGGCTACCTACGTCATTATTTCCGCTACTTTGGCGGTGCCCAGCTTCATCCTGGCCGAAGCGGTGCTGAGCTTGATTGGGCTGGGCATTCAGCAGCCCGACCCATCCTGGGGAAACATGCTGACCCTGGCAACCAACGCTGCCATTTTGGTGCTGCAACCTTGGTTGGTCTGGTCACCCGCGCTGCTGATTATATTGACGGTGCTATCTTTCAACCTGCTAGGGGATGGGCTCCGCGACGCCCTCGACCCGCGCAATCTGCAGGCAAGCGATGATTTGGAATTTGAAACCCAAAATACAGCCGGTGGTGAGGTCAACGAAGGGATGACATCTTAGGATCACAAATCAATGAATCGGCCATCTTTTTTGAGAGAAGCACGGCTGCGCCGTGCTTCTCTCAAAAAAGATGGGTTTCTATTTAATCCAGAATCCTGAGCCATGGGGCTTATACCAATTCGCTAAGAACCCGTTACAGATCATTTTTGAAAGCCGCGCAGTGCGCGGCTTTCAAAAATGATCTGGTTTTGGTTTTCGTAGAATTGGTATTACAGCAGGGGCTCGACGGCAGAAATCGGGGGTTGTTGCTGAGCCAGTTGGCTTTGCCACAGGGCGATCGCCTGTTGGGCCTCAGCATGGGTCGGTGCATTAGTGGGAACCCACTGCGCCACATCAATGGCATAGGCCAACGCCCCTTCCGATGAATGGAGATTCGCCAATCGCATCGTCTCCCCACTCCAGACCGCGATGGAATCCTGAGCCGTGGCGTAAATTTCAGGACGATCATCCGGAATTAAGCTGGCGGCTGCGATCGCCGAATGGTAGTTCTGTGCTGCGATCACGCTGTCGCCCATATTGCGCCGAGCAGCCCGCCCAATCGCCATGTCCAAAATTAGCTGGCTCCAGCGATCGATATCCTGCTGAGCCTCGTCATATAGGGGTTCCCCCGGCTGAATCTGACGCGCCTGGGCGATCGCATCTGCAAATTCGGTCGTCTGATTGCTCGAGGCTTCACTGCGAACCTGGGTCAGAGCCGCTCGTGCCTGGTCGAGAATGCGACGGTTGCGATCGAGCACTGACTCGTTCGGATCGATGGCCGCCTGATCGTTGCCCTCAATGCCAAAGCCGACGGCAGGTAATTCTTCTGGCGACGTGGGTACAGGAGGCACCGCATCCGGGGGCAATGGCTCACCGGGTTGCGCGTCTGCTGGAATCGGCATTGGGGTTGGAGCAGCGGTGGGACCACCGACAGGCGCTGGGGCGAGGCTATCCTCCGGAACAGCGCCGGGTGCAGTAGGGCGACTGAGAACGATTTCCAAATTGCGAATGACCACCAGCGCCAGCAACGCCAGCAACAAAGCCCCACCCCAACGGGTAAAGCGCTGCCAACTGAGATCGTCCTCTCCCTCCGTTAGGCTGTCAGGCGAGAGGTCGTTTTCCGGTGGCGAGGCTGGAGATTGCGGCAATGGCGGTGTCAATTGCTCAGCTTCGTACTCGCCGTCATCGGGCAGCCCATGTCCATTCAGATTGCCATTGCTATCAAGTGTCGGGAGCGGGGAGCGGGGATAGAGGGGCTTACCCGGTAGAAAAAGCTGGAACCGTTGATTATCAGGGATGACTGCCACCGGATCCTGGCGGGGTCGCCAATGCTGTTCGCTCAGGTTCGGGAGGCGATCGCGCAAAAACTGCGCCAACTGTTCCGGCGTCACGCAACCATGATTTCGCAAGCCCTCCAACACCGCCGTAGTAAACAAGCCCTGCCGCAACAACAGGGTTTCATGGGAAAACTGATTGGGTGGACAAGACAGCATCACCGACAACTGCATTTCCTGAGCCAATTGTAGGGTTTGTTGTCCGGCTCCTTCGCCGCCCAAGGTGCCCTGGCTGCGGTTCATATCCAGCAGGACAAAAATCGAGTCTGTCGGCGCGGTTTGCAGAATATTGAAGACTTGCTCAATCGCCAGTCCCGTTGTAGATAGTTCAGCCGGATCGGCATCAATCGGCAGGAGATAATCTTGGCGATTTTCCTGGGCTCCGTACCCACTAAAAAATACCCATAAAACATCATCAGGTTGGAGATGCTGCTGACACAAATCCGTCAAATGACTCAGGATATTTTCACGATTAGGAAGGCTCGATTGAGACGACAAGTCCGATGAGTTATCACTCAAAAGGATGCAGCGTTCGGCAGGGATGCCAGCTTCGATCGCCCAGAAATTATGCATGGTCTGCGCATCCCGTTCCGCATAAAGTAGCGGTTGGAAATGCTCATACTGGTTAATCCCAATGGCAATCGCCCAGTAATTCTTTGTCGTTGTTGTCACTGTTGTTTCTGTCGTCGCTGCATTCGTCATAACGATGTGCGCCCCTATCGCCCGCTCCGGAGGATGCCCAAAATCACCTATATTTTCTCAACTATCAAAGGCACTCCCTAGGAAAAGACGGATGAATCACCATAGGTTTCAAAGCCTCTTCTACTTAAAAGTTCCTTGTTTCGGAAAAATTCGGACAATACTTATAAAAGTTAAAGTTCAAAACTAGGGTGAAGCACCTGTGCTCTGTGAATCGATGATGCAAAAATCAAAATGATGAAAAATCAATAGTGCAAGAGACAGCCTATGCCAAGGTATCAAGCTACTGAGATCATCCTTTATACTCTTATCTCTTAACTGATAAACATAACGCAACTTTTCCAGATTGGATGCGGAATTCACTGGATCGACACACAAAGAAATCGCATTCGACACCTCCCACCTTGCAGCGAAATCAATCGGTAATATTCAAACCCGGTTAAATAGCCGCAAAACCCAACTATCGTTTGCCTGAGTACAGGACAAAATCAAGGGGGCTCTGGTTTTGTTCTGTACTGAGATCGTTTGCGCCCGTTGCAGCGAGCGCAAACGATAGTTGGATTCTTCAACCGGATCTGATACGAGAAATCAAAAGGTTTAGGAGTTACGCATTGACAAAAACCTGGTTATCGTCAGGCAAAGGTGAATTCGGTCAAGTTCTCCAATATAAACTGACGAATGATCGGTACAAATAGCCGTCTCGATAGCTCATAACAGTTGCGGAGCGCGCCTTGGACACACAGCCTTTGGAGCTGACAAAACGCTCGTAGCGCACAAAAGAAATGATTGCGAATCGCTTGTTCGCCGCGGACGTAGAAGCGCTCAATATTGCACACTTGCTTGATGACGCGGTGAAAGCATTCAATCTTCCAGTGGTCGTCATGGATGCGCTTGAATTCCTTTTGGTTCAGCGCTTTCAAGGCATCCAAGTCCGGGTGGTACAAGATGTAGTATCGCGGTTCGTTTTTGAACGGCTGAGAAAACACCTTCACCCACCCAAACGCTTTGAGATAGACCATCAAGCCGACCTCTGGAAGCGTCACTGCCTGTACCGGCACTGAGGTTCCCCGCTCTATCGAAACCTGACGATTGCTAGCGATGCCGAAGAGAAACCCCAATTTCTCGTTTCTGAGAAACTTCAGGTTCTCTAAGCTTGAATACCAACTATCGCCTGTTACCCAAGACGGTTCAAGACCCCATTGCTTCACTTCAAGCACCATGTCTCGAAAGTAGTCATTTTTCGTCTTGCCCTCTTGTTTGTCGTAGAGACGGAAGTTGACCGGATAAGACTGTCCTGCCGTATCGGTGTAATACAGCGTGATGAGGTTAATCCCCTTGACACTTCGCTTGTGCTTACCGGACCAAAAGTAGTCCACAAAGGCACTTTTGCTTGGGTCTCGATACGGTTTATCTTCCACGCTATCGTCAACGCTGAGAATACCGGCTCTCAGGATGAGGTGCGCTTTGACGTCTTCAAAGAGGTCTTTGGGCGTATAGCGCTCACGCAGGAGAAACCGATTCACGCTGTCGTGGCTTAGCTCTTGCAGGATTTCTGAGAGCCGTACACAGCTGACATATTGAGGCTCTGCCAGCAAAAACAGCGTGTAGAGATTGCGATTGCAGTGGGCGGTAGACGGCTTTGAGAGCTCTCGCATATCGAACAGCACAATCAGAATGACGACTCTTTTGAGCAACTCACAGTTTGACCATCATGGCAATGCGTAAGTCCTAAGGTTTTGAAGCTCGACCAACCGCCTCTCCGAGCAATCTGTGGAGAATTCCCAAAAAAGTTTGAGCGATCGCCAGAAAATCGATTAGGATTGAAAGGTTGTGAACAAATTAAGAAAGCGGCACAGTCATCATGGCGGTTCCAAAGAAGAAAACCTCCAAAGCCAAGCGCGATCAGCGACGAGCTCACTGGCGGCGCAAAGCAGGGAAACAAGCCCAAAAAGCGCTCTCCCTTGGTAAGTCGGTTTTGTCCGGTCGTTCGTCTAGCTTCGTTTATCCCACCAAAGAAGAGGAAGACGAGGACGAAGAGTAGGCTCGGTATCCGTAGCATCAGTTGCGAAGCGTCACAGTTAAGGTCTAGTAGCGTCGGTCGACATTAATCATGGGCTGAGTCATGGGCAAGTTCTTTGAGAAACCGTCCTCCAATCTGTCCGAACGCATCCCGCCCAAACAGCATTTGGCGAAGGGATTTCCGGTGATGACGTATGGGGAAACCCCCAGCGTGTCGACCGCAGAATGGACACTGCGCGTATGGGGCAAGGCCACGCCAGTTACCTTTTCCTGGCAAGACTTCATGGCTTTGCCCCAAAGCGATTTCACTGAAGACTTTCATTGCGTCACCCGCTGGTCCAAATTGGATGTGCAGTGGGTCGGGGTCAAGGTGGCAGATGTCATGGCACAGGTGACGCTCCAGCCAGATGCCTCCCACGTAATGCTGCACTGCTATGGCGGCTACACCACCAACCTCACCCTCGACGACTTCCTGCGGGCGCAAAACTTTTTTGCCCACACCCTCACTGGGGAGCCCCTTCCAGCAGATCATGGTGGGCCGATGCGGTTGGTTGTCCCGCACCTCTATGCGTGGAAAAGCGCCAAGTGGATTCAGGGCTTAGAGTTTCTGGATCATGAAGAACTCGGATTTTGGGAGCGCAATGGCTACCATCGCCGGGGAGAGCCTTGGCACGAAGAACGTTACTCCTCTTAACGATTCCCTTTGAGGATTTGGAGGGGCGAATATTTTTGACTATGATGAACCCAGTGGACTCGCTTCCACTGGGCTTTTTGGTTGCATACTCCCTGCTCGAGTAAGGTTCGCTTTGGCCTTGATCGCAATGGTCATGACCAAATTGGCAAGCTCACAGCTATTGGCAAGCTCACAGCAACCCTCCCGCTGCACCGCAATGACTCCCTACGAAGTCAAGTTGCGAAAAGGCGCGAATGAACCTTGGGACAAACTATCCGTCTGGTTGTTACTCGCCTGATGTGTAATTGGAGCAATTGCATGGGTTGCCGGATGCCCGTAAAGCCTATTCGTTTTCTTCCAATTGGCTCTACCCAGACCTATGAACGCTTCTCACGCTCGCTTTCAGAGGGCTAATGCCTGCTTTCGTCGTTCTGACCACGCTCGCTGGCATCGGCAACAAAGCAAACGCCATATCTTGCGATCGCAACTCGGCTTCAGCAAAACGGAAACCTCTCGTCCCGAAGTTTGTAATGGCTGTGTCCACTACCATGGCATTGCCTACGGCTATGGCGATCGGCGCAGCATTTTGATTTGTGGGTTCCATCCCTTGGGTTGGCTGGGCGACCTTTGCCCCGATTGGTGCGGGGAGCATTGATCCACTCGCGAATTCAAGGGTTGTGACTGGGGACTACTGGATATGAAACCCGAAAGCGGGGGGACAGAATCCGCAAAAGATTTTTGATGAGAAGGGGACGCATCATGCCCCTTCTGACCAACGCCATCCTCATCAAAAAGGCTTTCCTTGGAGGGCGAGCTGAGCGGGAAGATGGGAGAATAAAACTGGCGTTATCGGACTTCTAGAATGTTGAAGCACATCGTTGTTCTCCTGCTCGTCACCCTAACTGTTGTATTGCAGGGCTGCGCAGTGGGTACATCCCTCCAGGCTTATGCCGACAATTATGACGGCTACGAGTTTCTATATCCCAATGGTTGGGTTCCCGTTAAAGTCCCCGGTGGCCCTGACATCGTGCTCCACGATTTGGTCGAAGAAACCGAGAACGTCAGCGTCATCATCAGCGATGTTCCTGAAGGCAAAACGCTAGAAGATTTGGGGTCACCCAGCGAAGTGGGTTATCGCTTGTCGAAAAATGCGATCGCCCCTCCCGACTCTGGGCGCACAGCCGAATTGGTCAGTGCCGATCGGAGGGAAGTGGATGGCAAAACTTACTATTTGCTGGAGTATGAAGTCCAGTTCCCCAACCAAATCCGCCATAACTTGGCCAGTGTCATTGTGCGGCGCAATCGTCTGTTTACCTTCAATCTCTCTACAACCGATCGGCGCTGGCAGAAGGTGGAAGACCAGTTCCGAGCAGTTGTAAGTTCGTTCTCGGTCTATTAATAGAGAATCCGGTTGAAGAATCCAAATGTTTGCGCCCGCTGCAGTGCAGCGGGCGCAAACATTAGTTGGGTTTTATGACTGTTGAACCGGATTTGATATGACTGGCGTTGGTTACTGACAGTAATCTGCTGAGTATCCCTGGGGAGGTATTACGCGCTCTTCCTGCGTCTGATGCTGTCGCAAGCGGCAGCGCCATTGGCGAATTTGTTCGGCTGTGCGGCTAAAGGGCGAGTGGTAAGACGATTGCTCTTCATCTTCCGCAGACTCTGACAGCCGTCGCTTTGTGTTCATACAATCCGAAAGATTGTCGATGTAAGACTCTAGCTCTAGCGCGCGGAGGACTTGCTCGACAGACTGGTAGCGATCGCCCACCGAAACCTTGAGCATCCGGTCGAGAACACGAGCGAAATATTCACTCACATCCACTTCTTCTTGCCAACACATCTCGCCGGAATAGGGATCGTAGGCAAAATCCATCGGAGGCTTGCCCGTTAGCAGATAAAGACACGTCACGCCAACGGCGTAGATATCGCTTCCGTAGGTTGGGCGCATTGCCAACTGTTCGGGGGGAGAGAAGCCCAGGGTTCCAACAAACTGAGTGGTGGCTCCCCGGTTGGTATTCTCCAGCTCAACAATTTCTTCCTTCACGGCGCCAAAATCGATGAGTACTAAACGATTATCATCTTCGCAGCGGATGATATTGGGCGGCTTGATATCGCGATGGATAACCTGCTGCCGATGAACAAAATCGAGGATAGGCAGAATTTCAAGCAAAAATTGCTTTACGCCTTGTTCAGAATAAGTTCCATGGCGCTTCACTTGCCGCGCTAGGGTTGTCCCACGGATATATTCTTGTACAAGATAAAATTCTTCTTCAATCTGGAAATAATCCAGGAGGCGCGGAATATGGGCATGACTTCCCAGGTGGCTGAGTGTTTTAGCCTCACGTTCAAACCGCTCACATGCCCGCTTGATTGCCGCTGGATTATCGACTTTGGGGCATAGCTGCTTGATGACACATTGAGGCTCGCCAGGCAGTTGCATGTCCTGCGCCAAAAAGGTGACCCCGAAGCCTCCCCGCCCTAGAGCACGGATAACCTGATAGCGTTCATGCAAACGCTCTGAGGAACCACAAGCTGCATTGAGGCGACTAGGGTTCTGCTTCTTCGAGGTGCGACGTGGGGTGGCAGTAGAGGTGGAAAATTCCATGTCTGCGTGGCTATAGGATCAGACGAGGTATAAGAAGACCGAGTATAGCGAAACCCGTAAGGTGAAAGGCCCTGAAAAGGGGTTTCTAAAATAGTAGCGATCGCACCGGGGGTAGCGCCCAGCTATCGGTAGTGCTTAGCCATTAGCAGCGTCCCACAGTCAAGAAGAAATTGGGCGAGCAGTTCTGGAAAATGGAGAGAAATAAGATTCCTCAAGTCAACACCTAAAACTGCGAGCGCTCCAAAGCTAAGTCGACTACGGACTACCCTTGCGCAAAATCCTAACAGATTATTAAGTAAAAGTTCGGAGATGGAACTGCGTTGTGCAGAAGCTTCAATTTAATAAAGACTTAATGAAAATTTTCCCAGGGGCTAGGCCCAAAGGCGTCCGTAAATTTGTTGAAATGCATAAATGGGTTTGGCAGGAACTCCTATCCTGCCTCTAGTCTATTTGACATCTGACCAAAATGGGGTGTCGTTTCTTACGTTTGTGTCGTTTCACTCTGGCTACAGGACAAAAATCAGCGAAGCGTTGATTTGGGGACGTTTACAGCGGAGCTATTACTCGCTAAAGCCAGAAATCAACGATATCGTAGCTCAGTTGTTCAATGAGCGATCGCAGCAACGGCAAACTCAGCCCAATCACGTTGCTGTGACAGCCCACTAGCTTCTCAACAAACAAGCCTCCTCGGCCTTCCAGGGCAAAACATCCGGCGCAGTTGAGGGGCTCACCTGTCGCAACATAGGCCGCAATTTGGCGATCGCTCACCGCAGCAAAGTGAACCTCTGTTATGCCACAATCAACCACGGCTTTGCCCTGACGAGTATCAAGCAGAACATGCCCGGTATAGAGCGTTCCCACCTTGCCACGCATGGTTTTCCAGCGGGCGATCGCCACCTCCGCAGTCTTAGGTTTGCCGTAAATTTCTCCATCCAGCGCCAAGACAGAATCACAACCCAGCACTAGAGCATCAGGAAAGTGCTGGGCCACGACCTCAGCCTTGCCTTTCGCCAGCGCCTCTACCAGTGTTTGAGGATTCGTCAGTTGAATCTGCGACTCGTCAAAGTCGCTCGGGCATACCGTTGGCTCAATACCGATAGTCCGGAGCAGCCGCAGACGGGCAGGCGACGCCGAAGCCAGGACAAAGGTCGGCAATTCCAAGTCTGTTTGTGCCATGCTTCCTTCTCGCTCTCATTGGCAATGTGACTGACAAGCGGCCAGCACATCCGGTTTTGTAGACAGCTCTGACGAGAGAGCCAGGATACCCTAGCCCTGTCCCTCTGCCCGTCATCACCCTACCCGACTAGCGATCGCAACTACACCGACTTGCTAACTGGCTGAGCCGTTGGCTGTGCCTGCGGCTGGAATTGGAACAGAGAGTACACAACATTCCGACGAATGTCCGTCATCATGTTCAGGAACAGCTCATAGCCTTCGCTCTTATATTCCACAAGCGGATCGCGCTGCCCGTAGCCGCGCCAGCCAACCGATTCCCGCAGAGCATCCATCTGCTGCAAGTGCTCCCGCCACAGGGTGTCGATCTGTTGCAGGATGAAAAAGCGCTCCGCATCCCGCATCAGCCCGGGCTTGATAGTGTCGATTTCAGCTTCCTTGCGATCGTAAGCAATACGCACCTGCTCATGCAAGAACGTCTTGATTTCCCCAGGAGACAGGTCATCCAGTTGAGCCGGTTCGAGATCAGACAGCAGCTGAACGAACTCCTTCACCTTGGCGACAACCTTGTCGAGCGCCCACTCTTCGGGAGGCAGATCGGGGTTGATGTAGGAATTGACAATGTCATCCATTGTCATTTCTGCATACTTCACAACCTGTTCTTTTAGGTCTTGTCCTTCCAGTACGCGACGACGCTCGGCATAGATGGCACGACGCTGGTTGTTCATCACCTCGTCATATTCAAAGACCTGCTTCCGCATGTCGTAGTAATGGGTTTCGACCTTCTTCTGCGCCCCCTCCAGGGAACGGGTAAGGATACCCGACTCGATGGGCATGTCTTCCTCGACTCGGAAGGCATTCATGAGACCGGCGACGCGATCGCCCCCAAAAATCCGCAGCAGGTTATCTTGCAAGCTCAAGAAGAAGTGGGTTGAACCGGGGTCACCCTGACGCCCTGCCCGTCCTCGCAACTGGTTATCGATCCGGCGAGAATCGTGACGCTCGGTGCCAATCACATGCAGACCACCCAGACCGACCACACCGTTATGTTCAGCCGACGTGAACTGCTCATACTCATCCTTGATGCGGTTGTACGCTTCCCTTAGCTTCAAAATCACTTGGTCGTCCGTCGGCGCTTTTTCTGCTGCAGTCGCCACAATATCTTCGGCTTTCAGTTCCGGCAAAGATTGCTCACCATACTGCTCCACCGCATGGGTCACGGCTCCCTTCAGCAGGTTTTCTGCATCTGCCGTCAGCTCTACCGGATAAATTTGGGGTGACGCTTTCCAGGTTTTAACTTTCTTCTGGTCAGGGGCAAACCCTTGGGCGCTCTTTTGGGCGTTCCCAGACATAGGTTTTGCCACGGAAAAGCCATTCTCATCTTCCGGCTGCACCAGGGGTGGCATGAAGTATTCCCGCACCTTGAGGCGCGCCATGTACTCAGCGTTTCCTCCAAGAATGATGTCGGTTCCTCGCCCTGCCATGTTTGTGGCAATGGTCACAGCGCCCCGACGCCCAGCCTGGGCAACAATCTCAGACTCTCGCTCCACGTTTTCTGGCTTCGCATTCAGCAGGTTGTGGGGCACATTCAGTTCCTGCAGCAAGACCGAAAGCACTTCAGACTTTTCAACACTCGTTGTACCCACCAACACGGGGCGACCCAGTTCGTGCATCTCTGCACATTCCTTCGCAACGGCCTTCCATTTGGCTTCCTCGGTCTTGTAGACCACATCCGCATAGTCTTCCCGTACATTCTTCCGATTGGTGGGAATGACGGTTACTTCCAGGTCGTAAATTTTTTCGAATTCGGGTTCTTCGGTTTTCGCCGTCCCCGTCATGCCAGCCAGTTTTGGATAGATCCGGAAGAAATTCTGATAGGTGATGGTCGCCATCGTCTGAGTTTCTGGCTGGATGTCTACGCCTTCCTTCGCTTCGGTCGCCTGGTGCAAGCCATCGCTCCAACGGCGACCGGGCATTATCCGCCCTGTGAACTCATCCACGATGACCACTTCCCCATTCCGCACGATGTAGCTCACATCTTTGATGAAGAGCTCTTTGGCCTTAATCGCGCCGAAGACATAGTGCGCCCAGGGATCCGCTGGATCAAACAGATCTTGTACACCCAAAATCTGTTCGGCAGAAATGAAGCCCTCGTCGGTTAGCAAAACGTTGCGTTGCTTTTCATCAACTTCGTAATGTTCTTCCTTGTTGAGCTGAGCTGCAACTTGGGCCGCACGAATATATTTTTCGCTGGGGCGATCGACCTGACCCGAAATGATGAGAGGTGTACGGGCTTCGTCAATCAGTACGGAGTCGACCTCGTCAATAACGCAGTAGTTGAAGGGACGCTGCACCACCTCATCCATGGTCGGAGCCATGTTGTCGCGGAGGTAGTCGAACCCCAGTTCGCTGTTAGTGCAATAGGTAATATCGGCACTGTAGTTGCGCCGCCGCTCTGCCGGAGACATCCCTTGCTGAAGCAGACCGACCGTCAGGCCCAAAAACCGATGAACCTGTCCCATCCATTCCGCGTCCCGACGAGCCAGGTAGTCGTTCACGGTAACAACATGCACCCCTTTACCGGTAAGGGCATTGAGGTAGGCTGGCAGGGTTGCTACCAGGGTTTTTCCTTCCCCCGTTCGCATTTCGGCAATTTGCCCATCATGGAGAACCATCCCTCCAACAAGCTGCACATCAAAATGGCGCATCCCCAATACGCGTCGAGCCGCCTCTCGAACCACTGCAAACGCTTCGGGCAGTAGATCGTCTAAAGTTTCGTCTTTTTCCAACCGCGCTTGAAATTCTGCTGTTTTACCGCGCAAATCTTCATCGGAGAGCGCTTCTATTTCAGGCTCTAAAGACTTAATGAGCGCAACATCAGGA
This sequence comes from Cyanobacteria bacterium J06638_22, assembly GCA_039819145.1. Taxonomy (GTDB): domain Bacteria; phylum Cyanobacteriota; class Cyanobacteriia; order Elainellales; family Elainellaceae; genus Vacuolonema. Next base: position 17,464 of record JBCBSL010000030.1, read on the forward strand.
TTGTACTTTTTGAGTTTGCGCGCGTTGGGATCGCCCAGCAGAGTTTTCAGCATAGTTGCGAACGGTTGATAATCTCAGCGTATGTGGGGTTGGAATAGCAGTTGTGGAACAGGACAGGCCCAGGTAGATCAGACATTCGGCGCGATCGCACCCGCAAGCTATCGTCTTCGCTCACCTGTACTAATGGTGCCTGACAATCGCATCTTTCCCCAAGCAGGCGATCGCCCCCGGCATTTACCCCATTGTGCCTAACTCTTGCGAGTTGCGCAGAGCAAACTCCTGCCAAATTCCACACAGCTCTAATCCTATCATCTGGCTCTTATATCCAGATTGTTCCCAAATGGAGGGATGTCCGGCCTTAAGATTTCGGTTGCAGAGCCTACAGCTTTGGCAGAGCGATCGCAATCTGGCCATGCCAGTTAACAGCTATCCCATCTGCCAAGAGACTCGCGACATTTTCATCCCTTGGCTAGGGTGCATCGAGCCACTCTTGGTTAAGGGTGCGATAGTCGTAGTCCCACGCATTGGGGTGGCATCCGGCACAACTGGCCAGGTCAATCCGCTCGATTTCAACACGAGGATGTAGAGCTCGGAAGAAGCGGGAATTCCGGATGCGATCGGGCGGTGTTTCATTTTCCAAAATCGGTCGCGAGGCAAACTGGATGTAATCCCAAACCAAGTCGATTGCCGGACGACCGATGACTTCAATTTGCGTGCCGTAGTGTTGAGCGGATACCAGTAACGTCGCCCAGGTTTGTGTTGGCAACACGGCAGGAGAAGGGGCAATATGGCAGGTCGCACATTCTCGCAGATAGACACTTTGCCCAAGTTGAAGATCCTCAGGCACAACATCCAGAGACGCCAGAGTTATACCGGGTTCGATACCCGCAGGACGCTCTAGGTCATCTCCCGATGCTTCCAATGCGGTGGCAACCGATAGTGGCTCCTGGGGGAGTTGTGCCCAGGCTTGCTCTAAGCCCGTGCCTAAAATGCCGCTGAATAGCAGGATAGGCAGGAATACGGAAAAGACCCGCAGCAACGCGCGCGATCGCCGCTTCTGCGAAGGTTTCTGTTCATGCGCCATGGATATATTGACCGAGGATTCAGGCTGCATTTGTTGCCTGCCGTCGTGCGATTGTCTCCAACCAAGTTTCAAACCGTTTATCCCTCACAAAAAATGATAATGAATGGATTTAGATGATCGAACGATCTCCGGAGCAGAACATCATCCCGCATCGTAAGTCATCAACCCCTGACGTTTTTTGGCTTTCTCCACTGTTCAGTTTAGGAAGAAACCGCTATCTTTTTGTACTGAAACGATTGCAGCAGAAAAAGGAAAGTATCCCCTATTTGTCTGTCGCATTCCATACCGTTTCAGGCATTCCTGAATTTTAGATCCGGATTGGTTGCTGAGATGATTCCAATGGGTGAAGGTTTACCTCCAACCCTTCCAGTAGATTCAGCACAAGTTATGACGAGATTTGGCATTCTGATGTTGCATCCGTTCTCACGGCATAGCAGTTCTCGCGATCGCTCAATCTCACAACCACTTAATCTCACAATCGCTCAGTTTCACACCTGCTTAAAAGACAGCGTCCATTTCGTTGTCTGCATGGATTCATAGAGCCGACGGCTCGTAGGGCATCGTTCCAACATTCTTACCCTGGATATCCATCTCGATCCAGATACTTGATCCCCCTATCTGGATGGTCTTGGATATAAAGACAAGGGCTTTCGAAGGGAGAAGGATAGAAGGAATGGCAGCAATTACGCGGGTTACAGGGTGGTTACTTACGTCGTTTTGGAAGGGAGTTAGTCATGGATTTTCGGCATGTTCAGTTCTGTTTACATGAGGGGCTAGCCGCTGACAATAGCGGTCAATTAATCGATATTCCTCAGGTTCAAGATCTGTTTCGGGTAGCAGCGTTTTGGGCCAAAGATCGACGGGCGGAAGATTTGGCGATCGCCATCCGCAACAGCAACCCCGTCGTCACCGCGTGGGATGGCGGTCACCTCATTGGGTTTGCGAGGGCGACCTCGGATGGTGTTTTCCGTGCCACCATTTGGGATGTCGTGATCCATCCCGACTATCAGGGTGCAGGGCTGGGTCGCAAGCTCGTGGAAACCGTGCTGATGCATCCCCATGTAAATCGGGCGGAGCGGGTCTATCTCATGACCACGAACCAGCAGCAATTCTACAAACGTATTGGCTTTGAGGAGAATCAGACGACCACCATGGTGCTGTTCAACAAACCTATAACCCTCACCCAAGAAGATTTGGCGATCGCCAAATCAGACACACATCCTTAAAACAAACAACACGAGACTGTCAACTCAACCTTTGTAATGGTCTCGGTCGGAACATGCGCTCACCAGATTCGTCGCCACTGCCCTAATTGCCAATGAATGATATCTCAATGTGGTGAGTGCGATCAAAGGGGTGCAATTCCACCTATGACAGGCCGTCGATTATCAAGGGTAAATCATCGGTTTTGAGTCAAACGCACCACATTTATCTCTGCCTTAACCTTATTTTTTAGCTATTGCTTAATATGTTTGTGGTGCAATACAAGCTGTCATTCAAAGTAAAGGAAAGCAAGTTATGGCAACTCTAACGGTCTGGAAGTTTGATTCTGCCGAAGGTGCAGGCAATGCGATCAGTAAATTATTGGAACTGCAAAAGCAAGAACTCGTCAAAGTTGAAGATGCGGCAATTGTGAGTTGGCCCCAGGAACGTAGCAAGCCCCAAATGCAGCAGGCTGTTGACCTTGTCGGTACTGGAGCTATTGGTGGCATGTTTTGGGGGATGCTATTTGGGCTGATCTTTCTGGTTCCTTTCTGGGGAGCAGCGATTGGTGCAGCTACTGGGGCGCTAACTGGCAAGTTTAGCGACTATGGCATCAACGATGACTTCATCAAAGAAATGCGTGACAAGGTTCAGAAAGGGACATCGGCATTGTTTTTAATGACCGGGCAGGTCACGATCGATAAAGTGCGGGATGCCTTCAAAGACGAACTACCGCACATGCAGTTGGTTGAATCCAACCTGTCTCAAGACCAGGAAGCCCGGCTCCGCCAGGATTTTGATGTTGACGCAGCGATGTAATGTAGCGATCGCAGTTCATAACATTCGTTGATCTGCGTCCTATCATGCTTGATGCCTTCGACGGGAAAGCAACGTCCCCCTTCCAATACCTCCAGCTTAGACAAACTGGCTGAGATCGTTTCACTCACTGGATCTAGAGCGATTTCAGCCAGTTTGTCTTATTCCCTCATATCGGTCTGGATGATTTAAAAATGCAATTAGACCGGGGCGATCGCCGCTCCAAGCATCAGTAACGTTACTTTTTCCCTAATCACGTTACTTTTTCCCTAATCACGTTACTTTTTCCCTAATTTATTGATAATTCTAGGAAAAAGCAGCGATCGCGCCCCACCTTTCAGCCGACGGCTAGCTGAGTAGCTTATTGAGTATTAGATTTCCCTGGTGGTTTATCAGGGCGGCTCAAACAGGATTTGTTAGGGCGATCGCTGGATCTGAAGACAGAAAATCCATCGGGGCAGAATGTGCGTATCTTTCACGCGTGGAACAACCACAAGAAGCCATTTGCATTCTCTCCAGTTGCCCATTCACAACGAAACATCAAGGGGTCACTACCAATGGAAACCACAATAGAAAAAACAAAACTGAATGCCTATCGTCAGCTTGGTCTGGATCGGTTAGAGCAACTTCTCCTGCAACTCCCCGCTGAGCCTCACGAAGCTGACCATTTTGTTGATGGCGCTATCCGCCAACTCTCGAACTTACCGCCTGCCAAAGAAGGCGCTCCGCCTTATCACGGCATTTATAGCGATGCCTTTACCTTCGAGCAATATCGCGATGGTGCGACCGATCGCCTAGAAGACTTGATGATGGCGCTTTCAGAACTTCACGATTTGGATGGCGAAGTCGACAATTGGATTCGTAGGTTATCGGACTTGCCTCTCCGGGCGGCTGTGAGTGCCCCCTATACTCGCCTGTTCATCTTGCGAGAAGATGCACCTCCCGAACCCAACATGATGATTGCCCCAGCCACCTACGGTGCACCGACCCAAATCTATGTCACCCTGGAGCAAATGCTGGACATCGTCGGATCCGAACAGCACAAAGATAGGATTCAATCGATGATGCCCGGCATCAACGAGACTTGCCATCGGTTCCAGATCAACACGCCCCTGCGCATTTCCCACTTCTTTGGCCAAATTCTGCATGAAAGTGGCGGATTTCGTTGGTTGCGGGAGATTTGGGGCCCAACGGATGCCCAGCGTCGCTACGAACCTCAATCCCGGTTATCACGCAATTTGGGCAACGTGAGTAGTGGAGATGGTCGGCGCTACATGGGGCGTGGGGTCATTCAGTTGACGGGACGCTACAACTACAAGCAATTCTCCGATGCCATGGGCATGGATTTCGTTTCCAATCCCGACTTGGTGGCATCACCACAATACGCCGTACTGGTTGGGGGTTGGTACTGGGATACGCGCAAAATCAACGGTGCTGCTGATCGAGATGACTTGCTGCGGGTCACACGGCTTGTCAATGGTGGCAAAAATGGGCTAGCCGATCGCAGGCGCTACCTCGATCGCTCCAAAAGAGTATTGGGAGCCTAATATTCTCAGCAAGCATTGCTGAATGGGAGGATGAGCCGGAACTTCGTTCCTGTTCATCCACTCAACACAAACCCGGTTCCAACAAAGCTTACTAACACCCTCTTTCGTTACGTTATGGGTTCTTGGGACGCCTTACGTTATAGTTCCCGTGGAAAAGCTGTATTTGGTGAAAGAATTCCCCACGCTACTCATCAATCGCATGTTCCTTCAGCACTTCTAGGGGAATGTACTTAAGTGTGGCTTCGTGGGTAGACGCCAGCACAATGGGTGGGGCTGTGCCTGCATCCACCGCTTCCTTCCACCGTGCCGCACATAGACACCAGCGATCGCCCGGTTTCAAACCAGGAAAATTGAACATGGGCATCGGGGCACTCAGGTCATTTCCTTGTTGACGGGTAAAAGCCAGGAACGCCTCTGTCACCTCCGCACAAACCACATGAACGCCCGTATCCTGAGGCCCCGTCTCGCATTTCCCTGTGCGGAAAAAGCCCGTTATTGGATTGGTACAACAGACTTGAAGCGGCTCTCCCAAAACGTTTCTGGCCTGTGTTTGGTATTCTGCAACCACACCCTTACCTCCCGCGTAAATATTGCTCCCAGCATTGCCCCAAGGCTTGCGTTTCATTGTAAAGCCCATCGCAAACCCCTCGCTCGGCGCATTGAGCATCAACGATTCCAGAACCAGAAATTGGGGTTGCAGAATCCAAGGATGATTTTTTGTGAGAAGGGTTGCGGCGCGACCCTTCTCACAAAAAATCATCCTTGGATTCTGCAATGCGCAGAAATTCAGTTGCGCTGAAATGCGGCGATCGCCATTCACAAGAGGACTGGACTGGGCTATACATGTACGTATCAGCTAACTGACTTATCAGCTTATTGTCTTATTAGCATATTGGTCAGGACTTACGTAAAACTTGCGTCATCCTGCATACATTCATTGATGCGTGGGGCACGTCGCGCCCACCCACTCATGAAGTTACCTAAGTCCTCTTGGTTTTGGCTGCAGGTTCATCGACCGTTGTCCACACGGCGCGATTGCGGTAGCGAACCTAATTTCTGTACGACTTGAGTCCGCCTGCCTGCCTGAATCGATGTTTCTGGTGCACCTTCAACCGTACTTCTTCTATGTCACTCACCAATCAGATTCACTTCCGCAGCCTCCGTGCCGATTTATTTGGAGGTGTGACAACTGCTATTATCTCGTTGCCCCTAGCGCTGGCCTTTGGCGTCGCCTCGGGAGCAGGGGCAACTGCCGGGCTCTATGGAGCTGTCTGCGTCGGCTTTTTCGCGGCGTTTTTTGGCGGCACACCAACGCTCATTTCGGAACCCACTGGCCCGATGACCGTGGTGATGACTGCGGTCATCAGCGCGGCGATTGCCAGCGACCCCGACAATGGCTTGGCGATCGCCTTCACCGTCGTCATGCTGGCGGGTATTTTCCAGATTCTGTTCGGCGCGTTGCGGCTGGGCAAATACGTCACGCTGATGCCCTACAGCGTGATTTCTGGCTTTATGTCCGGCATTGGGGTGATTTTGATCATTCTGCAAATTGCGCCATTACTGGGACAGAACAGCCCTCCGGG
>JBCBSL010000031.1:0-5861 GCA_039819145.1 Cyanobacteria bacterium J06638_22
AACGAGGGCATCCGCGCGTGGATGGCACCTCAGGATCAGCCTCACGAAAACTTTGAATTCCCCGAAGAGGTACTGCCACGTGGTAACGCTCTCTAGTAATGCTGTTGTCGCAGGAAATCGCGACCTCCAATCGTCAGGTTTTGCCTGGTGGGCGGGTAATGCCCGTCTAATCAATCTTTCCGGTAAGCTGTTGGGTGCTCACGTTGCCCACGCTGGGTTGATTGTCTTCTGGGCTGGTGCGATGACTCTATTTGAAGTTGCGCACTTCATTCCTGAAAAGCCCATGTATGAGCAGGGCTTCATTCTTCTTCCTCACATCGCAACGCTCGGCTGGGGCGTTGGGGCTGGTGGTGAGGTCATCAATACCTTCCCTTACTTTGTGGTTGGTGTATTGCACATTATTTCTTCAGCCGTTTTGGGCTTGGGCGGTATCTATCACGCCGTTCGTGGTCCCGAAACGTTGGAAGAGTATTCCAGCTTCTTTGGCTACGACTGGAAAGACAAAAACCAGATGACCAACATCATCGGGTATCACTTGATTCTGCTGGGTGTGGGAGCTTTCCTGCTCGTCTTCAAAGCCATGTTCTTTGGCGGTGTGTATGACACCTGGGCGCCGGGTGGTGGTGATGTTCGTGTCATCGCGAATCCCACTCTCAATCCTGTGGTGATCTTCGGCTACCTGCTGAAGTCTCCCTTTGGGGGCGACGGCTGGATTGTCAGCGTCAATAGCATGGAAGACATCATCGGTGGTCACATCTGGGTTGGCTTCATCTGCATCGCAGGTGGTGTATGGCACATCTTGACCAAGCCCTTTGGCTGGGTTCGCCGTACGTTCGTCTGGTCTGGGGAAGCTTATCTCTCCTACAGCTTGGGTGCATTGTCGCTGATGGGCTTCATTGCCGCCCTCATGGTGTGGTACAACAACACCGCTTATCCCAGCGAATTCTACGGTCCTACTGGCCCCGAAGCATCACAAGCGCAAGCCCTCACCTTCTTGGTGCGTGACCAGCGTCTGGGTGCAAACGTTGGTTCTGCTCAAGGTCCAACTGGTTTGGGTAAGTACCTGATGCGCTCTCCTACCGGTGAGATCATCTTCGGTGGTGAAACCATGCGTTTCTGGGACTTCCAAGGCCCCTGGTTGGAGCCGCTGCGTGGCCCCAACGGTCTGGATCTGGATAAGGTCAAGAATGACATTCAACCTTGGCAAGCACGTCGTGCGGCTGAATACATGACTCACGCGCCTCTGGGTTCCTTGAACTCTGTGGGTGGTGTTGCAACCGAAATCAACTCGGTGAACTATGTATCGCCTCGCGCTTGGTTGGCAACGTCTCACTTCGTACTAGGCTTCTTCTTCCTGGTGGGTCACCTGTGGCACGCAGGTCGTGCACGGGCAGCGGCCGCTGGATTTGAGAAGGGCATCGATCGTGAGACCGAACCCGTACTGGCTATGCCAGATCTCGACTAGGTTTTGGTTGAGACCAAAGTGGTTTGAGATTTGAATGGAAAGAGGTTCTCGTTAAGGGAACCTCTTTTTCGTCTATGTATCCCAGTCCCTGATGCAATGTGCTGCATCACCCCCCGCAAGCCTGCATTAAGTCGCGTAGGATCTTGGATGCTCTTGGAGAAGATAATGATGAATTCAAATACCTTTGACTCTTTGCCCTGGACGCCAGAGGCCAAGGAGAAGTTTGATAACATTCCTTTTTTTGTGCGATCGCAAGCCCGTACCCAAATCGAACGGATTGCCCGCGATGAGGAGTTGGATGAAATCACCGTAGACGTGGTAGAGCAGGCACGCCAGAAATTTGGGCAATAGGAGTGGTTGTGGATGGCTAGACCCTGTCAGCCTACTGAAAGGCGATCGCTAATAAGCCAAACAGGTTGATTCTGGTGGACTGAAAGCCCCTGAAACTAGAAGCCCCTAAAAAATATAGCGGTGTGTAGCTGCGTCAAGCACAACCGAACTTAACTAACGCGCATGGCGCTATAAGCCGTAAGACTAAGCGAATGGGAGAGCAGATATGGATGCACAGTTGCAATACATTAGCGTGGATGAGTTGGCGCAACAGCTAGCCGAGGATCCAGCGACGGTACAGTTGGTGGATGTGCGCGAACCGGAAGAGTTGGCGATCGCCCAACTTCCTCATTTCATCAACCTGCCCCTCAGTCGCTTTGCCGATTGGGCGGAACAGATTCACCAGACCCTCGACTCAGAGGTTGAAACCTGGGTGATTTGCCACCATGGCATGCGATCGGCGCAGATGTGCCAGTGGTTGGCCGGTCAGGGGTTTGAGAATGTGCGCAATATCACCGGAGGCATTGATGCGTACTCTGTGACGATCGACCGATCGGTCCCTCGATATTGATTTTGAAGGAGACGGATCACGTATCGCGCCCCTTTTCTCTAAAAAGTATTTCGGGATTCTGCCACCCGGTATTGAGCGCTACCCATGGACAAACCGCAGATCGATAAATTACGATCAGCGCGTGCGATTTACCCGCCTTCTACGTATCCTCTGCTTCAATTGCTACATTTAATTATCGCCCGTTTAACTAACCCTTCTTAAAAAAACAACGATGACCGCTCCGGTTTCCCTGAATCCCCGCCAGCAGAATATCCTGGGTGCAACCGTTCGGCATTACATCGCCACGGCTCGCCCGGTTGGCTCTGAAGCCCTTGTGGAAGATCTGCGACCCCGCGTCAGCCCTGCCACGATTCGCAATGTCATGGGCTTCCTCGAAAAATCTGGGCTATTGTTCCAACCCCACACCTCAGCAGGGCGTGTGCCATCGGATACCGGCTATCGCGTTTATGTCGATCATCTGGTGACGCCATCGGAAGAACGGGCGCGGCAGATGGATACGATGCTGGCGCAAAAGCTAGACCCAGAAAGCTACAGCCTGGAAGCGATTCTGCGTGGCGCAACTCAAATTCTCTCGACCCTGAGTGGCTACATTGCCCTAGTGACCATGCCCCAGACGGTAGCGGTGTCGCTACGGCATTTGCAACTTGTCTCCGTGGATGCAGGGCGACTGATGATGGTGGTGGTGCTCGACTCCTACACTACCCAATCAATTTTGGTAGATTTGCCAACCGTCGAAGATGCCGACATCAATGAGCAGTTGATGGATCAAGAGTTGCAAATTCTCTCCAACTTTTTGAACCATCATTTGCGGGGGCGATCGCTCGTCGAAATTGCAGACTTGGACTGGAGCGAATTGGGGCGACAGTTCGATCGCTATGCCGACCTACTGCGGAATGCCCTGGCGGATCTCAACACCCGTACCCGCGATTCCCTGGCCTCGCAGATGTTTGTGACAGGTGTGGCCGAGGTACTGCGCCGCCACCCCGAGTTTGGTGAAGTAGAGCAGGTACAACCTATCGTGCAGCTCCTCGAAGCGGAGCAAGACCAGCTCTGCGCGCTCATTTTTGATGGGGATGAACTGAGCCGCGATCGCCGCATCACCGTCCGCATCGGCTCCGAGAACCCGTTGGAACCGATGAAAAGCTGCACCCTCATCTCCACGCTCTATCACTGTGGCGAATTGTCGGCTGGGAGCATTGGAATGCTCGGCCCCACGCGCATGGTGTACGAGGATGCGATCGCCTTGGTCGAAGCCACCGCAGGCTATCTCTCCGACGCCCTCAGCTAAAGGGGTTGCAGAAGCCAAATATGGATTTTTTTCGAGAAGCGGCGTGGACACGCCACTTCTCGAAAAAAATCATACCCCTCAGCCAGCACTACCAAGCTAAAGCCCCAACATCTCAAATCGTCCGACTGAGCAGCTCGGCTGAGTTCACCGCCAAAGCTTCACGACACAGTCCAAAATCTAAAATCCAAGATCTAAAATCCAAAATCCCCAAGCCATCATCCTCCCGTAAGATTTGATGAGTGACCAAATCGTTTGTTGGGGAATAACCCATGACCTATTGCCTCGGCATCATCACCCGGAGTGGCTTAGTGATTGGGGCCGACTCCCGCACCAATGCGGGGGTAGATTACATTTCCACCTACCGAAAGCTGTTCAACTTTTCCCTGCCTGGACAACGGGTAGTGTTGCTCTGCACCTCTGGCAACCTATCCATTACCCAAGCAGTTTTGACAGCACTGCAACGGGATTTGCGATCGGCGGAGAGCGAGAGCCTGCACACCATCAATTCGATGTACGACATCGCCTACTATATCGGCGAGCGGGTACGGGATGTGCAAGAGCGGGAGCGCCCCTGGCTGGAGCGGGACAAAATCGACTATTCCTGCAACCTGCTCCTGGGCGGGCAGGTGACGGGTGGTGACCCAGAGCTTTATCTGATCTATAGCCAGGGCAATTTCATTCAAGCGACGGAGGAAACGCCGTTTTTGCAAATTGGCGAGACCAAATACGGTAAGCCCATCCTCGATCGCATCTTGGACTACAATACCCCTGTGGATAGCGCGGCAAAATGTGCCCTCCTCTCCATCGATTCCACCATGAAGTCCAATATCTCGGTGGGGCCACCCATCAATCTGGTGATGTATCGCGCCAACAGCTTTGTGGTGAAGCATCAATTGCAGTTGCAGTTGGGCGATCGCTTCCTCAGAACCGTCCGCAGCGAGTGGGAAGTCGCCCTCCGCACCGCTTTCGATGGCGTTTCGGATATCGACTGGGACTGCCATTCAGACAATAATGCGATGGACTACCATCCACTGGAACTGGATTGATCGAAGCCGTGGAGACTCACGTCGCGGCGAAAGAAGCGAAGGCGGTCTGGGCAGCCAGGTCGAGGATTGGGAGCGGTCATCTAGATCCAGAGTCAGGGACTCACCCCAAAAGCGAAATAAAAAGCGTCATTGCTCTGAAAATAGATTTTCATCGTTTGGGGTGGCGCGCCAGCGCCATGAATGATTCCCGCGCATGCGGGAATCCAGACTCAGGCATTCGCGCCCAAAGGCGAAACAAAAAGCGTCATTCCCGCGCATGCGGGAATCCAGGAGAGCTGAACCCGATGCCCAATAGGACGCTGATGGATTTCCATTGTCATGGAAATGACGCATTGTTTTCCCAATATCGATGGCGACAGTCATACTACTTGGCACTTTGCAGCCACCGCTCGATAACAGCGACGATGTAGGTTTGCTCAGTATCACTCAAGGGCTTGCCTTTAGGAATGCCGTGCCATTTTTCCAGACACCCCCGGCAGCAGGTGGCGGTGGCATGCTGGGCAACGAAGACGGGATGATTGCCCCAGGGGGTTTGCCTACCATCGTTCTTGGGCTCGGCGTCGGCAAGGCGCGATCGCACAAAATCCCGCGCATGAGCCAGCACAGTTTCCATGCCCTTTTCCTGCAAGTACATCTGCTCCTTCTCCCACAGGTGAAATTTCCGCCGAAATTCGGAGGTCTGGAGGCGCTCAAAGAGATGATCGAGGTCAGGGGTCATTTTTGAGAAATGGCGTCAGGTCTTCAAGTTTTTCTTTTGCCCACTCTCGAACAGATGGGTCAGGGTCGTTCGCAATACGATCGCTTAGCATACTAAGAAATTCAACTTGTTCCATCGGCTTGGCGTCAGTGAACTCTGTGTTGCTATCCTCAAATGCTTTTTGCAACACTTCTAGCCGGGATAGAGTAACTAATTCATCAGATCGAAGGCTAACATCATCCAAGAAGCAACCCATTAGAAACGACAACAAACCCGGTTCATTTTTCCAATCTTCGCTCAAAGCAGCAAAGGCAGCTTCTCTGACTTGAGCATTAATATCAGATTGAATCCGCGCTTTGAGCAGCGGCAGTGTATCAGGGTCATCTTTCCAACCCCGCGCTAGCTCTTGCACCGCTGTCCTCCGAACATCCCCATCGTCATCGTGCTCGACCCGCCCTTTGAGC
>JBCBSL010000031.1:5950-6364 GCA_039819145.1 Cyanobacteria bacterium J06638_22
GCCCTTTGAGCCAAGGCAGCGTATCAGGGTCATCTTTCCAACCCCGCGCTAGCTCTTGCACCGCTGTCCTCCGAACATCCCCATTGTCATCGTGCTCGACCCGCCCTTTGAGCCAAGGCAGCGTATCAGGGTCATCTTTCCAACCCCGCGCTAGCTCTTGCACCGCTGTCCTCCGAACAGCCCAATTGTCATCGTGCTCGACCCGCCCTTTGAGCAACGGCAGTGTATCAGGGTCATCTTTCCAACCCCGCGCTAGCTCCGACACCGCTGTCCTCCGAACATCCCCATTGTCATCGTGCTCGACCCGCCCTTTGAGCAACGGCAGCGTATCAGGGTCATCTTTCCAACCCCGCGCTAGCTCCGACACCGCTGTCCTCCGAACATACTGATTATTAGGATGCACAACTTGCTGGT
>JBCBSL010000031.1:6462-23403 GCA_039819145.1 Cyanobacteria bacterium J06638_22
TTATCTTTCCAACCCCGCGCTAGCTCCGACACCGCTGTCCTCCGAACATACTGATTATTAGGATGCACAACTTGCTGGTGCAGCCATGTCTGTGTGTTGGGCTGGTGTGGCCAAACTAGTGCGATCGCCTCCACCGCTGATTCAGGCAGATAGGAGTCTGGTTCTAAGTCCACACATTGTTTTAACCACTCCAAGGTGTTGGAGTTGTCTTTACCGAGGGTAGCGATCGCCCGCATCAAAGATTGTGCCGCATCTGAATTAAAGCGATGAGGGTACTCTTGTTTTGCCTGTTGTTGCAAGTGTTGTATCAGAGTTTGAGTGATAGAGGCAGTGACAGAGGGCGATCGTACTTCTTGCAAACAATCGGCGGCTAGCAGCAAATGGCCAATTCCTTCGGGTTTTAGACGATCGCCCTCATTGAGAAAATCCTGTGGGTTAATCGTTTGAGCCATCAAAAAGTGGACGATTTCTACCACGAATTTAGGGTCGATCATCCCGGAAATCAGACGGAGGACTTCGTGCCAGGATTCATCTCGCCAGTGAGTGCCAAAGGTTTGGTCGCGTAGTTCTTCAAAGGTGAGGGTTTGGGCTTTCTCAAAACGCTGTAAGAATGACCAGGCACAGAAAGACTCCAGGAATGTGCGATGAACAAATGCAAACGAATCTGCGCCCAAAAAGCACAGGATGAAATTTCGGGAGCGGAGCTGCTCGATCATTAAACGAGCCACTTTAACAGGTTGAGGCACCTCCAGATCTCGGAGATACTTCACTAAAATTTTTTCCAAATCAGTGCGTGTGATGATGTTGCCGCTTAAACCCTTCTCCCCTGATTGCATGTGAAAAGCCACATTGCGAAGCATGGCTTGTTTATCAACCAATTCAATCGCAACATCTTTCAGTCGCGGGTCAGGCAAGAGTTTTTGTTCAATGTCCCACTGGTGCAAGAGCACTTCGGATGCTCTTTCGTATAAACGTGAACGGTTTCGTGGCAATTCCTCTTTGCGGTTGAGGATCGCCATCATGGTCAGCAGCAATGGGTTTCCTGCTAATTCGCGAATCGCTTTGGATTCGGTAATAGCACGGCGTAGGCGCTCTTGCTTTCGAGCCTTTTCAGCCCCATCGCGAAAGGTTTCGTTGTGCCAGCGCTCAATGAAGTCATTGATTTGCCCTTCCGTTAGGTCTTGCAGCATGTAGTGCTTGAAGCCTGCATCTCGCAGCGTTTGGGCTTTGTAGCCCAGCCACCGCGAGGTAACGAGGGTTTGCACGGCGGGATAGTCATTGGTAAAGCGATGGATTTCGGTGGTGATGGCTTCCCGTAGTTGCGGGTCGAAGACCTCATCTAGCCCATCGAATAGCGCAAGGGCATGGCCATTTTGCAACACCTCATGCAGGCGATGTTGGTTCAGGTGGCAGGCCGTTTCTCCCTGGTGCAGAAATTCCAGAAATGTATTGCATCGGCCTTCTTGCTTGTTGCGCGCATAGAGCCGCAGTTCAATCAGTAGTGGCAGAAAACGCGTTTTCAAATCGCTGACTTGGCGGATAGGATGCTGCACCCATTGCAGTGCCAGGTATTGAAACAGGGTCGATTTCCCTGACCCCGGATCGCCCAAAATCACGCTCAGCTTGTCCAGTGGCGTTTCGTGAATGCCCTCTAGGGTCGTATCACCTATAACGTCCAGCACGCCCTGCTGTATCTGCTCACCATAGCGTTGCCGATAGTCCGCTAGCTCTGCTTCTGCGACCATCTCGGCAGCATCCAAGTCTCCCTGCACCATCAGTTGACGCAGTCGTTCCTTAGGGATCTCATACAGCTTCGGATTAAATTCCTGGCAGGAGCGCACATCCTGGGGAATGAACATCTTCCACAGTTTCAGCTCGTTGTAGGCATATGCGTTTGTATCGAGGGATTCCAGCTTCAGGTTGCCATAGCGCTCCCGCAAGCTTTCCTGGTACTTGCGTAGGTCAAAGTCTTTCGGAATGCCTGCTAGTTCCTCTACCCCGCGTCGAATGGCTTCCTGGTTATGCAGCTTCAGCAACTCCCTCAGGTCTTCGGACTCGCGTACCTGCTTCTTCACCGATCGCAAATATGCCTTGCTAATCTGCTCCCAGTCAAAACCCTCTGGCATAGGTTGCAGGTTGAGCGCCGCCCACCGTTGTGCTAGAGAATTTGCATCGATCGCCCGACAATCTGGATCAAACGCCTTCCCTAGTAAGGGTTTTATCTGATCATCATGGATCAAGGTTTGAATGTCTTTCTGATACAGATCGCGCACGGTTGCCGGGGGCACATCGGCATTCAGTAGTTCATCCTCGACCAATTCCAGGAATTGCTTCAGGGCAGTGGCGAGGGCTTGGTGCGATCGCTTCTCACTCGCCAACCCCACTACATCCGATACACAATCTTTGAAAAAGTCTTTGGTGTAGCCCTCCAATCCACCGACGATGGATTGCAGCGCTGTGCGCACAAAAACATTACCCGCTGCCACTAACAAAAACTCAGATACCATCGCTGTCTTCCACTACCTGTGGCACTCAAGAAGATTTTTTCCAATGGTAGCTTTTCCCGCTTTGGGTAGGTGCGCGGCAAAGATCTGCGACTTCTTTTGTGGAATGCTTAAGGGGCTATCTCCCTTGGAAAAGAAGTCGCAGATCTAGAAGTGAGGTCAGCCCTTGTAAGGGGATTGATGCGTTACGCTGCGCAACGCATCCTACAGAGGTAGAAGATGGGGGGTGTTAGGGCACAATCAGCACAGGGCAGGGAGAGAGGTTGATGACGCGATTGGTAACACTTTCGGCGGCTCCCTCTTCCGTTAGCCCAATGCCGCGACAGCCCATGACGATTAGCCCTGCTGTCAGCTCGTCGGCTACATCGCAGATGACGAAGGCGGGTTTTCCGGCGCGCTCGATCAGATCGGCTTCGATGCCGTCTTCGGAAAAGAGAGCTTTAGCTTCCTGGAGCAGTTGGGCGATCGCCTCTGGAGAGGTCATATCTGGGCTGCCTGTTTCCTCGTCTGCGGCCTCCACCACGGAAAGGATGACTAGGTGGCTGTCGTAGGTTTTGACCAGATTTTTAACCGTGTCGGCGGCTTCGCGGGATTCGCGGCTGTGGTCGATGGGAAACAGGATGGTCTTAAACATGGCTTTACCTCGTCTGGGTGCCAGAGTCTTGTAGAGTTTGAGAAGTGGGAAAAACGTACAGGTCGGTGTTAGGGAAGACCGGAGATGGTCGAATCGTCTGGCATGAAACCTGAGGAGAGTTAGGCGTCGATTCGTTGACCTGATAAGAGTGTAAAACGTTATCCGGTCGATGCAATAGCCAGGTGGCGGGCGATCGCTCTCCGACACTGTAGAACCCTATCTGAAAGCACGGGTGGGTAATCATCGAGGACACCAGCCCATGTTCGGGTAGCGGCTCAGAAGTAGCGGTTCAGAACCATAGAGCTGGGGATGGGAGGTTCCCTATCTGTGTCTGAAGCCCATCTATTCCTAAAACCCAATGAATCGCGAGGATGTGAGCTACAAGCCAGCGTTTGCCACAAAATCTGATTCGGGTAAGGAAACCCTGACGTTTTACAATACCCACAGGTCTTGTTTGATAGGTATAAAAACTCATTAAGAGGGAGAGTCCAGTGTCCAAAAAGTCAATTGCAAGCTTAACGGAAGCCGATTTGCAGGGAAAGGTTGTGTTGGTGCGGGCAGACTTCAACGTGCCACTCGATGATGCCGGAAGTATCTCGGACGATACCCGGATTCGAGCCGCGCTGCCGACGATTAACTATCTGACCGAAAAAGGTGCAAAAGTTTTGCTCACCAGCCACTTTGGTCGTCCTAAGGGCGATGACTTTGCGGCGCGGGTGAGCGACAAGTTCCGGCTGACGCCTGTTGCCAAGCGGCTTTCGGAATTACTGAATCAGGATGTGGCAAAGCCCGATGATTGTGTGGGCGATGCGGTCACCAGTGCTGTGGCAGGGATGCAGCCCGGACAGGTAATGCTGCTGGAGAACGTGCGCTTCCACCCCGAAGAAGAGAAGAATACCCCTGAATTTGCGAAGCAACTGGCATCGGTCGCGGATCTCTATGTCAACGATGCGTTTGGCACCGCTCACCGCGCCCACGCTTCGACCGCTGGGGTTGCTGAGTACCTTAAGCCTGCGGTGGCTGGGTTCTTGATCGAGAAGGAATTGCAATACCTTCAAAGTGCGATCGATAGTCCTCAACGTCCTCTCGTAGCGATCATCGGGGGTTCCAAAGTATCCAGCAAAATCACCGTAATCGAAAGCCTGCTAGAGAAAGTTGACAAGCTGATGATCGGCGGTGGCATGATCTTTACCTTCTACAAGGCGCAGGGGTTGAGCGTGGGTAAATCCTTGGTGGAAGACGATTATGTGGAACTGGCCAAAACCCTGCAAACGAAAGCAAAAGAGAAAGGCGTGGAGCTGCTCCTGCCAACCGACGTGGTGGTTGCTGACAACTTCGCGGCAGATGCCAACACCCAAACCGTCAGCGTTGACAACATTCCTGATGGCTGGATGGGTCTGGATATCGGCCCCGATGCGGTAGAGGCCTTCAAAACCGCTCTGGCCGATTGCAAGTCGGTGGTTTGGAATGGCCCCATGGGCGTGTTTGAGTTTGAGAAGTTTGCCAAGGGTACTGAGGCGATCGCCAACACCCTCGCCGACCTCACCAAAACTGGAACCACCACCATCATCGGCGGTGGCGACTCCGTTGCAGCGGTCGAAAAAGTCGGCGTGGCAGAGCAAATGAGCCACATCTCCACCGGGGGCGGTGCCAGCCTAGAACTGCTGGAAGGCAAAACACTTCCTGGCATCGCAGCACTAAACGATGCCTAAGAGAGCTAGGCTTTGGGCTTTTAGCCTTTAGCGAATGCTTGCCCTCATCCCCCAACTCTTCTTTTCCCGTTCTGGGCAGCTAGGTCACACAATCTCCTGTGGAGGCTAAATTTGGGGTTTGATCCCCCCCAGCCCCCCTTAAAAAAGGGGGGAGATCGGTTGCTTGTGGGCGTTGAAAGCCAAGCCAGAAGACCAAAGTCCCCCTTTTTGAGGGAGGATGTAGGGGGATCGTTCGGGGATTTGCGGGAAAACCTAGACCTGTGTCCGAGTAGCCTATTTTGGGAAAAGGGTAGCTAGCAACGGCATCAACCGGATGCCCCCCACCGATGCGAAGCGGCTCAACGCTTCCAACACAAAACACCTTGCGGAAGGGGGTCTGGGGGAACGTGCTTCGTTCCCCCAGTCAGGGGGTTTGGGGGGCGACGCACCCCCAATCCAACTCCCTATTCCCAGAAGTCAAACTTCACAGAACAAGGATGCCCACAGGCATCCTTTTTGCTTTGTCCACAAGTTTCTCAATCAGTTTCATCCGGAAGATTGAGCCAGTTGCGGGAAATTCGCTCTAAAGTAGAATCGTGAGTTTGGAGCCGTCCTGCTATGAAACGAGTGTTAACTGGAGTATTACTGGGACTCTGTATGGCGATCGCCGCCTGTGGTGATTTTGGAACCCCGACTGCGGAGATTGCCGAAACACCAACACCAAATATCACAGAGTCACCTGAGCCAACGGCCGATGTTGCAGAAACCGATGCAGCAGAACCTGCGCCAGATGCTACGGTTGCCGAAGCACCCGCTACCGCCAGTTCACCGATCGCCCAGGCGCCCAGCAACACCGAAGCAGCCACCAGCGTTGATGTAGGTGGCTTCACCCTAGACGAAATCTATGACCTGGATGCAGGGGGGTGTGGAATGACCCTCTGGCGTGCCGAGGCTCAAAGTGCAGCACCCGGCGATCGCCTCTTCACCTTGGTTAATGGGATTGAAGACAACTCAATGCTAATGAAGCTCAACGGTGAAGCCGTGCGCTTCCGCCGCACCGCACAAAGTGGCGAAGAATTTTACGGCCAATATGAGGAGCAAACCTTCCAGGATACACCCGGCGATATTACCGTTGAGGTGTCTGTCGAGAAGGGCGGAGTGATGGGTGAAATTGAATCGGTCTCTATTCCTGGCGGGACGATCACGGTGATCATGGCTGGCGAAGAGGTCACCATTCCCGTCGTGGGCGATGCAGGCTGCTAGAGTACTGTCCCAAGGCCAATGCGAATAGCCAATGTGTATGTTTCATCGGCGCAGGTATAAACCCTGCGCCGATTGTTTATGTATGTCTTTCTACGATGATCCGCTGCCTCAAGTGTTGAGCCGCCTCGGTAATCTGGCTCCAATCCTCTATCTCGATCGCCCGTTTAGGAAACAACTGTCCCGATAAGCCAACGGCGATCGCCCCAGCAGACAAGAACTCGGCAGCATTATCCAACGTGACGCCCCCGGTCGGAATAAGGGGAATTTGACCCAGTGGGCCCTGCAAGCTGCGGATATAACTGGCTCCACCAACCGCTTGGATGGGAAACACCTTTGCCGCAGTGGCTCCTGCTTGCCATGCAGTAACAATTTCAGTGGGGGTAAGGGTTCCAGCAACCATCGGGCACCCAGCCTGTACCGCGCAACGAATCAGCTCAGGCGACGTATGGGGGGTGAAGAGATATTGTGCACCCGCCGCGATCGCCTCTTTCACATTCGCCTCTGTTAGCAAAGTACCTGCTCCGATACTGCACTGGGGCAACGTTTCCCGTAGGTGAGTGATGAGGTGGGCGGGGCGATCGCTATTCCAGGTGATTTCGATGTGGTGGATACCCCCTGCGGCGACAGCGGTGGCCATACGGGTTCCCAGAGCCAGGTTGGGGGAACGAATCACGGCGATCGCCCGCTCTTGTCGCAGCTTGTCTAACCAAATTGCAGTCAAATTATGGTCTTCAGGCTCAAAACGTTGCTCAATCATTTGCATCTATGGGGATTGCAACAGATAATGAAAAGAATCTGAAAAGAAGTTGTCATTTGTCAGATTGTTTGTGAATCTTACTCCCCAATCTCAGTCTCCGACGCAAGACTTGCAGCCCACTGCGATCGCCACCCCTATCTCTGAGGAAAAGCCAGAAACGATGGCGATATCTGACAAACCTCTGCAAAGTGACGAGGCACCTTCTCCTACCCCACCCTCGGATCTGGAGAAAGCTGAACCGGAAACAGCCAATCTGGAAACTGCCAAACCCACCTCGCAGGAAACCTTGACCTGGAAAGGCGAGCTACAAATTTTCCTTTCGACCTTCTTGACTATTTTTCTGGCTGAAGTGGGGGACAAGACCCAGCTAACGGTTTTCCTGATGAGTGCTGAATCGGGTTCCCCCTGGACGATATTTTTGGGAGCGGGGTCAGCGCTGGTCGCCACAAGCTTATGCGGCATCCTCTTGGGACGCTGGCTGTCTCAACATATTTCTCCCAAGTTCCTGGAGCGATTTGCAGCGGTTTTGCTGCTGGCGATCGCCATCGTTTTACTGCTAGATGTGTGGCAGGGCTAACCGACATCTGCACCTTCTCTGGACATTACTCACTCTCTTTCTCCTGACCCAAGCCATGATTGATGTTGCTCACCTGATTGATTTGAAATTGCTGGCACTTGCCTTCGTCACCGTATTCGTGTCCGAGTTGGGCGACAAAAGCCAGATCGCAGCGATCGCCCTCGGGTGCAGCACCAAATCCATCCGTGCCGCTTTCTTGGGTACGGCATTGGCGTTAGTGTTAGCCAGTTTTATTGGTGTGTGGATTGGCGGTGGCATGGGCTATTTGCTGCCAACTCGCTGGGTGAAGGCGATCGCCGCCGTTGGGTTCATCGTCATGGCCATTCGCTTGCTCCTCGAAGCAAATGAGGACGACGACGACGATGCGACAGACATGCCGGAAACGAGCAACTCGTAGGACATCAATGGGGGTTGCAGAAGCCAAGTATGATTTTTTTCGAGAAGCGGCGTATCCACGCCGCTTCTCGAAAAAAATCACACCCTCGCCAGCAATACCCCTCAGTGAGCTGCCCAAGGCAGCTAGCAAATGAAGCCAGCTTCTCAAGAAAATCCAGCAGTCGAAACAGCGACTCGCTGAAGGAACCCCACCGTCGAGGGTTCTCAAACTACAGCTTCTTCTGGTTCGAACGGACTTCACTCCTAATAACTGTGATATTGCCGCCAAGACCTAACCGCCTTGGGCGATGACGTTATTTGCATCTTGCATTACGATGCTTGACAGGTAAACCGTGAGCGCCAAGCTCCTCAGTCTTATGTCTCACTTATGTCTCAGACTTCAAGCCCTTCGCTGGAATTCGCAGTAGAACTCGACACTTCGCTGTCCACGTTCCTTGACAGACCCCTGTCGCCCTCTCTAGTTCTGCCATCAACGCAGCTTTCGTTGATGGCAGACGAAGATGCTCTTGAGCTGGGCGATCGCTTCGTACTCGCCAGCAATAATGATGCTGAGGGATACACCTTCACTCTGACCGAGCAACCGGAGCAGAACACAACGGTTATCAACAATAACGACGGCACCTTCACGTTTGTGTTGGATGACGATTCTCAAGCTCGTAGCATAGGGGAATCAGACACCATCAGCGTTAGCAACTCCGCCTTCAATGAAGACGCGGTGGAGGTCGGAACTGTTGCGATCGCCGTTGCTGAGGATGATGGCGAGTTTGAGCTGTATCAAGACAACGAAACGATTGATTTTTATGTGTGGGATGCCTTCACCATCGATCGCTCCCAACCGACCTATGTGCTGACCCATGGTTGGCGGGTTGAGAATGGGCAAACAGAATCTAATTGGGTCGATATGGCCGACAGTATCCGCGGTGTCGCCCCCGACGCTAATGTTGTTTTCATGGATTGGGGCGCATTGGGCAACACGCCCAACTACGCGCAAGCCGCCAATTCGGTCGACAGGGTTGGACGACGGCTCGGAAAGTTCTTGGTGAATCAAAATCTGGAAGCAACGACGACCCAGGTAATTGGCCATAGCCTGGGGGCACATGTCAGTGGCATCGCAGGGGATACTTACGATGATTTGACCGGGCTTTCCGTTGGCACCATTGTGGGACTTGATCCGGCGGGGCCTTCGTTTGAGCCTGTTTTAGGTTTTGGTGGGCGTGGGCCGAAGCAGCGCTTGGATGCAACGGATAGCGATCGCGCGATCGCCTTTCACACCAGCCGCACCCTAGGATTCGATAACGAACTGGCGGATCTGGATTTGTATGTGAACTGGGATGATTTGCTGCAGCCAGGACAGTCCACCTTTGTCGGGAATCATGGCTACGCCATTACGCTCTTCAACGACCTCTTCCAAGGGGCTACCTTCACGCAGCCGGATGGGTCTCTCTTCAACCTGGCATCGCTTTCAACCCTAGACGGTCGAGTCGATGTGGATACGACAAATCCTGTTGTTTAAGGATCTTGAATCAAACAACATCCAAAATCTATTTTTGAAAGCGCGGCTAAGCGGTGCTTTCAAAAATAAATTTCTGGTTTTAATTTATTTGCGATCCTAACCCTATCACCCTTTGGAAAAGCGCTCGATAAGGGCAGCATGGGCTTGTTCGCGATCGTCGAAGTGGATCTTTTCGGTGCCGAGGATCTGGTAGTCCTCGTGCCCCTTGCCCGCAATTAACACGCCATCGCCGGGTTGGGCTTCCAGAATAGCGGTACGAATGGCCGTAGCGCGATCGCAAATGACAGTCGAGTTGGCCTCGGAGGGAATGCCTACCACAACATCATCCAGAATGCGCTGGGGATCTTCGGTGCGGGGATTGTCGGAGGTGGCGATCGCCCAATCCGCTAACCGTGCGGCAATAGCCCCCATCTGAGGTCGTTTGGTGCGATCGCGATCGCCGCCGCAGCCAAACACGCAAATCATCCGCCCCTTGATGAAAGGCCGCGCAGCCTTCAGCAAATTTTCCAGGCTATCGGGGGTATGGGCATAGTCCACCATCACGCTGATATCTTGGGTTTCGCCCACCTGCACCTGCTCCACGCGACCTGGCACACCAGGGAACTCGGGCAACACCTTGACGACGGTTTCCAGATCTACCCCCATGTGTAGAGCGGCTCCCACGGCGGCCAGCAAATTCGACAGGTTGAACTGCCCGACCAGGGGTGAGATAAAGGGCATCTCGCCATTGGGGGTATGCAATGTACCCCGCACCCCATCGGATTCGTAGGCCAGGTCGCTAGTCCAAAGATCAGCGGTGCTATCCGAGGTGCTGTAGGTCCACACCGACTCCAGGTCAGAGGCCAGCCGTTGGCCATAGGGATCATCCACGTTGGCGATCGCCCGTCCCTTCAGATAGCCGGAGCTAAACAGTAGCGCCTTGGCACCAAAATAGTCTTCCAAATCTTTGTGATAATCCAGGTGATCCTGGGTGAGGTTGGTGAATACCGACACCTCAAACGCACATTCTCGCACGCGCCCCTGAGCCAGGGCGTGAGAACTGACCTCTAGCACCGCACTCTCACAGCCAGCGGCGGCGGCGTCTGCCAGTTGTGCCTGCAACTCCAAGGCAAAGGGAGTGGTGTGGATAGCAGTTTGCTGATGCCCTTTCCAGCGGGCGTAGAGGGTACCTAGCAAAGCGGTTGGTTGCTCCGCCTGTTGCAGGAAAAACTCGATCAGGTGAGTAGTGGTGGTTTTCCCGTTGGTTCCCGTTACCCCCAAAAGCTTCATCTTTTGGGCGGGATGGTCGTAGAAGGTCGCCGCGGCTGCCGCACAGGCGATCGCCATATCCGGCAGCGCGATCACCAGGGCATCGGGGAAGGAGCTGGTTGCCACGGGCTTATTCTGCAATGCAGTGGAAGAAACCAGCGCAGCGATCGCCCCCGCTTCCATAGCACTCAACCAAAACTCACCCCCGTCAACCCGCGTTCCTGGCATCCCAATAAACACTGTCCCTGGCTGGCACGCATGGGAGTTAGTCGAAAGCCCCGTCACCTCTTGCTCTAACGCTGGATGCTCCGGCAGCTCGGGCACATCCGATAACGCGGCCAATAACGCCCTCAGTTTCATCGTCCACCTCACCTCACTGCAAATCCCACGGTTGGGTTTTCCATATTGTGAAGGATTGTACTCAAATTTTCTGTGTTTCTCCCGCACTCGCCGCGAAAGTGTGGAGGATAGAGAGCGATCGCCCTTAAAGCAAAATCATTTCTCCCCAAATATCCAGACGCTTGACATCACTGAGGGTGGTGTATTTTTCTGCCAAGGTTTCGGCGGTAGAGGGCGTGATCCAACCCATTTGCTTGAGCAAGTGGGTAGCGACAGCATACTTAGCGCGACGGGCACCATCCATCACCTTGATGGCCAGCCCCAATCCTTCGCCAACCTTTGCAACGCATTGGACGCCTTCGGCTCCCGACTTACTAACCAACTCGCCAGCGGTGAGCCGCACCAGCTCGGTATCAAACTCGCCATCTCCAGCGATAAGGGTGGGATGATGGGTCATAGCGCGGACAATGCGTTCCATGCCGAGGTTGTTGCCCGAGGCAAGTTGGGCATAGAGGGTAGCGATTTGCCGCAATTGCATGAAGTAGGTGGGGGCACCACAGTCATCACGAGCCGCGATAAATTCGGCAGCGGGGATTTTCAGCAAGTCGGCCAGCTTGTTGAGGATTTGTTCTTGAATGGGGTGGTTGTGTTGCAGGTAGGAACCGAGGGGAAAATTACTGAGCTGGGAGGCCGCCAGCATCCCGGCATGTTTGCCCGAGCAGTTGTGCTCCAAGGGGCTCTGTCGGCCTTCTGGAACTGGACATTGCAGCATGGAGGGATCGATGTCAGCGCGCCAGAGAATATTGAACGCTTGCCGTGCCTGTTCGGGTGTGCCGCGATGGGAGCTGCACATGATAGCCAGGTCGCGATCGCTCAACTTATATCGTTCCAGCGTCCCCGTTTCGATGACCGTCAACGCTTGAAATGGCTTCAGTGCCGATCGCGAAAAGGTTGACATATCAGCATCCCCAGCAACCGAAAGGGTGCGTCCCCGGTCGTCGGATACCACTGCCTGCACATAATGTTTCGATTCGATAATGCCTTCTCTGAGAAGTCGAACTTCGACTTCGGGAGTCTGGTGGATACGTTTTCCTCTAGTCATAATCAGTCGCGACGGGCATGGCAAAGGTTTCCCGATGTGAAGTTGGCAGGGTAGGTTAGCAGCAAAGGATGAAGGCTAAACACTGGAACAAGACAAAGCCCTCCCCAAGGGTAAACGGTGGACTTAGAGAAACTGCCAGACCAGCACACCGCTGACGAGCAATCCACCAAAGACGCTGTAGGTTCGGAGCAGTCGTTGCAAAATCGGCTGAATTTGATAGGTCACAATCAGGCGATCGCGCTGCAACACCTCTTCTGGCTTTGTCCAGGTTTGTCCATCATACCAACCGGACTCCTCATAGAAGATGGTTTCCTGCTTGAGGCGATCGCGCACATACAACCACCCCAATACCAGTCGGAGCAGCGTCAGCATGGGCAACACACAAGCACCCATCGCACCACTCACCAGGAATTGGGGCAGTGCTTTGCTAGGCGGAAAACTCACCGCTGCCACAGGGCCAACAACAATCCAGCTCAAGCTCCACAGCACCAGAATGGGCTGAATGTAGCCACGCAAGCCTACGGTTCCCCACCGAAAGAACCAGGACTCAGACAATTCCTGAAATTCGTTGATGGGTTGCTGTTCGGCTGGGACAGGACAAACAGGCGACGAGGACTTCATGCCACTGGAAATTTACATCACTTTCAATCTACCGGAAAACCCTCTCAAAAGAGATGCGAAGGTGATGACGAGCCAGAGCTTAGTCTGCGGATGGCTCGAAGGGAACCCGTTCAGCATGGCCCCAAAAAGCTTCCAATCCGTAATACTCCCGCTCTTCTGGCATAAACACATGGGCAATGACATCGCCATAGTCGATCAGCAACCAGTTGCCATCGGTTTCACCTTCCGTGCGCAGAGGAGCACGCCCATGGGCATCTTCAACCTGCTGCTCGATACTGTTGGCGATCGCCCGTAGCTGGGGCATCGACAAACCAGAAACAATTACGAAATAGTCTGCCAGGTATGACACATCGGTCACTTTGAGGATGACAATATCCTTGGCTTTGCGGTCATCTGCGGCCTGGGCAATGGTGAGAGCCAGGTCAAGTCCTTCAACGGTGTGATCCGGGGAAGCGTCTTGCGGTGCGGAGGGTGTCGCAGGGGCAGACATCATCTCAAACGAGGAGCGTTGGGTCATTCAGAAATTAAAACCTCATATCACTAATTAACGTTAGAAACGGGGAGGATGAACGGCAAACGGAACCCCAGACAGATTGACGCCGAGCGTCTTTGCGTCTGAAGCAAGCGACTTCATGCCCTGCTTTTTTCTTTCACAGGGAAAACAAACGAGACCCACAGTGCCATCTCCATAAGGAGCGGAATTGCGGGTTGGGGTAAACCTTAACGTTTGGGGCATAAATGACGTGAATCGATCGATAGAACGGCGCTAGAAGAGATCTCAAAGGGAAGGAACGATGGGCATCGAATATGGAACGATCACAGCGAACGGTGGAGAAGACAAAGGAGACATCGTTCCGAATAAACAGTTCAGATTAAATCCTGTCGGTTGAGCGATCGCCAATCGGTCGCTGTTTGCTCAACCAATTTGCTCAACCAATTTAATGGATATGATAATCAATCGGCGCAAGGACGCAACGGGACTGTAATGATCCTCAAGCTAGGCGCAACAAATTTGGGTAAAAATCAGCCCCTCAAGAGGCCAGACTGAGGGAGACAGGATCATCGGCATCCTCGACATCCAGTAGCTCGGCATGCCAGCGATCGCGATAGAGAAAGCTGTTGCGGGTCTGGAGCGCACGGGGGTGCATCAGCCGACTGGTATCGAGCAGGTAGCGAAAGGTGTAATCACAGGTCATCCATACCGCCCGCCCAAGGTTCTGCTGGCTAATCTGACGCAGGGTTTGCAGTTCGCGATTGTTCCCCCGCCCAGGTTCCAGGGAATCGGCCAAGAAGACGACGCAGCTCAAGGGAGGCATATCGGGACGCCCCAGGGTGTGGTCGGCGATCGCCAGCAAAATATCTAAGTCTTCGATTGCAAACACATCCCGTGCCACAATCGCGCTCACATCCGCGTGGAGTAGGTGCGGATTGGCATGGCTAACGGGATCAATAGGAAGTCCTTCCGCTGTAGCCATGGAAAGCAGTTGGTTGGGCTTGAAATACTTGGCGAGGTCGTGGGTTAATCCCGCAATGCCCGCCTTTTCAATATCCAGGCCATGCTGCTTGGCCAGGGACATTGATAGTTCCTCTACCCGCATCACATGGGCAATCCGCGAAGATGGCATTTGCCGCTGCATCCAGTCCAAAACCTGCGATCGCAATGCCACGTCATAGATTGCCATTCAACTCTCCTTTCACTCTGCTTTTTGTAAACAATCACCAGCCAACATCAACGGTTGGAATTTAATGGAACCTCCCAATCATGGAACGTCCCAGTCATGGGATATCCCAGTGGTGGGACATTTCAACGGTAAAATCCCACCCCCACAAAGCATGACGAACCCTGAAATCGATAAATGCGCTGCACATCAGGCACGAAAATGCCCCTCAACCGCCCCATAAAGGATGGGTAAAATGCTGACCCATTACCTGCGTACCCCATTGCTGAATAAGCGGGGTAGACAAATTAGCAGCACACAGTAGATCTAGTGATGCCTGTATCTAACTTCTGATGGCTCGCAAAAATGAAACGCTGATGTTAGCGTTCGATAAGATACCTAAGTAATCCTAAAAGTGAAGCACTTTATACCTATTCTAGCTTGCTCTCACATACCTTCATGAGAGAGAGCTATCAAAGCTTTGTGATTTGCATGTTGTAGCGTTTTGCAGCCAGGAATAAAGCGGTTGGGAAGAAGGTGGGGCGATCGCCCCGAACCGCTAGCGTGTGACCCGAAATTCCTTCAGGTGCTCGGGAGGACGATAGAATACTGCCACATCTTCCACCTTGGCCGTCGGCGGACCCTTGTGGCACCAGCGGATAATTTCCTCCACCTGGCCTGGGCTTCCTTCAAACACAGCTTCAACCCGCCCATCTCGCAGATTGCGAACCCAGCCGTTGAGTTTGAGCAAGAAAGCCGTATCGCAGGTGGCCGCTCGGTAACCCACCCCCTGCACAAGTCCAGAGACCAAGACATGCGCCTGAACCAGACTTGCATTGGTTTTTGATTGCTTTGGCTTGATCATAATGCGCTTAGTTGAAGATACATTCAAGAACAATGCGAGGATCTACCGATCTTCTGTTGGCCTTTCATTGGCCTTCCATTTGGTTCAAAACCCAGACAAACAAAACCCAGACAAAAAATTCACACTCAATCCATCCTCCAGTCTGCCCAACGGATCCGGTAAACGACTATGTTTTCCAGCCTTTTTGATGGCCGCAATCACCCTATTTCCTGAACACGCTTATCCGTCAGGCTTTCCTGGCTGTCAGGCTTTCGCATAGCAGATCAGTGGCCTGCGCCCAGAGCCTATTTGAACGTGAACGCGGCGATCGCCAGACAACCCCAGCCCATAAGAAATGCAGCACCACCCAGAGGAGCGACGGCTCCCAAAATCTTGATATTGCTCAGACTCAATGCATACAAACTGCCCGAAAAGAACAGGACACCAGCCATGTAGGCGATCCCAGCACTGGTTAAGAGCGATCGCCCCGTTTCAGCTCGACTCAACCACAGCCCCACCAGCAGCAATGCCAAGGCGTGATACATCTGGTAGCGCACCCCCGTTTCAAAAATGGCCAAGGCGCGATCGCTCAACTGCCCACGCAGTCCATGGGAGGCGAAGGCACCCAGCCCCACAGCTACCCCGCCCAGCAGGGCTGCTATTGCCAAAAACCACCGTGCCACTAGCATGTCCGTTCCTTCCAACCTCTCCTTATCAAATGCGCAATAGACCAAACCCGAAGAATCCTTCGTTTAACTTAATGTGAGCTTCCAGTTAATGTGAGCTTCCAGTGAGAAAGTCGCAGACAAAGCCTCTACTCTCCCACTGGAAACTCCCCTTCATCGTACTCAGCGTGAGAATTCAATCCGTTACTTCGTTGAGGCTATGGGTGCATCACGCTCGTAACATCAATGACGTTAACCAGGATTACGCATTTATGTAAATTCTGCTCGCTTTCCCTTGGATTGGCTGGCATCAGAGCTTAGGTAATTTTTCAAAAAGAATGTACCCGCTGGCTTCGACTGCGCTCAGCCAGCTAGCTGTTTGTGCCCTGAGCGCAGTCGAAGGGCGCCTCCTTGAAAGGGAATATAGTCTTTCTTGAAAATCTCCTTAGTACTAGGCACGTGCCTCATGCAAAATAAGGCGATTGCCATCCGGGTCGTAGGCATAGACCTCTCGCCCATGGGAAGCCGTGGTGATTTCTCCGATGGAATGACGCCCCATGTCAGCATCGGGGAGTGCAGCGTGAGCCGCCTGTATCTGGGCGATCGCCGTTTCTAACTGAGCGACCTCCAGGCACAGACTCATGGCTCCACCCGTGGGTGCAAACTCATCGCGATGCGTCGCTTTGGGCGCGAACAATCCTAATTTTAGTCCCGGCAGTAGAAATTCGGTATAGACACCTGGGATTTCTTGCGTGGGGGCGATCGCAAGTAAGGTGCGATAAAACTGTGTTGAGCGTTCGATGGAACAGGTTGCTAGCGCCACAAACGCTTCTTTACACACAAGATTCATAATTCAATCCCAAATTCATCCCGAATCGGTATCCACAGTCGGTTTTAATCCCCACGTTGCTGAGGGTGTGAGTGCGTTGTGTCCATATCATCAACAAAGTGAGGCAGGCTGATGCGAGTTTTGCGTCAGACCCACTCTCAGAACGTCTACATTTTTGCTTGATTTTCGGTTCCTCAGTCCCGTCCCTGGTCTCTTACAGATAATCTCTTACAGACAATGAAGACAGGACTTATGCAAGTTTTGCGTAATCCTGAAGGAATTTGTTGATTTTGTGGCCGC
>JBCBSL010000032.1:0-23401 GCA_039819145.1 Cyanobacteria bacterium J06638_22
TCAGGCTCAGCAAACGGTGAACAACTGCCGATTTGCTCAATAGCTTAACCCGATTTTCTCTGGTTATTGACGGAAACCCGACCAACAACACCCTTGGTGCATGGTAGTATGACGCCGACCTTGGCAAAAGCTACCCCAACCCGCGATGAATGCACCTGTAAAGGTAAGAGTCATAGAGGCTTACACCACGCCCTACCCCAATCCCGTTGAATTTGAGGTAGGTGAACAGGTGTCCCTTGGCCAACGCGATGATGAATACCCCGGTTGGATTTGGGTTACAGCCTCAGGGGGCAAGGAGGGATGGGCTCCTGAGGTGCTGCTGGATATCGATGCCTCGGGCTCAAGGGCAACGGCACTCGAAACTTACTCTGCCCGAGAACTCAATACCCACGAGGAAGAAATCTTGACCGTTTATCGAGAGCTAAACGAGTGGTATTGGGTCTGTAATGCCGATGGGCAAATGGGTTGGGTTCCGATTAAAACTGTGGCGCGCTTATAATGAGCTATTCATCCGGCATCTCCGCTCGTCTCCATAACTGTACTGTACCGTCCAGGGAAGCCGTGGCGAGCTGCTGACCATCGGGGCTAAAACTCACGCTCATGACAGTGCCTTGATGGCCGACGAATTCTTGCAATAGCGTGCCGTCCAGCGACCACAGCCGTGCTGTACCGTCCTGGGAAGCCGTGGCGAGCTGCTGATGCTGACCATCGGGGCTAAAACTCACATGCCAAACAATGCCTTGATGACCGACGAATTCTTGCAGTAACGTACCGTCCTGCAACCACAGCCGCGCTGTGCGGTCATCGGAAGCGGTAGCAAGCATCTGACCATCGGGGCTAAAACTCGCACTCAAGACAAAGCCTTGATGGCCGATGAATTCTTGCAACAGGGTGCCGTCCCGCGACCACAGCCGTACCGTGCCGTCAGCGGCGGCGGTGGCAAGTTGTTGACCATCGGGGCTAAAACTCACGCTGTTGACCCAGTCTTGATGGCCGATGAATTCTTGCAACAGCGTACCGTCCTGCAACCACAGCCGCGCTGTGCCATCAGTGGAGGCGGTAGCAAGCATCTGACCATCGGGGCTAAAACTCACGCTGTTGACCATGCCTTGATGGACAGCAAGCTCACTTATCTGAATAAATGGGGGGTTATTGCTGTTATCAACGCCCTGTTGTTGTCCCAAGACGAGTTTATGAAAGTTGTTACCTGCCCATTGGTTTTGGCGATCGCCCGTCTGCTCCCCAGCCAAAACGTCATCTAAATATTGCCGCTGTTCGAAGTTTGGAAGCTTTGAGGCTCCCAACGGTTGCGTTTCGGCTATCTCTTCAGCTCGCACTAGGGCTTTTTCCATAAAACCCATGGACAGCACAGCAGCAAGGCCAAATCCACCAAAGATGATTAATCCTGGTATGGCAAACCATTTTGTGTGCCTTTTGACCTTGTTTTGTTCTTGCTGACCTTCGTTCAATTTCTGGCTAGTCGTGTTTTTCTGGGCTGTCATAGCAATGTGGTAGCGGCATGAGACATAGTTGATTTCAATTTAGTCGGTTCTAACTTTAGTCACTCCCCAGCAAGCTCTGGATCAGGCTCAATCAGGCAGACATCATAACGAGGGTGGGTGGCTCAGGGGGTAGACACAATGCATTGTCTTGTGCACTTCTAATGGATTCAACGGAGCGAATACGTAAAGTGAAAAAATCTCGAAGAAGATACAAGACATGGAAAGCAATGGATGCAACGTGAAGAGGAAAGCAGAGGATACCGCCTGCAATATTCAGGGTCAAGTTTCCTTATCCTGCAATGAACGTGGGCATACTCTTAGGAGAATTCTGGGAAAGAAGTTACCTTTTAAGCCTTTGTCCTTCGACTGCGCTCAGGACACGCAACAACGAGCTGGCTGAGCGTAGCCGAAGCTAGCGGGTATATCCTTTCCGAGAAATCGCCTTAGACAACGAATTGTCATATATATACCTTTAAGCGATGTCTACTCACTATCGTCAGGCCAACCAGCATTTGCAAGAGCTATTGAAAAACGGCAGCGTGGAGGAATTGGTGCAGCGGCTTCAGCCCAAAGCACCGGACGCCATCCCCAAGGTGCCGGGTGGGTCGCGGATGACGCCGGAGGCGTTAGAGCGGCGCTGGCAGTTGTTGAATACCACCTCAGAGGTGCAGGAGGCGATCGCCGATCCGCTGACGGTGGAGCAGATGCAAGCCTATCGCCGCAATATCGAAAACTTCATCGGCACGGTCAAAGTGCCCGTTGGCATTGCGGGGCCGTTGCAGGTGAATGGGCTGTATGCCCAGGGGAGTTATTTCCTGCCGCTGGCAACAACGGAAGCGGCGTTGGTGGCCTCCTACAGCCGGGGGGCGCAACTGCTGACGGCGATGGGTGGCTGTACGGCCATGCTGTTGAATGAAGGAATTGGGCGGGCTCCGGGCTTCGCGTTTCAGAACTTGCAAGAGGCGGGGCAGTTTATGATGTGGGCGATCGCCCAGCAAGCCACCTTCAAGCAAATTGCCGAATCCACCACTGGCCATGGGCAGATGATCGACATGCGCCTCACCGTTGAGGGCAACCATGTGTACCTCGACTTCCAGTACACCACCGGAGATGCCGCTGGACAGAACATGGTGACGATCGCCACCGAAGCCGTTTGCGACTATATCCGCGAGCAGTCTCCGATCCAGCCAGAGTACAGTTTTGTGGAAGCCAACCTGTCAGGAGATAAGAAAGCCAGCGCCCAGTCCTTCCTCTCCGTGCGCGGCAAGAAAGTGACGGCGGAAGCACGACTGTCAGCAGACTTGATTAAAAAGTACCTGCACACCACTCCGACCGCGATGGAAAACTACTGGCGGATGTCGGCGATCGGCGGCACGTTGACGGGGACGATCGGGGTGCAGGGGCATTATGCCAATGGCTTGGCCGCGCTCTATCTCGCCTGCGGTCAGGATGTCGCTTGCGTCGCCGAGTCAGCGGTAGGGGTGACGCGCTTTGAGGTCACGGAGGACAATGAACTCTATGCAGCGGTGACCTTACCCAATCTGGTTGTCGGCACAGTCGGCGGTGGCACGGGGTTGCCCAGCCAGCAAGCCTGCCTGGAACTGATGGGGTTGGCGGGCAACGATAAAGCACGCGCCTTTGCTGAAGTCTGCGCGGGGCTGCTGCTAGCAGGAGAACTCTCCATCATTGGCGCATTGGCATCGGGCGAGTTTACCCGAGCCCATCAACGACTGGCACGGGGGCGATAGGCATGGCAACGGACGCAAAAAACCGCTGGTGGGTGTATCTCGATGAACGTTTCCCCCTGGTGAAAAATGGGCTGCTGATTGCCGTCTTTGCTGCCGCAGCCGTGGGCTATGCAGCGGTTCTTTCCCGTGAAACGCCACCCCCGCAACCCGTTTCCCTTCCAGGGGCAATGCTGATTGCATTCCTCACCCTGTTTCTCTTCTTCTTCCAACTGCGGGTCGCCGATGAGTTCAAGGATTATGCCGACGATGCCCAGTTTCGTCCCTACCGTCCGGTGCCGAGGGGACTGGTCAGTTTGCATGAACTGGGGGTGTTGGCGATCGCCGCTGCCGTCATCCAGTTTGGGCTGGCCTTTTCCTTGGGCTGGGGCATGGTGCTGCTGCTGGCACTGGTTTGGGGCTATATCTGGCTGATGCGTGAGGAATTCTTCGCCCCGGAATGGCTGAAAGCCCATCCCGTCCTCTACATGCTCTCTCACATGGTCGTCATGCCCCTGATGGCGCTCTACGCCTCTGCCTGCTTCTGGCTCCCCGCCGGACTCGGCTTGCCCACTACCCTGGGCTGGTTCCTACTGGTGAGCTACTGCAACGGCATGGTAATCGAGCTAGGCCGCAAAATCCGCGCCCCCCACGATGAGGAAACTGGCGTCGAAACCTACAGCGCCCTATGGGGTCGCTCCAACGCCGTCACCGTTTGGCTCGCCGTAATGGGAGCATTGGCGATCGCCAGCCTCCTCGCCGCCCACACCATCCAATTCCTCCCCCTCGTCGTCCTCATCCTGCTACTGCTTTTAACCACCGCCATGGTCATCTCCTGGCGCTTCCTCAGCCACCCCATCACCCGCTGGGCTAAAAGCTTCGAGTGGATTTCAGGATTAAGCACCCTACTGGTCTACACCAGCCTCGGCATCCTCCCCCTCTTCCTGCAACACCGACTTTGAAAAGGGTGGAGATAGCGATGTCCGTCTTGCTGGATTCCTGCCTTCGCGAGAATGATGAGGGGAAGGGGACTGATGGATACGATCTGAGTGGCCACGGCCATAAAAAGCATCAGAAAACGCGTCAACCGGATGCCACCCATAGATGCGAAGCGACCCAACGCCTCCCATCCAAAACCCCTTGCTGAAGGGGGTCTGGGGAAGCCTCGTTCCTCCAGTCGGGGGGTTTGGGGGGCGACGCGCCCCCAGTCCAACTTCTGGGTCTCATCCACAACCTTTGCCCAACCAACCGATGCCCTATCCCAAGTAGGACAATCAGCACATAGTCCAGCTCTTAGCGATCGCCGCGATCGCCTACCAGCCCTTGGCGATCGCCTGATACCCAATCAACTTGTAAACCAGCTTCGCCGCCGTAAACTCCGACACAACAGAATCCTGAATAGGAGCCAATTCCATCACATCACAGCCAATCACATCGTGGCCTTCAAACACCCGCCGGATAAACGTCGTGAGGGAATACCAATTAAGCCCCCCCGGTTCCGGAGTTCCAACACCAGGAATAAGCGTGGGGTCAATGCCATCCAAGTCGATGGTGAAGAAAACCTTCTCCGTTTGAATCGCCGCTAAAGCCCATTCCATCCAGTCCGGTTGCATCGCAATTTCCCGTGCCCGAAACACCGATAGCTGCTTTTCCTTAATCAGATCCGCCTCTTCCCGACAAATGCTGCGAATACCAACCTGAACAGTGGGCAGACCCATATCGACAATGCGCCGCATCACACAGGCATGATTGTGAATCGAGCCTTCGTACTCATGGCGCAAGTCCCCATGGGCATCGATTTGCACCACCGTGAAGGGTTCACTGTAAGCCTTGCGATACGCTTCGACGATACCTGTGGTAATGCTATGCTCACCGCCCAACCCAATCACAAACTTGTCCTCCGCGATCAAACGGGCGACCGTTTCCTCCGTCACCTGCAACATCTCCTCCGCCGTGTAGGGGCGATCGCGCGTATCCGCCACAGGCTCGTGGGTGTAGATGCCCACCTCCCAAAACTCCCGCTCCAATTCTTCGTCGTAATACTCCACCTGCTGCGAGGCATCGAGCAGAGCAGCGGGGCCATTTTCGCAGCCCTTGCGGTAGGTCGTGGTTGCTTCGTAAGGAATCGGCAAAATCACCACCTGTGCAGTGTCCTGAGGAGCCGAGACCTCGGCTTCCAAAAACGGCAGCATTGTAGTCACTGTGTGGGTTGGCATGATTAGAGGTTGTTGAAGTTTTCGCGGAAGTTAGAGATCGTATCCCATCATCGATCTTGGCACAGCCACTCGTATTATTTCAGGACGGTTATTTCAAGGCTGTTTTTTCAGGACTGACACAAACTCCGCGCCATCCTGCCTGACTCATCCTGCTCGCCATTCACTCTGCCCGAAATTAGTTGTATCCCCGACCCGCCATGTTGTCGTCTTCTCCCCCGTTTGTTGCCAAAGATTTAGTCCTCATCGGTGGTGGGCATAGCCATGCGATCGCCCTCCGCGCCCTAGGCATGAATCCCTTGCCGAATGTGCGCTTAACGCTGATCACCGACGTATTGCATACCCCCTACTCTGGGATGCTGCCGGGGTATTTGGCCGGACTCTACGACTTCGACGAATGCCACATTGACTTGCAACCCCTGGCGAAATTTGTCGGGGCGCGACTGATCCACGACCGGGCGATCGCCCTCGACCTTGCTACCAACCAGGTGCAATGCGCCCACCATCCCCCCATCTCCTTTGATGTGCTGTCGGTCGATATTGGCAGTACGCCGCTGCTAGCGACCGTGCCAGGGGCGAAGGACTATGCCATTCCCGTCAAACCCATCTCACAATTTCTGGGGGTATGGGATGCGATCGTGGAAGACATGCGTCAGGAGCCGCGTCCGATGAAATTGGGCGTTGTCGGCGGGGGAGCTGGGGGCGTTGAGCTAAGTCTATCGGTGCGAGCCAACCTGCAACGTATTCTGCGCCAAGCGGGGCGATCGCCAGACGCCCTGGAAATCCATGTGTTTCAGCGCGGCTCGGAGTTGCTGCCCGAACGCAGCCCTTGGGTGCGGCGCAAGATGCAGCAGCTCATGACACAGCGAGGTATCCAGTTACACCTGCGCGAAACGGTGGTGGAAGTGCAGGCGGATCGAGTGCGCTGTGAGTCGGGCTTGGAGGTGGCGTGCGATCGCCTCTTTTGGGTGACTCAAGCCTCTGCCGCTCCCTGGATTCGAGAGTCGGGGTTAGCCGTAGATGAGCGGGGCTTCATGCGAGTAAACGATTGCCTGCAATCCATCTCCCATCCCCAGGTATTCGCGGCGGGCGACATCGCCACCATGGTCAACCATCCCCGACCAAAAGCGGGAGTCTTCGCCGTGCGCCACGGCAAGCCCCTGACGGAGAATTTGCGTCGCGCTATCCAGAGCCAGCCGCTCCAACCCTTCTCTCCCCAAAAGCAATTCTTGATTCTGATTGGGCTGGGGGATGAAACCGCTGTTGCATCCCGCGACCCCTTTGGCTTTGGCCCAACAGGCTGGCTTTGGCGCTGGAAAGACACCATCGATCGCAAGTTCATGGATCAATTCAGCCATCTGCCCGCGATGGGAACAGACAGCGCATCGATAGCGATCGCCCCCGAAATCCCCACCATGCACTGTGCTGGATGTGGCGCGAAGGTAGGCAGCGGCGTACTGGAGCAGGTGTTGACTCGCATTCAGGCGGAACAGGGGACAACGGCAGACATTCAGATTGGGCTGGAGGCTCCCGATGATGCAGCGGTAATCCAGGTTCCCGCCAATCACCTCCTCGTCCAGACCGTCGATTACTTCCGCGCCCTGGTGGATGATCCGTTTTTGTTTGGGCAAATCGCCGCCAACCATGCCCTCAGCGACCTGTTTGCCATGGGTGCCCAGCCCCAGAGTGCGCTGGCGATCGCCACACTCCCCTATGCCACCCCCGAAAAGCTCCAGGAGCAGCTCTATCACCTGCTCTCCGGTGCTACCAAAGTGTTGCAAGCCGCCGGAGCCACCCTCATCGGCGGCCACACGACCGAAGGCAGCGACCTGGCCTTTGGCCTCACCTGCAACGGCGTTGTAGAAGAAGAACAGCTCCTCCGTAAAAGTGGTCTGCGATCAGACCAGGCGCTCATTCTCACAAAACCGCTGGGAACGGGTACTCTGTTTGCCGCAGATATGCAACTCAAGGCCAAGGGGCGCTGGATTGAAGGGGCGATCGCCTCCATGCTCACCTCCAACGCAGCTGCGGCTCAGTGCTTCCTGCGGCATGGCGCGACGGCCTGCACTGACGTCACCGGGTTCGGACTGCTGGGACATTTGGTGGAAATGATGCGTGCTTCCAACCGCGCTGTTTCCCTTAACCTGAATGCACTTCCTGTCCTGGATGGAGCTGCCGAAACCCTGCGCCATGGCTACCTCAGCTCCATCCATCCCCAAAATCAGCAGGCGGCAAATTGGCTCGATCAGCCCCAAGTTGCCCAGTGCTATGCTCTCTATCCCCTACTCTTCGACCCCCAAACCTCCGGCGGTCTCCTCGCCAGCGTCCCAAATGCTCAGGTCGATGCTTGCCTCGATGCCTTGCGTGCGTCGGGTTATCCCCATAGCACCATCGTTGGGCATACCCTGGAGTCAGGTGATCCGCTGAAGGTGCAGCTTCAGGGATAAATGGAACCACAGAGGCACAGAGGACACGGAAGCATTGCCCCTCAAAAACAACGCTTATCCCCAGGAGCGCCACAACGGTGTAGGGGAGATAAAGAACTCTCTGTATACCCTTTTGTCTGGACGTTAACAATAGAATTGAGTGAAGCACCGATAGGCTGACTACAGCGCATCCTGTCTAGCCGTCCAGGCTTAAACCCGCTTTGCCCGATCGCATATCCTTTGTGGCTAGAGATTTTCGAGCTTTTTATGGCTTTACCTTCTGGCTTTCGTTCCTGACAATTTCTGAGCGTATTTCCGAGCATTTATGAACACATCGTTCCGCCGCATTTTGATAGGGGGAATTTTTTTTGGAACCACCATCCTGGTTGCTGTAACCGGTTACATGGTTGCGGGTTGGTCCTTGTTCGATTCCATCTATATGGTAATCATTACCGTTTTTGGTGTGGGCTACGGCGAGGTGCGACCGATTGAGTCCAACATGCTGAGGTTTTTTACGATCCTCGTTATCATTGCTGGGACATCGGCAGCGGTCTACACCGTAGGGGCGGTGGTGCAGAGCTTTACCGAAGGCGAAATTAACCGAGCATTAGGAATTCGGCGCATGATGAAAGCGATTGAGAATCTCCAGGACCATGTCATTATTTGTGGCTTTGGGCGCATGGGGCAGATTTTGGCTCACGAGCTGCACGAAGGGCAGCAGATGTTTGTCATTATCGATAGGGATGGCGATCGCGCGACCGAAGCAACCGAGCTGGGCTACCTCATGCTCACGGGGGATGCCACCGATGAAGATGTACTGAGGCTGGCCGGAATTGATCGTGCCCGCATCCTCACCACCGTTTTGCCCAGCGATGCCTCTAATGTCTTCATCACCCTCACCGCACGGGGCATGAACCCTGACTTGGTCATTCTGTCACGGGGGGAGTTTCCCACCACCGAGCAAAAGCTACGACTGGCTGGCGCAGACCATGTCGTCCTGCCCGCGACTATTGGCGCCCACCGCATCGTTCACATGATTCGCCATCCGGCAGCGCTTAGCTTTCTCGACAGAAACGATGGTAGCAGCACCCTCAACGAGTTACTGAACCGACTGGATGTGCAAATCGATGAATTGGTCATTCCCAGAAACTCCTCTTTGGTGGGAGCTATGGTGCGAGATGTGGAGTTGCAAGGCGATACGGCCTATCTCATCGTGGCTCTGCGCCGCGCCGATGGCACCACCTTCACCCACCCTGCAAACCAAACGGTGCTGAAAGGGGGCGATACTATTATCCTGATGGGGCACCGGGGCGATATCCCCAAGCTTGCCGCTCATCATTCCCTGCGACGACAGATGCGCTATCGGGGGGCACGGCATTAGGCCTCGCGCTCAGCGCCCCAGTTGCACCAATCATCTATTAAACATAAAAGCCGCGCGGTGCGCGGCTTTTATGTTTAATAGATGGCAGAAACGATGGAGAGGGTGTTAGAGCGGGGCATCGGCGATCGCACAGCTTCCTCCCAACCCCTCCACAATGGTGCAGGTATTGACCACCAGCATTTCCTGATAGGTTTCGGCGACTGAGCCGCTGTCTCCCGGGCCTTCGACGAGCAGAGGTTGTTCGGGAACCGTGACCCCTGCATCCCGCGCCAAGGCTTCGATGTTTTTGGGATTTGCCGTCGTCTCCCCAAAAATAGCGGGAACATTAGCCGCTCGTACCTGATCTACCAGCTCTGTTAGGCGTCCGGCGGGTAATTCCTGGTCGGTGCTGAGCCCACTCAATGCCCCTGCCACTTCAAACCCATAGGCATCCGCATAATAGCGAAATGCGTCGTGGATCGTGACGAGCTTGCGGCTCTCTTCTGGCACCGTTTCCACCTGCGCTTGGATCCAGGTATCAATCTCCGTCAGTTGGATGGCGATCGCCTCTGCCCGCTCGGCATACAAATCTGCATGTTCTGGAGCAATGGCTGCTAGATTCTCCTGAATCACCGCCAACATGGCTGCCCCGTTGGTCGCATCATGCCAAACATGCGGGTCGGGAACTGTCTCCCCTTCTGCCGCTGCTTCGCCATGGTCGTGGTCATGCTCACCCGCTGCTGCTTCGCCATGGTCGTGGTCATCATGCTCATGCTCAGCCGCTGTTTCTTCACCATGGTCGTGTTCGCCGTGCTCGTGGTCATGGGCTGCCGCTTCATCATGCTCATGGTCATCATGGTCAGCGTGTTCATCGCCATGGTCATGCTCGGCGGCGGCTTCACCGTGGTCATGGCCATGATCATGGTCGTGGTCATGACCTGCCCCCATCAGTGGCTCGGGTACGGCGACCTCAAAAACAGCAACCTGAGTGGCAGAATTGCTTGTTGCTTCCAGCAGTTGGGCGATGTCGGGCACCGTGTTGTAGCCGTCCCCCAGAATCAAGTCGGCATCGTCAATCGCGGTGCGGTCAGACGGCGTGGGCTCGTAGGTGTGGGGATCTTGCCCCGGTTCCAGCAAGCAAACCATGTCGACCGTCTCTTCCGCCACCTGTTGGGTTAGATCGCAGACAACGCTCGTCGTCGCGACCACCAACGGCACATCCGAAAATTCCGCCTCTGCACTGGGTGAGGCTGAGTCCTCGGCTGTCTCGTCGGGTACACTGTTGGGTTGAACACAGCCTGTAATGCCGATGGCCAAGGCGATCGCCACCATCCGCACAGGGGATCCTGTCATTACCGATAGCGACTTGCTCGACCCCATCAATCGCCGCTTGTTCCCGAACCATCTTTGAACCATTGTGAACATCTCCTTTGCAGAACTAAAGGGCGAAGGACTGACGCAAACCTTGTGCAATGACTGGCTAAATTGGTTGCTTTCGTAAGCACATCAGGCTCACAGCATCAATAAAATGCGCAAGCTCTAGAGAGTTTTGATAAGATACGCAAGGAAAGTGAAAATGATTATCGTTGTCTTCGCCTAGCTATGCTAGAAGTTCAGCATTTGTCTGTCAACTACCGCCAGACACCCGTTCTCGAAAATATCCATCTCAAGCTACATCCCGGAGAATTGGTCGGGCTCATCGGCCCCAATGGTGCGGGCAAGAGTACCTTAATTCAAGCCATTTTGGGTTTAGTTCCGGCAAGCAAGGGGCAAATTTCCTTCAACGGACAACCGCTCCATCGTTGTCGGCATCGGGTAGCCTATGTGCCCCAGCGATCGCATATCGACTGGGACTATCCCATCACAGCCTGGAATGTAGTGATGATGGCTCAGACTCGTGCTACAGGTTGGTTTTGTACGCCCAATCAGACAGCTCGTCGGGCAGCATGGGCAGCGCTAGAGCGGGTTGAAATGCTGGATCTGCGGCATCGCCAGATTCGAGAGCTATCGGGCGGACAGCAGCAACGGGTGTTTTTGGCACGCGCCCTAGCGCAGAACGCCGATCTCTTTTTCCTCGACGAACCCTTTAACGGCATCGACAAGAAAACCGAGGCCGTGATGCTGCGCACCTTTGTCGAATTGCGATCGCAAGACAAAGCGTTGCTGGTCTGCAGCCATGAATGGGGGGAAGCTCTGCATCGCTACGATCGCCTCCTATTGCTAAACCGCAAGCTGCTGGCCGATGATAGCCCTGATAGGGTCATGACCCTGGAAAATATGCAGCGAGCCTATGGCCAAACGCCGTCGCTCCAAGAGATCAATCGGCTTTCAGAATTTCTCGCCTGTTGAGTAGCCCCCAGTCCTTAATTGACTGACAAACTTATAAGTTCTCACCCCAAATCCATCTCCCAAAGCGGGAAAGGGGTTTTGAAAGCACGATCGCTTTCAAAACCCCTTATTCTTTCGTGGGCTATTTAGTACACAAATCTGACCTTTCTCGTAGATCCCTGAGCGATCCCCCTAAATCCCCCTTCAAAAGGGGGACTCTAGATTCTGGCTTCGCTTTCAACACTCACAAGCAACCCATTTCCCCTCTTTTGAAGGGGGGTAGGGGGATCTAGCTGAGGATCAATAAGATGGGCAATGCCCACCCCAGGTTCTGTCTGCTGTGAGGTTCAGGTGGGCAGTGCCCACCCTAACTAATTTGTAATCATCCAGACAAGTTAGCTCAGAAGGCCTTCCTTCTTCGCCATAGAAATCATTAGATCGGTAACGCGGCAAGAATAGCCCCACTCATTGTCGTACCAGGATACAACTTTGAAGAAGTTAGAGTTAAGTTCAATGCCCGCACCGGCATCAAAAATGCTGGAGTGGCTATCCGAAATGAAGTCAGAGGATACAACGGATTCATCTGTGTAGCCTAGAACTCCCTTTAATCCGTTGTCGGAGGCACTCTTCATCGCGGCGCAAATATCCGCGTAGCTGGTAGCCTTCTCTGTTTTGACGGTCAGATCTACCACGGATACATCCAAGGTTGGAACCCGGAAGGCCATACCCGTCAGCTTTCCTTTCAGCTCTGGAAGAACCAAGGTCACGGCTTTAGCAGCTCCGGTAGAGGCTGGAATAATGTTCTGAGCCGCTGCCCGTCCCGCACGAAAATCTTTTTTGCTGGGGCCATCAACCGTTGCTTGGGTCGCTGTCGTAGCGTGAACCGTGGTCATCAACCCCTCGGCTAACCCAAAGTTGTCTTGAATCACCTTGGCAATGGGTGCTAAGCAATTAGTCGTACAACTTGCATTGGAAACAACGGTGTCTTTGGCCGGATCAAACTCATCTTCGTTGACTCCGACGACCATCGTACGCACGC
This sequence comes from Cyanobacteria bacterium J06638_22, assembly GCA_039819145.1. Lineage (GTDB taxonomy): Bacteria > Cyanobacteriota > Cyanobacteriia > Elainellales > Elainellaceae > Vacuolonema. Next base: position 12,593 of record JBCBSL010000032.1, read on the forward strand.
GATCAGGATCTTTTGTTGGAGCAGAAATAATAACGCGCTTGGCTCCCGCTTGAATATGCTTTGAGGCCGCTTCATGGGTGATAAATAAGCCGGTAGACTCAACAACATAATCAACATTGAGCTTGTCCCAGGGCAGCTCTTCCGGGTTCCGCATTGAGTAGCACGGAACAAACGTACCATCTACGACAATGCCATCGTCTTTGGCTTCGATGGTGCCGTTGTAGCGTTTATGGGTCGTATCGTACTTCAGCAAGTAGGCCAGGTTTTTGGGTGGAACCAGGTCGTTGATGCCGACAAATTCGATGTTGGGATTGTGAAAGCTGGAGCGAAAGACCAGGCGACCAATCCGCCCAAACCCATTGATTGCGACTCTTATAGGTGCCATGTAGTAACTCCTTGATTACACATTCCTGCTCAAGATATTGCAAATTCTCTTCATTCCTCTGGGATCACAGAGTTTATTAAGATAAGGCAGCCCTATGAAGTGCATGGGTTATAGCCTTTTGGCGGTCAGCGATCGCCCGTTCCCCACCGTTCTCCTTTTACACCGTCGGCTCCGCTGTGGATTCTGCCGGATGACGGACGAGGAGTTCGGGATAGCCACTTTGGGGGCAGTGCTTGCGATCGAACGTCAGGTCAGGAAAGACCCCTATCACAATTTCGGCGGTGGTGTAGATGCGACAACCGTCGAGGAGGTGCCCTCCAAGGGTTTGGCCGTCTGCGTCGGCGATCGCCAGGTGATAGTGCGACCCTTGCACGCCCATGACTCCGGTGAGCGACACAATTTCAAAGGATCCGGTGTAGGTTGTGCTGTCGGGTTGGTTGGCCAAACGCAAGGTTGCCTGAGTCAAGCTGCCGACGCAGGTGAGGATGCAAGCGGCGTTGAGTTGATGGTGATGAACCAGGGCATCCAGCTCTTCCTTGAGATCCTGATCGGGTGTGAGGCGTAGGGCGATCGCCTGCATGGGAGTTGGCTTCATTAACCCGACAGCTTGAGAAGAGGCGGCTAGGGTCATAGGACTATCCTCTAAAATGCACAGGTTCCCATCATAAATTTTGAATGACCAAGGGTGGGGGAAAGCCATCGGCTTCCAGTACCGTGTATTTTGCGGAAATGGAGTGATTCCACAGGTCAATGAAAGCCTTTAAAGGAAAGGGAAGTGTCTTGTCCTGGGGAGAGATTTTGGCATCATCGGTGTCGTAGAAATGCAAGCGCTCAATCAAGTCTGCCCGCAGAGGTTCGACCAAGTTTGCCCGATAGCCACCGCGATCGTTCACCTCAGAGAAGCAATAAACCTGATGATAGTTATTGCCAGAAATCTCGCGGTATTGCAGGAGCACATAGACATCGACCGGGTTGGCAGGCAGTTGTAGGGGAACTTCGAGGCGTTTTTGGTAGGCGAGAAAGGGTTGGCGGTGGCTGTTGCGGATGCCGTAGTATCCAACCTTATCGGCTTGTAGCGGGTATTTGCGAAAGCGCGGCTGTACAAACGTCCGCATAAAAGAGGCGAGATCCAACGCTTCGACGGTGTAGGCGGCGATCAGATCCAGGTGCAGATCATATGCGGGGGTACTGCCAATGTTGTAGACCCCGAGGCGCGTTCCCTGGCTATCTGAAACGGGCTGGATATCGCAGTGGATATGGGGCAGAGCTGCTAATTGTAACTGACGTTCGATCGCCCCTCGATACAGCCCACTTTCCTGGCGCGTCTCTTGCAACAGTTGATAGAAAAACCAGGTCTGCAGCCCCAATACGGCGATAAAAATCAGACCCCCAATAATCAAATACGCTTCCATGCCTAGTGAACCCGTTGAATCTTGTCATCCACTCAGGAATGAGCCTGTCTGCATTCAGTGCCTATCCGAGACTATCTATCCGAAAATGCGAGAGTGGCTTTGGAACCGGAAATCCCCATCGGGGTTTCGCGGCGGTACTAAGCAGTGTACTGGTAAATGGGGAGATTGAAACGGCAACGGCAATGGCTCAATATTCCCCCTGTACCTGCGGAGTGGTGCATAGAGAATGTGGTCGTCATAACATTTTGTAGGATTCCTTCCTGCCTACAATCTGCGAGGATTGCGAAAGAGTGCAACGAGCGTTCGAGGGAGAGCAAGGGATATGACGCAGTCAGATGCAGAGAAGCAAGCGATCGCCACCTATGTGGATCAGATGGCGGTGTTGATTGACCTGCCGATTCCGCCGGACTGTCGTGAAGAGGTGATTGCCAACGTGATGCGAACCAAGGCGATCGCCCAACTGTTCCTCGACTTCCCTGTGCCGGATGACGTTGAAATGGCACCAACCTTTGACCCGTAATCCATGTCCCGTGAATCTGTGCGGAGACACTGGGTTTAGATGGGTCGGTCATCAGTTCGACGAGCAGCAAAGACGTTTTTGGTTTCGGTGTGAAGGGAAGGGGTGGAATGCAGGATTGGGAGCAGATGGATGCGATCGCCATCACAACGGCGGTGCAAACAGGGGAAACAACGGCGCGGGCGGTGACGGAAACCGCGTTGCAGCAGATTGAGGCGGGCAATCCGGCGCTCAATGCCTTTACCGAGGTGCTGACGGAGCAGGCGCTGGCCTCGGCGGATGCAGTGGATGGGGCGATCGCCCAGGGGAATGATGCGGGGCCTTTGGCAGGCGTTCCCTTTGCGGTCAAAGATTTGTACGATGTGGCGGGGATAACGACCCTGGCGGGTTCCAAGATCAACCACGACAATCCTCCTGCGACCCAAGACGCAACAGCGGTGGCGCGCTTGAAGCAGGCGGGTGCAATTTTGGTGGGCACCCTGCACATGGATGAGTATGCCTACGGATTTGTCACCATCAACAGCCACTATGGAGCGACCTATAATCCCCATGACATAAGCCGTGTGGCGGGGGGATCATCGGGTGGTTCGGCGGCGGCGGTAGCCGGAGGCTTGGTTCCCCTCAGCCTGGGCACCGACACCAATGGCTCGATTCGAGTCCCCGCTTCCCTCTGCGGCATTCTGGGGCTGAAACCCACCTATGGCCGCTTGTCCCGTGCGGGGGTGGCGCTCTTTTCGACGAGCCTCGATCATGTTGGCCCCTTTGCGCGGTCGGTACGTGACATTGCGGCAAGCTTTGATGCCATGCAGGGGGCAGATGCGCAGGATCCCATCTGCACAGAGCGATCGCCCGAACCTACCCTGCCGCAACTGCCCCAGAGACTCGACGGGCTAACGGTGGCCGTAGCCGACGACCACTTTGCGACCGGGGCGACCCCGGAGATTTTCGCCGCGCTGGAAACCGTTGCCCAAGCACTAAATGCCGAGAAGCGCATCACCATTCCCGAAGCCAAACGGGCACGGGCGGCGGCTTATATCATCACCAGTTGCGAGGGCACCAACCTGCATTTTTCCCGACTGAAGGAACGCCCCATGGATTTTGACCCGGCCACGCGCGATCGCTTCCTGTCGGGAGCCTTTATCCCCGGCCATTGGTACACCCAGGCGCAGCGGTTTCGTCGCTGGTATCGCGATCGCGTCCGTGAACTGTTCGAGCAAGTGGATCTCATCCTTGCGCCGACAACGCCCTGTGTTGCCCCCAAACTGGAACAGCAAACCCTGATGATCGACGGCGAAGAGGTGCTGCTCCGACCGAACCTAGGACTCTACACCCAACCGCTATCGTTCATTGGCTTGCCCGTCCTCTCAGTTCCAGTGCAACAGCCCAATGGCTTACCCATTGGCATCCAAATCATCGCGGCTCCCTACCAGGAAGCCAAAATTCTGCGAGCGGCGGCAGCGCTGGAAGCCGCTGGCGTTATCGTGGCTCCTGCGATTTTTCCTTGATAGCAATTGTTGTAATGAAGGGAAACTGCCAATATCCAAGATTAAAATTTTTCTCTGGCTCCCCCCATTTTGGAGACGTTGCATAAACTAGAGGCAACCTCTTGCCTAGAGACAGCCTCTTGCTGCCATGGTCTATGGATAAATTTGTTCAAGCGATCATCACCAATATCGTGAAGTGGACTCCCTCGGGAGTGGGTATTGGAGTGACGGCTCATGAACTTTTAGCGGATGAAGTTGATGTCGCAAAAGCCGTGTTCGCCGCCTTCCTAACTGGATGTTCAACCCTCTGGGTGCGCTTTAGTGACAAATTCATGGAAGAAGCAGGCAATGAAGCAGAGGCAAGAGGGGGTGGCTTAGCCAAATGGATATTTGCGGTGGGCGACCGTGCTATTCAAGGTCTACAAGAGCAAACAGCACAAGCATGGCGAAATCTGACATCCGACTTTGAGGACAAGTACTACCAGCGGCTGACCTACCTTTGGCGTAACTATGAAACCCAAGGCCTTGATAAAGACCAGGTGCTGAAGCTTCAGCACCTGTTTGTGCCACTAAAAATTTCCCAGAAGAGCCTGAAAATAATTTCTCCTGATCTGATTCAAAAGCGGCCTGAAAAACTATCGGGACAACAGGAAATCGGTGACCTTTTAGTAAAGATGTCGCAGAGAGATTCTGCTTTTAGACGATTAGCCATTCTGGGTGTGCCGGGATCGGGAAAGACAACATTGATGCGTTTTTTGACGTTTATCTATGCTAGCCGCAAACAGCGTAAATTCATCCATCCAAAAGCGCCAAATTACATTCCCGTTTTGATGTACTTGAGAGATGTTCGGAAAGATATTATTGAAAATCCTCGGCTGTCATTGGTAGATCTCATCAATACCTATGTACAGCGGCTTCAAACGATTGAACCCCTAAAGCCACCATCGAGGTGGTTTGCAAGAAAGCTGAAACAGAATCAGTGCCTGATTTTGCTGGATGGCTTGGATGAAATTGCGGATGAAACCGAGCGGCGAACTGTAAGTCGGTGGGTCGATTTCCAGATGAAGGAATATCCAGATGCACCATTTATCTTGACATCGCGCCCGCTAGGGTATCAACATGCCAAACTTCGGCAACCCGTAACGGTCTTGGAAGTACAGCCTTTTACACTGAAGCAAGTGCAGCAGTTTATCCATGGATAGTACCTAGAAACAGAAATTAGAACCCAAGACAATACGGATGATTTGGGTGTTAGAGAAGAGGCAAAAAGACAAGCAGATAACTTGGTGAAACAGATCCGAGATAGTGCACCACTGGTGGCGATGGCAGTAAACCCTTTGTTATTAACGATGATTGCTACCGTTCATCGTCGGGGTAGTGCTCTGCCCGGTAAGCGTGTTGATCTCTATAAGGAAATCTGTCAAGTTCTACTAGAAAAACGCCAACAAGCGAAGGGAATTCCTGATTCTCTGACAGCCTCGCAAAAACAATCTGTTCTCCAATTATTGGCTTTAGCTCTAATGCACTATAAAAATCGAACATTTATGCTTTCTCCTCGTGTAGATCAACTTCTTCAAAAGCGATTTGAATCGGTTTCCAACGAATCTTTGCCCCCAACAGAGTTTCTAAGACAGATCAGGGAAGTCAGCGGACTATTAAGTGAAAAAGAGGAAGGGGTCTATGAATTTGCCCATCTTAGTTTTCAAGAGTATTTAGCCTCGGTTGAAGTTAGAGAATCTAATCGAGAGTCAATACTAATCAATGCCCTGAAAGATCCAAAACAACTTTCATGGTGGGCAGAAACGATTCGACTCTATGCCGCTCAGGGAGATTCATCAAACATCATTCAAGCAGCGATTCAATCCTCTAAAGTTGATGCCCTTGCCCTTGCCTTTGATTGCTTAGAAGAAGGGAAAAGTGTCGATCCATCTGTGAGAGCAGAATTGGAAACCCTACTTGCAGAAGGGTTAGAAGAACGATGAGGGAGCGCTTTGTACTTGCCGCTCAAGTATTATTGACCCGACGACTCAAAAACTTGTTGCGGGTGGATGAAGCGGTCGAAATCGATATGAGTTATATCACTTGCGCCGAATATCAGCTCTTTATTGATGCGCAACAGGCTGAGCAGAAACAGGTACAACCGGATCATTGGATGACCGACCGATTTGCTCCTGGAACAGCCCAGCAACCGATTACGGGGTTGAGAGCGAGTGATGCCGAGGCCTTTTGTGATTGGCTGACTCAGCAGCAATTTACCCCTGGATTTCGTTATCGCTTGCCCAAGCCTTCAGAGGCTGATAGTTATAGTACTGCTGAAAAAAAAATCGGTTGTTGGTGCCAAGCTGGAAACAACTACACGATTGTAGGCATCAAGCCAGATCAATGGCCTCAATGGCAGAAACAGTTACAAAAACAGCTCAAGCAAAATGTAAATCTCCATGGTGAAGCTGACAGTTTTTTCTCTGAACCCGCCTACGAACGTGCCCGCATCCAAGACCTCACCAATGACCCCACTCTCAATCGCACTATTGACCTAGTCATTACGCTTGTCTTTGACCTCTCCCTCTCCCGCGACCGCGACCGAGAGCGCGACCGCGACCGCGACCGCGCCACCCTCGACCTTGCCCGCGCCCGCGCCCGCACCCGCGCTCTCGACCGCGCCCTTGCCCGCGACCGCGCCACCCTCGACCTTGCCCTCGACCGCGCCCGCACCCGCGCCCGCACCCGCGCCCGCGCCCTCGACCGCACTCGCGCCCTCGACTGCGTCCTCGCTCGCGCCCTCGACCTCGCCCTCGACCGCGGCCTTGCCCTCGACCTTGCCCACACCCACACCCTCGACCTCGACCGCGCCCTCGACCGCGCCCTCGACCGCGCCCTCGACCTCGACCGCGCCCACGACCTCGCTCGCGCCCTCGACCTCGACTGCACTGTTATTGATGACTATGACCGAACTCAAAGTCTAAACATTGCTCAAAATTACTTACTTGGCGTCTGCCAATGCTTGAACTTTCTGATTGACGTCTATCCTCAAGCTGAGGAAGAACGTAATTTTCTTCGGCGATTCAACCGTACTCAGAAGCGTGATGACGCAACAATTCAGAGATACAGCGACTTTCGTAATAAGGCCGGTCAGCTCTATTACCATTTTGCATTGATTGAGCTGCGGCGAGAGGGAAAAATGCCTGCCTGGGAGGGCATTCGGATTGTGCGAGAACGGATTGAACTCTAGCTTTGTACCTCATACTCCGCATTTGCTTGAAAGACCATATGCAATTAGGACATGCAACGACTCGCTGGCTGCGCGCAGCCGAAGCCAGCGGGTATAGCCTTTAGAACTGGCGGCGGGCGAAGATGAAGGTGGAAATCGCCAGCAGTAGTGCAATGTAAACGAGGGCATAAATCGCACTTGCCGTTAGTTCCAGTCCACTAGGCATCAGTTCCATGCCGTAGACAGCCTGATTCTTGAGATTGAGGCGCGACAGGTCGGGGAGCAGCACATACATCACCTCGGTCACACGCTGGAAGCCAGAGCTTTCGCTGATGGCACCCAGTTGCAGCAGGTCGCGGCTCGACTGCCCCATCAAATACACCCCAAACGTCAGCAACGTAGCCAGCAAGGGGCTGGTGAACACGCCAAACAAAATGGCAACCGCTGTGATCAGCGACAGTTCGATGAACTGGAAACCAGACGAGATAATGACGCTGACATAGGGCGTGGGGGTGCGGAACAGGAAGATTTCTAGGATGATGAAATAGATGACGGTCATGGCGGCAATCAGCACGGCGAGCATCGCCGATAGGCCCAAATGCTTGCCGACGATGAACTCCAGCCGACTGACGGGTTTAGAGATGAGCACATAGACCGTGCGTTTTTCAATTTCCTTATTAACGAGCCCCGTGCCAATGAACACGGCAATGACCAACCCCACGATGCTAATAGCCGCTAGCCCTAAATCCAGCAGCATCTTGTCCTCGGTGCTTCCGGCAATATCCACCAGAAACCGTCCGGCGAGAAACAGAAGGACGGCATAGAGACCGACCAGATATAGGATGCGATCGCGAATGACCTCCCGAAACACATTGGTCGCAATCACAAATACACGCCCAAGATTCATCCGACACCTCCTGTTGTGTTCAGTGGAACCAGCCACATTTTTGTTGGATTGATGGGTTCACAATCTAGCTGCGCGACCGGAGCCGCGATCGCCGTTTGCGGATCGGCCCCCTGCTGTAGCAATGCGGGATCGGCAACCTGGCGAACCCGGCACGTCTGTTCCAAGAAGTAGCCCCCGGGTTGTGACGCTGGCCCACCCCAGGATGCCCGCAAATTGAGAATATATTCAGTGGGACGAGGTTGCTGGGGCGGCACAATCGATTGAAACCGCCAGTAAATGTCTTCTACAAAACCTTGCCGATTGCGGTGTACCTGCTCCTGAAATGCCTGGATGTTACTGTCCCGTTCCAGCAACCATCGTTCGGCTACCGCCCAGGGTTGGCCATCTATATCCTCTTGCAGGAGTCGATTTAGCTCACTCAAATGCTCGGCCCCTCGGGGATCGGGGATTGCTTCCGCGCCAGATACGCGAATCACAAAGCCACTCCGGCTTAGATCATCGGTTATCAGACTGGGATAACCGGTTAGCCAGTCTTGCAGCAGGAAATGGAAGCGAAACCAACAACTCATTAGCAAACTCACGAGGAAGAAGATGATGAGTTCTCGCTGAATTTCGAGCGTTGGTAGTTTGAAGGTGAGATAAGGGAAAAGGCGCGGGATGATGGCGATCGCCGCCGACACCAGTGGCCAAATTGTCAACGCGAGGGGAAATGGAAGGGCTTCATTGTCTTCGCCGCCCCGAAATAGTAGTAGGCATACCATCGCTCCGGATATCCAAGGGGCGGGGCGAATATACCACCCGAAAAAAACGTTGAGCTTGGTTCCCCACAAACCCCAGGCAATGCCAAAGGTCAAGAAAAACCACCCCATCCATGCCAGAATTTCCCGCAAAAGCTCTGATATTACTTCTGAGCCTTGTAGATTCGTTGGATCCGGAATATTCGTCAAATACGACAAACACCAGGAGAAAATACTCAGCCAAACCAATGTTTGCCAGGAAAATGCTTGGGGTGGTTTTAATTGATTCCAGAGTTCCTGAAGGATGGCTTGCAACGTGTTCATGGCAGAGACGGGAGGCAAAGAAGGAACAGGTTTGGCAAAAGGCGAACAATGTTTGGAAATGGACAGCTGATATTGCGTGGGAATGGTGTGCGCGAATCGTTGTGCGACGGGCTTCCTGTCACGAAATTGCCTCAACGACCAAATAGCGGGTAAATAATACGAAAAGGATGGCCGAATAGCTCAGAGCATTGGCAACGAGCATCGCGTTGGCGATGAGGATAAGGCTTGGCCGCTCGGCAGCAGTCGAGTCGCTATCCTTAGGCTTTTTCTTATTCAGGCGAGGCCGTCGAGACGAACTTCCCCCCCGACGCATCGCCTCCCTCTCGCCAGGGGATAGCGTGGCCAACTGCAACTGATTCAAGCTAAAGGCCTTGATGAAAAAGCTCATAAAAAAAGTCAGGAACCCAGCCAGGATTCCCCATAATGCGGTTTGTTGTGTCCATCGGTTGAAAAAAATAAATTCAATCAACTGATTCTGTATCGGTCGAGGCAGCAGCACTTCCACGGCGAAAAAGACGAACCAGCCAAACACAACGATCCCCAGGTTAAGCATTGCAGCGTATTGCATGGCCAGGCGCGGCACGAAGGAGAGCTGGCGCTGCATGATCGTTCCTTCAATGGCGATCGCCATCAGCAAAAACAAAATCTGGAAGGCGATCGCCCGCAGGGGTAAGACTAGAACATCCATCAATTCTTCGGTTTCACCTTTCGATCACAGTCGACTCGATCCCATTCGATACGGGGTATTGCTGGCTAAGAGTATGATTTTTTTTTCGAGAAGCGGCGTGGATACGCCGCTTCTCGAAAAAAAATCATACTCGGATTCCTCAACCCCCGATACGGGGCGATCGCGTTCGACACGGGGCAATCGTAAACCATTGCGAAGATTCTCAGGAGAATTTCCTCAAAAATAGCAATGGTAATGCTATTTGTAGTGTGTGAATCGGTAAAATCATGTAGCTACGCGCTACAAGTAGGGTGTAAAACGTAGAATGTAAAACAGCGGCTAGCGATCGCACGGGCAGGCTTGGGTTGATCCCTAAACCGTATGCCGTCTTGACCCTAGTGCAATTTTTCCTGCGTGTTGAGGATTCGTTATCGTGTTGGATAGGATATTGCCCCATGAACCATCTTAGAGCCATGACCAGAAACGGTATCGGAATTCGTACCGCCCAGGCGCGATCGGAGCGTCTGGAGGGGCAGATCCATGTGTACGACGGAGCTGGAAAGGGCAAGTCGCAGGCAGCGCTGGGGGTTGTGTTGCGCTCCATTGGGGTGGGTATCAAAAGCCTCAGCCCCACCCGTGTATTGCTGCTGCGCTTCCTCAAAGGCCCAGGCCGTTACTACGATGAAGATGCGGCGATCGAAGCTCTGCAACGTGGTTTTCCGCACCTCATTGACCAGGTGCGGACGGGACGAGCAGAATTTTTTGGCCCGGACGATGTGACCCGCTTCGATCAGCTTGAGGCTCAACGGGGCTGGGATGTAGCCAAGGGGGCGATCGCCTCCGACCTCTACTCCGTGGTGGTGCTAGATGAACTCAATCCCGTGCTGGATCTGGGGCTGTTGCCGGTGGATGACGTCATTCGCACCCTGAAGAATAAGTCTCCGGAATTAGAAATTATCGCCACGGGGCGGGGTGCCCCTCCAGAACTGCTCGACATTGCTGACCTGCACTCTGAAATGAAGCCCCACTTCCACCCCACGGCGGCGAATCACGGAATTGAGGGCATTGAAATCTATACCGGAGCGGGCAAGGGTAAGTCGACCAGTGCCCTCGGTAAAGCCCTGCAAGCCATCGGCAAGGGCATTAGCCAGGATAAGTCGCACCGGGT
>JBCBSL010000033.1:0-23341 GCA_039819145.1 Cyanobacteria bacterium J06638_22
CGCTCACCAACACGATGCTTCACCATGATGTGGACTACACCCCCTACGAAGGCATGGAGATTAAGGGCTACCCTGCCATTACGCTTTCCCGAGGCGAAGTGGTATGGCGAGATGGCGAAATCCTGGTGACGGAAGGGCGCGGTCAGTTCTTACCCTGCGATCGTTCCCCCTTTGCACAACCCAAAGTACGGATCGGCTAATAACTAAGGGATTAGCCAGAAAATAAAATCCCAGAGAGAGGGGTGGTGGGCTAAGCCCGCCGCCCCTCTCTCTGGGATTTTGGGGATTTTATTTTCACGCAAGTCCCTAAACAACAACGCAAGACGTGGCGGTTTAGGTAGACCTCCACGGAGTCGGACATTGTAGGCATAGACTCGATTTCAACCTCCCGTTCTGCTCTTGTGCAGGGCGGGTATAGCCTGACGCATTGAGATTGGGTTCTACCTGAGCGCGTCGCGCTATACATCTCGTTGATGTCTTGTTGGATTGCGCCAAAACGTCAACGAATTTAGGCCATCACGCAATGTCTGACACCATGCACAGAACCGACTGAGAAGAACATTACCTTATTTGATTTGCAGGGCTGTTGTAGAATCAAAAAAAATCCTGAAGATTTTTGAGTGAACTGTATTCCTCAGTACAATCACGGTTTCTGGGGCTGTATACAGTACACCCATTGTCTCATCTAGTATCGCATTCTGGGTTTTGTCCATGGCTCAGTCACCTACTGTTCCGCTTGCGTCCGCGCGCTCATCTCAGGCTGAGTTATCTCCCGCTCACCGAGGTCATGGTTTAGACATTGAAGGGATAACGCACCGCTTTGGCGATGTAACAGTGCTGAACCAGATTCACCTCCAGGTCAATCCAGGTGAGTTTGTCGCACTCTTAGGGCCGAGTGGTTGTGGCAAAACAACGTTGCTGCGGCTCGTTGCGGGTTTTTTGACGCCTACGGTCGGGCAAATTCGCATTGATGGTCAGCGGGTTGAACATATCCCAACCCACAAGCGCAACGTGGGGATTGTATTCCAAAACTATGCGCTGTTTCCTCACATGACAGTGTTTGACAACGTGGCCTACGGGCTGCGGGCGCAGCGCACCTCTGGCACTAATGTGCGATCGCGCGTTCGAGACATGCTGGAGCTGGTGAAGTTGGAGATGATGGGCGATCGCTATCCCAACGAGCTGTCCGGCGGGCAACAGCAGCGGATTGCCCTGGCGCGTGCCCTAGCCGTGGAGCCACGCATTCTCCTGCTGGACGAACCCTTTAGCGCCCTAGATAAGAACCTGCGCCTGGATATGCAGATTGAGGTGAAACGCTTGCTCACAGAACAGGGCATCACAACCATCTTCGTAACCCATGACCAGGAAGAAGCCTTGAGCATGGCTGACCGCATTGCCGTCATGTCCCATGGCGTGGTGCAGCAGTTCGATACGCCAACAACCATTTACGATCGCCCCGCCACGCTCTTTGTGAGTCAGTTTGTGGGGACCACGAATCTCATTTCCGGAACCCTCATTCAACAGAATGGCGAGAGTTGTGTCGTTTCCCTGGCCGACGGAGAGCACCTACCCCTAGCGATCGATCCCGAGATGCCTGCCTACTCTCCTGTGCAGCTCGCCATCCGTCCCGAAAACCTCCGCATAAGTACCGAGCCTAGCCCTGCGGCTCTCCCTGTGCAAGTCGATATTTGCTTGCCGCTGGGTGCGGCCACGATTTACGAAGTTCGTACTGCCAGCGGCATCCCCATTAAAGTGACGCAGCCCCGTGGTGTTGGCGTCAAGGCGCTGGTGCCAGGGCAGAAGGTCTATCTCACCTTGACCTCTGCTCAGGCCTGTTCTCTGTTTCGCGGCAATGACGGTGACAAGCAGGTTGAATAAGCCCACTTTGCCAATCGGCTGAGTGGGATTCAGTGGATTTGATTGAGGTCATCTCCAATGTTCTAGAACAGCTTCAGCTTGCCATTCATTGCCATTGTTGGCTTGCCGGATTGAACAGCTACTCACACAAATTTGATCAAACCATTTTCATTAGGAGATATCACACATGGTGAATCGTCGATTTAATCGTTTATCTCGCCGCTCTGTTTTGGGAGCGGGGGTGTTTGTTGGTAGCAGCATGATGCTCAAAGCCTGCGGACAATCTCAAACCACTGCCCCTGCCCCCGAAGGCGAAGAGGCTGCCACCGCCGAGGGCGATGGTGGGGCGATCGGTGGCTCCATCAGCGCGGTTGCCTATCCTGGCCTTTGGGAAGAAGCCCACCGGGAAGTGGTCGCCAGCCAGGTGAAAGCCAACCAAGATATTGATGCCACCATTGTGCCAATGCTAGCCAACGACCAGGTGGCGCAGTTGATCGCTGCCCCCGACAATCCTCCCTTCGATGTCTGCCTACTGGACGAAGGCCCATTCCGTGCTGCCCCCCGTGAAGACATTCTGCAGCCGTTCCCCACCGATCTGAGCCCCAGTTTTGCCAACCTCTTCCCTGATTTCCAGGGCGGCGAAGATACCTGGGGGCCGACCGTAGCTGTCACGGCCATTGGCATTGGCTACAACGCCGACCGATACGAATCGGCTCCAGCGGCCTGGGAAGAGTTCTGGAATCCCGAAAATGCTGGGCGAATTGGCCTGGTCACCATGAACAGCTCCCTAGGGACGGCCTTCATGGTAGAAGTGGCCAAGCGCTTTGGCGGCAGCGAAGCCGATATTGAAGTGGCGTTTGAGCGTGTTCAGGAACTGCTACCGAATGTGGCAGCCGTAGCACCGAGCCCGGGCGCCCTCGCGACCTTGTTGCAGCAAGGGGAAGTGGACATCGCCCCGGTTTATATGAATGCCGTCCTCTCTATGCAGGATGCAGGTTTGAACATGGGCTGGGCTATTCCCGAAGGCGGCTCCGTTGGCATTCGCGCCACCATGAGTATTGTCAAGAATCCTCAGGCATCGGTCGAAGCGGCCGCCGCGTACATCGACACGGTGATTAGCGCCGAAGCCCAAAATGTTCTGGCTGCTTCTCCCTACTTTTTTGGCCCTACCAATACGGGTGTGCAGTTGTCTGGCCCCTTTGAGGAACTGTTCTCCACCGATCCGCAAGACTTCATCTCCCAGCTGATTTACCTCGATTGGGACACCATCAACCTCAATCGTCCGGATTGGATCGAGCGCTTCAACCGGGAGGTCACGGTGTAGTGATGCAGGCCAAAGCGCTCCTCAAAGCAGGACAGGGCTGGGCATTAGTTTTTCCACTCACGCTCTTCCTGATGATTTTCTATCTGGCACCCATTGTGCTGATGGTTATCACCAGCTTGTCGCAGACTGGGGAAGCCAGTGGGTTGAGCTGGGAGCAGTATGCCAAGTTCTTTGGCGATGGCTTCAATTTGAAAGTACTGTGGGACACCGTCTGGCTCGGCACCAAAACCACGATTGTGTGTTTGCTGTTGGGCTATCCCTTGGCGTTGTTGCACAGTCGAACGCGCCCAGGCAACTGGCGGAGTATCCTGACTTTCTTGATTGTTCTGCCCCTGCTCACGAGTGCCGTCGTTCGCACCTTTGCCTGGATTGTCATTCTGGGACGGCAAGGTGTGATCAACTCAGCCCTGCTCAGCCTGTCCATTATTGAGGAGCCGCTGCGGCTACTATCTACTCACCACGGAGTGGTTGCGGCATTGTCTCAAATTCAAATGCCGTTGATGATTTTGCCGTTAATTGCGTCGATGGCTCGGCTAGATCCCAACCTAGAAGCGGCCTCAGCCAGTTTGGGAAGTGCGGCGTGGCGCACCTTCTGGCGGATTACATTTCCGCTCACCTTGCCGGGGATTATCGCTGGTTCCCTGTTAGTGTTTGCCGCTTCGGTGAGTTCCTTCGTCACGCCGTCTGTGATTGGAGGGGGACGCATTATGTTTATGCCGATGTATATCTATCAGCAAGCGGTTTCCCTGTTTAACTTCCCCTTTGCGGCTACAATCTCGACCGTTTTGTTGATTACGGTGTTGATCGTCGTCACCTTGCTGAGTTCTCTCGGACGCATCAGTCGCTCTTACACCCATACGTAATCGATTCCGTTCATCCTGCGGAGTGTAGAGCGTTTCGAAACTGGTGCCTTCTTCCTAGCTAACGCCTTTGGCAAACGATAAAAATCTTGGTTGACCGCTGACGTGGTTAACCGCTGATACCGACATTGATGGATGTGATATGGCAAATTCGACTCTTGTGCGAGCGGCGCGATCGCCCAAATCGTCCACCACAGACTGGAACCGCCTCACCTTTAACTGGGTTGTAAAGCTGGGTGCTTTCTCTGCCCTGACCCTGCTAACCGCCCCTACCATCATCATCCTGATTGCCTCTTTCTCCGCGGGCGAAACCCTCAGGTTTCCGCCGCCTGGGCTCTCAATCAAGTGGTATATCGCATTGCGAGAGCTACCCGAACTCTGGGCCGCAACCTGGAATAGCCTCTGGGTAGCCACTTTCACTACCCTGACCTGCATTGTGCTGGGATTTGCGGCGGCGTTGGTGCTAACGGAGCGGCGATCGCGCCTCACCCAAGCCCTAGAAGCCCTCTTTATGTCACCCATCGCCATGCCAGCCCTGTCCGTGGGACTGGCGCTGCTGGTGTTTTACAACTTTATCGGCTGGCGTGTTTCGGTCATGACGCTAGTGATTTCCCACATTGTTGTCGGTGTGCCCTATTTGGTGCGAACAATTTTGGTGAGCCTTAGCCAAATGGATGGCTCCTTTCGAGATGCCTCCGCCAGTTTGGGTGCCAACGGCTGGTATACCTTCCGCCACATCACCTTCCCCCTCGCGCGACAGGGAGTGATTGCGGGTAGCTTCATTACTTTCCTCACCTCCTTCGACAACATCACCGTGTCGCTGTTCCTCTCCGATGCGCGGACCCAGGTGCTGCCCGTACGAATGTTGACCCTGGTGCAGAACAACCTCGATGTCCGCGCAGCCTCCATCGCCGGGGTGCTGGTCTTCGCCACCGCCACGTTGATGTTGTTGATGGAGCGGTTTGTGAACCTCTCACGCTTCGTTGTGACCGATCGCTAGGCATACTGAAGAGCGATCGCCCTCATCCCTGAATTTAGTACTGCCGATTGACGGCAATAAATCGCGGTTTCCAGTCAATCGATTTCAGGTTTTGGTTAGGAATCGCTCTCTTCAGACTTGAGAAAATCGAACAAAAGTACTACCATCTTCTCGTCGGTCTTTGATGAGGGATGACGTATGGTTAAGTTCTCGTACACGATTCTCTACGTGAAGGATGTCGTGCAAGCGATTGAGTTCTACGAAAACGCCTTTGGTTTAGAGCGCCGATTCCTGCACGAGAGTCAGGATTATGCTGAGCTAGAAACGGGCGGCACCACACTCGCCTTTGCCAGCAACGAACTTGCCAAATCAAACCTACCCGACGGCTTTTTAGAAAACGATCGCGATCGCCCACCCGCTGGGATTGAGGTGGGTTTTGTTGTAGATGATGTGTCAGCAGTCTGCGAAAGGGCGATCGAAGCGGGCGCCCTTGCCTTAGTAGAACCGAAGGTTAAACCCTGGGGGCAAACCGTCGCCTACGTACGAGATTTGGATGGCATTCTGATCGAAATTTGCACTTCGATGTGACTGATATAACGGACAGAAGACAGAGAGTCATAGCTATTAAGTCTCGCCAAGAAATCAGGATCCAATGAAACAGTCTGCCTCTGCCAAGGCTCATTGATAATCGGCACAAAATCTGGGGCAAGTAACTTTTCTGACTTGACCAAGTAGGCACGGCGGCTTTAGCTAGCTTTGCTTTCAAGCGAGGGCAGTATATTAAGATTATCGGTACGCTGCTGAGGCACCTCCACTAATCCAGTCTCAGAAAATCACAATTAATTTGTGTAGATACTTGGGCAGATTGATGAGTAGCCGTAGGGTGGGCACTGCCTATGAAATCTGACTCAGCGCCATTCCCTTTTAGTTGATTTTTGAGATATTAATTTCTGGCAAGAAATGCTTTTGAATGCTGATTCCAAACGCTGAGCAAGCAGTTGTTGATATTCGCAAACTTCGTGACTATTGCCTTAATCCAGAGCATGATGATGGAAAGCACAAAGCTCGGCTCTTTTCATCAATTCTCGGTATGGTAGCTAGCGATGCTGAGGAATTGCGCCAAATTCTGCTTGAAGTCGTCAAAACTCAAGAAGCACGGTTAGGCAGACAAGATGAGTTTGGGCAACGCTACACCTTAGATTTCATAATCGAATGGCAGAATAGAAGTGCAACCTTTCGGAGTGGTTGGATCATCGAGCATGATTCAGAGATTCCAAGATTAACAACCTGCTATCCTCTGTAGTTCAGTGTAGGTATTGAGCACAATGAGTAATGCTAAGTTGCTGGATGTTGTCGCCTTGACGGTTGATCTTCCCCAATACAATTTGTGGCGAGGGCAAGTTGGTACAGTGGTTGAGACATTGGCGAATGGCACAGCATTTGAAGTTGAGTTTAGTGATCGGGACGGACGCACTTATGAATCTGTGGGGGTACGTCCAGAGCAGATGATGGTTTTGCGTTTTGAACCAGCGTCTCCGGAAACAACGTCTCAAGCAGTCGCGGTGTAAGAGCGACATCACAATCCGATTGGAACATACTTGCAAGGTTGATTGGTATTGTACCGAAGTTACTGATAGCTGCTCAACCGAACCATTAGACTGCATTCCCCAGTGGAAGCATTCGTGGAAAGTTCTGGGTTAAGCCTCTAAACTCGGAGTGAGGCGAAGGGTGAAGCAGCGATCGCCCCTTTAACGAAACCCTAATCATTCATTGTTAAAGTGATGGGCATCTCGCTTCAAAACTGGCTTGAGTCTCACCATGCTGAAACGAATAGTATTGCCCTGGCTTGGCTGGAGTTACGCGCTCTTTATAGCTCTGTGGTTGTTTGTGCGATCGCTGGGTTTTGTTCGCTTCTGGTGGATTGAGCTACTCAATTACATTGCGATTTATCTATTTATCCCACTGCCAATCTTACTGGTTACCGCATTTTGGTTGCGCCGATGGCGATTGATTGTGGGATTAGGAATTCCAACCTTTGCCTTCTGCTCATTCTATGGAGCGCTTTTTCTTCCATCCCTTCCCAAGCTAGTTGCGCCTGGTCAAGACATTACAGCGATGACATTTAATCTGCGGTCAGGTAATCAAGACTATTTGCCGATCGCTCAAGTCATTCGCGCTGAAAATCCGGATATTATTGGTGTCCAGGAATGGATTCCAGAACTTGCTCAACCATTAGTTCAAACACTAGCGGATGACTATCCATATACGACTCTGATACCAGAACAGTAAGGGCCAGAAGCTGTTGGTATTCTGAGCAAATTTCCTATCACAGCCAGTCGTATAGTTCCGCTGCCAGGGCGTCGCTATGAAATAAACCTTGAGACGGGTGAAGAGTTTTTGGTACCAGAACCCCGCCTAGGTATTCAGGCAACCATCCAAGTCAACGAGACAAGCATTCAGATTTTCAGTGTGGACGGTGTCCATAATCCAACGCTCAACGAACCCCTACATCGATGGGCAGCCGTTGCAACTGAACATCACGTTCAAGAAGTTGAAGAGATTCGTCGTCTAGAACAAGAATTCCAGCAAGATGGAAGCCCTTTTCTATTGCTGTGTGACTGCAATCTGGTAGATACATCTGAGTTCTATAGAGAGCTTTCAGCTTCTGCACACGATAGTTTCCACGAGCAAGGTTGGGGTTTAGGACACACAATTCCTGTTCAAATTGGGAACATTTCCCTCCCCGCTGGTCAACGAATAGACTATATTTGGCGCTCAGAAGAATTTACAGTCCTGAAGGCATGGGTAGGCCAGAACACTGGAAGTTCAGATCATCTTCCAGTGTTAGCAACGCTGGTTCTGGCTCCAGGGCAAACTAGCCAATCAATGAAGCGGACAGTCGAAAATCATTAGTTGCAAATTTTATCTGTTATTGTTTATCTTAGTTGTTAGCTTTCCTTTGCACTATAAGTTTGACTGATGGATCAACTCACTGGGCTTGACACTAGAGCCGATTTATTGGAGTTGATAAAAGGTAGTGATGCGGCAACATTTTTATCCGTTGTTCTATATGACATTGATTCTTTTAGCGGTATCAACCATACTTTTGGCTATAAATATGGCGATCAGATCTTGACTCAGTTAGGTGACTTATTTCGAGAGCATCAAAGACAATACGGTGGTCGTGTTGTCCGATGGGCAGGTGATGAGTTTTTGCACGTTTTATGTGAGAAGAATCTTACAAAAGTCACTGAAATAGCCACTCAGTTTATTCACTCTCTAGAAAATCAGAATATCCCTTATGCCCATCCTCTCTCCAGCAGAAAGTTTTTGACCGTAAGTGCAGTCATATTTTCTGATTTTCCATTGCACAATGAGGAATACTTCAGGAATATAGATCGCGCTTACGAGGCTATTTACAAAGCAAAAGAACCTTCTGGGGCTTTCTACAAAAATGGCTTTGAAAAACATAGTAGAGAAGTGTTTCTCACGTGAGAATAGTCGCAAAGATGCCTAACGATTAACTTGCTGGTCTTTGTGGCTGTACCGTTGATTTTTTCACCACGAACCTATGACGCTTTTTATTCGTAATGCTCGTGTTCTGACCTTGGACGATCAGGATACAGAATTTCCCTGTGCCGATATTTTGATTGAGGGGAGCCAGATTCGGGCGATCGCCCCCAATTTGCCCGTTCCAGAATCGCAGCCTGACCTACAAATCATCGATGCCAGCGGCATGTTGGCCATGCCTGGGCTGGTCAACGCTCACCTCCATTCCCCTGGCAACCTGATGAAGGGAATGCTGGATGGTATGCCGCTGGAAGTATTCATGCTCTATGAAGTGCCGCCCCTCAGCGACAAGCCACCGTCGCCTCGGCTGAACTATATTCGGACGTTGCTGGGCTGCTTGGAAATGCTGAAGCTGGGCATCACCACCGTCCACGATGACGCCTTCTATATCCCTATCCCCACCCCCGACACCATCGACGGGCTCATGCAAGCCTACGCCGACAGTGGTATGCGCGTTGCCGCTGCGCTGGATCAGCCCAATGTGGTTGAGTACGAAAAATATCCCTACCTCTACGACTTGCTCCCCGAAGAGCTGCGGCAGCAGATGGCGAACGCGCCGCGTCAATCGACTGAAGAACTGCTGGAACTCAACCGCTATGTGCTGGAGCGCTGGCATGGGCAGTGTGGCGATCGCCTCCGGGCTGCGGTATCCTGCTCGGCTCCGCAACGAGTGACCCCGGATTACTTTGCCGCGCTCTCTGACCTCAGCCGCACCTACGACCTGCCCTTCAACGTGCATATTCTGGAAACCAAACTCCAGCGCGTTTTGGGCGAGGAAAAGTATGGCAAATCCCTCGTGCAATATGTCGCCGATCTAGGGTTGCTGGATGAGCGCATGTTAGTGATTCACGCCATCTGGGTCGATGATGTGGACATGGATCGATTGGCTGCATCGGGTTGTAGCGTTGCCCATAACCCCGTTTGCAACCTGCGATTGGGCAGTGGCATTATGCCCTTTCGAGCTTTACGCGATCGCGGCATTCCCCTTTGCTTTGGCACCGACGAAGCCTGTGTTGACGATACCCTCAACCTTTGGGGTGTCATCAAAATGGCGGGTCTGCTCCACACTCTCACCCAGCCGGACTATCGTCACTGGCTCAAGCCTCAAGAGCTGTTGCACACGACCATCCGGGGCGGTGCCCACGCCATGCGTTTGGGGCAGAAGGTCGGCGTTTTGGCTCCCGGTTACGAGGCCGACATGATCTTGCTCGACCTCGATACTCTGGCCTTCACACCCCTCAACGATCTGCGGCGACAACTGGTGTTCTGCGAGAATGGTTCCTCGGTGCGGATGGCGATCGTAGCGGGACAGATTGTGATGCAAGAGGGGCGCGTGCTGACTTTAGATGAGGTAGCTATCAAGGCCGAAGCCCGCGAACTAATGCAGGAGTACCATGCCAATTTGGCAGCGGTGACGCACAACGCGAACCTCCTCGAGCCGTACTACCGGGACATGTATCTACGGGCGGCAACACAAAATGTTGGTATGAATCGTCGGTCAGGGTATGAAGCGTAACATGTGTTTTTTGCCCTGTCCTTAGCAGCCATCATTAGGGTTGTTCGCTATCCGGATAATGATGCTGATACCAATGATTGGCAATATCGATTCGCCGACAAAGCCACACCGCGTCATGGCCTTGTACATAGTCTAAGAACCGAGCAACGGCTGCTGCTCGACCGGGTTTTCCACTCAGGCGACAATGCAACCCGACATTCATCAACCTCGGCGTTTCATCTCCTTCGGCATACAACACATCAAAGGCATCTTTGAGGTAGGTAAAAAACTGTTCGCCACAATTGAAACCCTGGTAACCGCCAAATTTCATATCGTTGTTATCCAGGGTATAAGGAATAATCAGATGGGGTTTTCCTGATGCAAAATCCCAATAGGGTAAATCGTCGCAGTAACTATCAGAGTCATAGAGAAATTCTCCTTCCTCCAGTATTAATCGGCGCGTGTTGGGACTCACTTTTCCCGTGTACCAACCCTGAGGAGGATACCCTGTGATGTGGGTATGAAGGGCGATCGCCCTTCGAATATATTCGCGCTCCGTTTTCTCGGAAACAAATTGATAATTAATCCAGCGATAGCCATGGGTTGCAATTTCCCAATCGGCCACTAGCATGGCCTTAACCGCCTCTGGATTGCGCTCTAGCGCCATCGTCACCCCATAGACCGTGACTGGAATTCCACGGCTCGTGAACATCCGATACAGACGCCAAAATCCCACTCGACTGCCATATTCGTAGTGGGATTCTACATTCATATCGCGCATGCCTTTGACCGGTTGCGTTCCGACGACTTCGGTTAAGTATCCTTCCGATGTCTCATCCCCATGCAGGATACAACTTTCTCCGCCTTCCTCGTAATTAATGACAAATTGAACGGCAATCCGAGCTGCATTTTTCCACTTTGGATCGGGTGGAAACTGACCATATCCAACTAAATTACGAGGATACGTTGTCATTTCTTTATGCTCCTCCACAATGTTTGAAGCCGCTTGGGAAGCAAATCCACAATGCTATAAGAGATAACAATTCAAATTTTCTGAAAAGAATAATAATTGATGTATCTAGAATTTTCTATGTTGATTTGCTTCCCTTGGACGCGGTTCAATCAAATGGCAAATCGACGCCATTTGGGAACGGATTTGCCTAGAAAATATATAGTCAAGAATACGTCTAAATATATTTCAGAAATCTTTCCTTCAATACAATACCAAAAACAAGGTAAACAGGAATTATCATAAAGTACGAATTTGTTCGACTATATATTCGATAATTAATTACAGTAAGAGTCAGCTTTTATGGCTATCAGCAGGCTGCAATCTGGCCTCCTCCTTGATCTGGCTCATTGATCGTTCTAAGACGCGTCCCCTAAGCTGTCTTCGCCATCATCCTGCCCACCCCTTTCCCCGCTCAACCCAAAATCCCACGTACAACTGACACTATGCCCCCCCGTGAAGGGATGTCGTATCCCATCAATCTTCCGTTTCCCCTGACAGCTATCGATGGTTTGCAGGCGTTAGACCAGCAATCGCTTACGGCTCAAGCATGGGCACAAGCCTGTCTCACGCACATCCAAGATCAGGATGCGCAGGTTCAAGCCTGGGCGTATTGCAATCCTCAGCAGGTCTTGGAGCAAGCGATCGCCCGTGACCAGGCGTCCCCTCGTTCTGCACCCCTCTGGGGCGTTCCTGTCGGGATCAAAGACATCATCGCCACCGCTGATATGCCCACTCAGTGGGGGTCGCCTCTCTATGCTGGGCAGCGTCTAGGTTTTAATGCCACCGTGGTGGAACGGTTGCAAGCGGCTGGAGCCGTGCTTGTTGGTAAAACGGTGACGACGGAATATGCATCGGGTGCCTCGGCTCAAACCCGCAATCCGCACAACCTAAACCATACGCCTGGGGCTAGCTCCAGTGGCTCGGCGGCGGCAGTGGCGGCTGGGATGGTGCCGCTGGCCATCGGTACGCAAACGATGGGGTCTGTCGTTCGTCCGGCAGCCTATTGTGGTGTGTTTGGCTACAAGCCTAGCTTTGGGTTAATTTCTCGCTTTGGCATTTTACCGGTCAGCCGAGAGCTCGATCATGTGGGTCTATTTGCCCGCTCCATCACCGATTTAGCGTTGCTGGGATATGTCCTCTCTGGTGCGGATTATCATGATGCCGATACCTGGATTGGCAAGTATCCAGACGCCGCAGATTGGAATTTGTCCTCCCTTGCCCGCCCTCCCAAGCTAGCGCTAGTTTACAGTCCCTTTTGGAATTTGGTTGAGTCGGAGGGGCAAGCGCATTTGCTACAGGTGGTTGACATTCTGAAAGCGGCCGGAGCCACGATTACAGAAGTCGACTTACCGCCTGATTTTTCTAACTACTTTACTCATGTAGAAACCCTGGCCTATGCCGGTTTGGCGATAAACCATGGCAGTGATTATGAGCAGTTTAGCGATCGCCTTTCTCCCAAGTTGTGCAACCTGATCGAACAGGGGCGATCCACCAGTTCTCTGGCCTATGCTACCGCCCGCCATGCTAGCCACGCCTACAACCAGGCCATCGCCCCAATCTTTCGCCAGTACGACGGCATCCTCACCCCAGCGACCACGGGCATCGCGCCGAAAGGGTTGGACTATACGGGGAATCCGGTGTTCTGCGCCCTTTGGACATTGACTGGGTTTCCATCGATCGCAATTCCCAGTGGCTTTGGCTCCAATGGGTTGCCCCTGGCTGTGCAACTGGTGGGCGATCGCGGCAAAGATCCAGATCTTTTATCCCTTGCCCTTTGGATAGAAGGTTTTCTTGGTGCCCCTTCTTTGCCCAGTGGGATGTTTATTTCTCCCCAAGCCACAGGCTAGATTCTGAATGTATTGGTTCCGTTGATCGTCGTTGACAACTGTATTTTGGCACGATGCTTCAGTCATCCCCTTTGTTCTATCGATGAGGATTTAATGTCTTGGTTTTCTCGTTCCAGCCCATCGCTCGTAGTCAATCTCTTTATCAGAAGGCCTATCAGGCGCTTTATACGGCAATTCTGTCAGGGGAAATGGCTCCGGGCGAGCGGCTTGTTGAAACCCAATTGGCTGCTCGATTTGCCGTCAGTCGGACGCCGATTCGTGAAGCCATTCGCCAGCTACAACTCAAGGGGCTGGTTGTGCAGGATGAAAATGGAGGGTTATGCGTCACCAAAATATCGGTTCAAGATGCGCTGTACCTCTATGACTGCCGAATTGCCCTCGAGCAACTGGCGGTGCGCAGCGCTTGCCAACATGCTCAACCGGATGATTTAGCCACGATGGAACAAACCCTGCAAGCGATGGAGGATATTACCTCGGCAGGGCAAACCTCTGCGTCGCATGAGTCGGAAAGCAGTTCAAAGTTACTCGAACTCAATGCTCGGTTTCATAGCTTACTGGCGATCAGCTCCGGAAATCCCTGGTTGGCGCCTCTGTTGGAGTATGTTTCCGACAAGTTGATGCTGCTGCGGGTGCGTACCCTCCGGAGTGCGGAAGATCTGGCCAATATCCATTCGGAGCACCGACAGATTCTGGAGGCGATCGTCAAACAGGATCAAGGGATGGCGATCGCAGCGATTACAGAGCATCTCACCACCAGCAAAGATCGGATTGTTCGATGCGTTGAACAGGAGGCAACGAGTACGCCCTATGCCGAGTCTGAATAGAAAGCTCACAATATATTTGCTGTGAAATGCTTGCTCAGCAAGCATTTCACAGCAAATATAAATGGTTCGCTAATCCAGATTTAGCATTAGGTATAAGCTTATGCCCTGAGATTAGGATCAATCATTTTTGGAAGGCCCCGCGTCGCTTTCCAAAAATGACTGGGTTCTACCTCAGCGCATAGCGCCATATTCCTGCGGTGACCCTACATCGCTCCAGATTTTTTATTGAACAAGACCAGCACGGTCTTGAGAATAAGCTGAAGATCGTACATCAGGCTCCAGTTTTCCTGATATTTCAGATCCAAGCGCACGATATCCTCAAATTCCTTGATGGAGGAGCGCCCATTCACCTGCCATTCCCCCGTCATCCCCGGCTTGACATCAAGCCGCTGCCATTGGGGAATTTCGTAGATTTCGACCTCGTCCGGCGTTGGCGGGCGAGTGCCCACAAGGCTCATTTCTCCTTTCAGCACATTCCAGAACTGTGGAATTTCATCCAGACTGGTTTTCCGCAGGAATTTGCCAACTTTAGTGATGCGTGGATCGCTTGCACTTTTGAAAATCGCGCCGCTTGCTTCGTTTTCGATGAGGTGCCTTTTCGCTTCGGCATCCTGCACCATCGACCGAAATTTCCACATCTTGAAGCGCCGCCCCATCCGAGAACAGCGGGTTTGCCCGAAGAAAATAGGCCCCTTACTGTCCAGCTTAATTGCAACGGCGATCGGCACAAACAAGACTCCCACAATGCCTAGCCCCACAATGGAACCCACGATATCAATCACCCGCTTGGGCACCGATCGCACAGATGGATGCGTGATAAACGGTTGCGGAGCAATGGACTTTGACTTAGAACGCTTGCTCGAAATTTTTGCAGGCTCGCGGCTCGTCGACAAAATTGCTTCGTGGGTTGTTGTTGTGGCGATGGTCAACCCATTCTCTGACTGAGCCGAGTCTGTCGCTTTCTCTGGGACAGGTTCCGTACTTTTCTCGATGGTGAACAGACGGTGCAAATCGGCTAACTTTAGCACCATCAAGACCTGCTCTGGCACATTCTGCAAAACAAGGTTGATCTTGCGCTGGCGAGCCAGCTTGTTGGCTGACACCAATGCGCCCAATCCACTGCTATCCATGAAGTGAGTATTGTGGAAGTTGAGGATAGCTTGGGTCAAATCAGGATTATTCTGACAAACATCTTGAAAGCTTTGCTTAAAACTTACAGCTTGACTAACGGTAAACACGGCAGGCATGACAAAACGGCAAGAGGCTGCCTCGATAGTCGGTTGAATCGCGGTGTTGTCAGAATCAGCCACCTTCATATACTCTCTCTCTATTAATGTTTGCAAGTATTTCGAGCCGCACTTCAATCACCCTATCGTTTATGCTCATATCCCTTACAGGACAAATCCTAATGATTTGCTACAAGCGCTGTCATAAAGACTCGGCAATCTTGACACGATCTTGATGAAGCTTGTGGGGATTTCCACGGCAGCTTAACCTTGAAATTTATTCGCTAATAAATTTATTCGCTAATCAGGGGCTATTTACAGCGTGCCCAAATTTACTTCAAAACATCGGTCACGGAACCATAAAAGTCAAGAAACTCGCTGCTTTGGACAATCACACGGTTAACCCGAAGCTAGATAACCAAGGTTATGACGAGAGGTAGGTGTATCGGCTGAGAGAATGCTCGTAATTTTGCAATAACTGCTGGGCTTCATCCAGAGAAATTTTGCTTTCCTGGAGCGCTTGCTCGGTTTTGCGGCGGATATTTTCGACTAAGTCCTCGACATCGTACTGCACGTAGCCCAACACCGTCTGCATGGTATCGCCTTTTACCACATGCTCGATGCGGTAGCCCCCCTTGGGGGTGAGCTGGATATGAACGGCATTGGTGTCGCCAAATAGATTATGCAGGTTGCCCATAATCTCCTGATACGCTCCGCCCAGGAATAGACCGAGGTAGTAGGGTTCATGGTTGGAGGCATGGCCATGGGGCTGGGCAGCAGCGGTTTGAATTGGCTCCAGGGGGTGGAGTTCCAAGAGCGGTTTGACATCCCGTAGGTCGATAAACTGGTCGATTTTGCCATCACTGTCGCAGGTGAGATCGGCAAGGGTAGCTCGCTGGGTTGGCTCTTCATCGAGGCGGTGGATGGGCATGATGGGAAAGAGTTGGTCGATCGCCCATGTGTCCGGGGCAGACTGAAACACCGAGAGGTTGGCGTAGTAGATGGACGCCATGATTTTCTCCAGGGGTTCCAGGTCATCGGGCACATAGTCTTGCTGCCGTACGATCGCCAGAATCGCGGCACAACAGGCCCAGTAGAGCCGCTCTGCCCGCACGCGTTCCGTCAGGCTGAGATAGCCAAACCCAAACAGGCTGATGGCTTCTTCCTTGAACTGAGTGGCATCATGAAACGCTTCCTGGTAGTTGTCGACGGAAATAGCGCAGTAGGTTTCATAAAGATTTTGGATAATCAGGTGTTCGGATTCGTCGGACGGTTCTGGGATGTCTACCGTCACATCGCTGGTGCCCAAGATGTCGAATACGAGGACGGATTGGTGAGCGGCGATCGCCCGACCACTCTCGCTAATCAACGTGGGTACGGGCAAGTTCCGCTCCTCACACGCCTCTTTCACCTCCGCCACAATGTCGTTGGCATAGTTTTGGATGCTGTAGTTTTTCGACGCATAGAAGTTGGTCTTAGAGCCGTCGTAGTCAATTCCCAGACCGCCGCCCACATCCAGGTACTGCATCGCGGCCCCAAGCTGAGCTAGTTCCACATAAATCTGACTGGCTTCCCGAATTGCGTCCTTGATGACCGAAATCGCCGAAATCTGGGAACCGATGTGGTAATGCAGCAACTGCAAGCAATCCAGCATCTCTGCTGCTCGCAGCTTCTCGACCGCCTGCAAAATTTCGGGCAGGGTGAGGCCAAATTTGGCGCGATCGCCCGCCGAGTTTCCCCATCGTCCGATACCCTTAGCGCTGAGCTTGGCGCGCACCCCGACCACCGGGCGAATGCCCAACCGATGGCATTCCTCAATGACGAAATCGACCTCCTCCAGTTGCTCCAGCACAATTATGGTGTTTTGCCCCATGCGCCGCGCCAGGATAGCGGTCTGGATATACTCCCGATCTTTGTAGCCATTGCAAATCAGCAGCGCCTCGGGGGTGTCCAGCAAGGCCAACGCAATCATTAACTCTGGCTTGGACCCTGCTTCTAACCCAAACTGGTGGGGCGCACCAAAGCGCACCAGATCGGCGATCAAATGCCGTTGCTGGTTGCATTTGACGGGGAAAACGCCGCGATAGATGCCGTTGTAGTTGTAGCGGGCGATCGCCTTCGCAAACACAGCATTCAACTGCTCAAGCCGATCCTGCAAAATATCTGAGAACCGAATGAGCAACGGCAAATGGAGGTTGCGCGACTTGAGGGCATTGACCAGCTCGTACAGATCCAGGGAACCGCCGCGATCGCCCCTGGGAGAAACCGTGACATGCCCCGCCGCGTTGATCGAAAAATAGGGATCCCCCCAGCCACTGATGCGATACAACTCCTCGCTATCTTCGATCGACCAAGCACGCTTGGGAGGAAATCCATCGCCAGGGAGCGCCGATAGCCGCTGACCATTATCCCGAACCTTATCCTGCCGCATGTTTGGCTTACTTACCATGTCAACCTCTCTACTCCACCATCACCATCAACACTACCAATCCAAATCACCATCAAATCCCCAGAGATTGCGAAAGTTTTGCGTCATCCTGGAGGCAATCGTTTCCCATGTGTCTAGGAAAAGGTCATGTGTCTGGGAAGAGGCTGCACGATCAGCGCAACCCAGTCATTGTGGATCCCAGCAGCTAACTGACCGACCCCGCTAGCAACAGATTTCCCTTGATACCAAACACCCACCTCAAGTAGACCGTAAAAATGCATAGATCTCACTTTACAAACGATCCCATTTTCCTGAGCATAGAAAAGGACTTTAGACGCAACTGACGAGGTAGCTGCTGTGGAAAAAACCTTTATCGCCATCAAGCCTGACGGGGTGCAACGTGGTTTGGTCGGAGAAATTGTTGGCCGTTTCGAGAAAAAAGGCTTCACCCTGGTGGGCTTGAAGCTGATGCAGGTCAGCAAGGAACTGGCAGAAACCCATTATGGTGTTCACAAAGAACGCCCCTTCTTTGCTGGCCTGGTCGAGTTCATCACATCCGGCCCCGTTGTCGCGATGGTTTGGGAAGGTGATGGTGTCATTGCGGCTGCCCGCAAGCTGATTGGTGCGACGAATCCGCTCACGGCTGAACCCGGTACCATTCGTGGCGACTTTGGAGCCAATATCGGCCGTAACATTATTCACGGTTCCGATGCCCCAGAAACCGCCCAGCAAGAGATTGCTCTCTGGTTTACCGAAGCTGAGCTGGCGAGCTGGTCACCCACCCTCATGCCCTGGATTCATGAGTAATATCAAATTCGGTTAAATAGCGCGCGTGCGACCCCTTTGCAGCCTGTAGCGCATAGATTAGTAGCACATAGATTATCTAAGATCTTTTGAAAGCGGCGCAGGTTCGGTGTTCAAGAGATGATTCACCTGACTCTAAATCGCTAAGGCTATACCAGAACGGATTGTCGTCTCTCTTTACAGGAGAAGGTGATGATCCGTTCTTTTTATTTCTTTGAGTGTTTTGGCTGAGCTGGGATTGACCACCCAGAATCTTCGTTTATACTGTGCTGGTTTGCCTGCAAATGGCCGCTTTCGTGCTGCATCTATCCGTACAACAAACCGTCCCAAACACAGTTATTCGGCTTAACCCCCCATTCAGGTTCAACCCATTTATTTGACGCATATGAATAAATCCAATACGTCCTATCCTTCCTGCATCCGTAATGTGGCTGTGCCCCTTGCCGATCTCCCCCGCTCCATGCAGGGAAATCCTCGCTTCAACCAGGCGGTTCTGGTTGGCACCCTCGTGTTGGGGGCGATCGCCCTGGCTCCGCTCACCCCTGCCTATGCCAGTCCAGTCGAACCCACGAAAGCGCAACAACTGGCGGCTATCAAACCCTCCTCATTGCAGCCGGTCAATAGGGCGGCGGATGCGACTGAGGAAATGCGTCCCCAAATTCCTGCGGAGAATAGCTTGGTTGAGTTCCCAGCGGAGGCTGCGACTGCGACGCCTCAGGCGCTTTTTGCGACGGAGTTTATCGACCCAGCCTTGACGGCGGAACCGTTGGTGGAGGAGCGGACGGAACCGGGATGGGATGAAGGGGCAGCGATCGCCCAAACACCAACTCCCGAACCCATTGAGGCGGGACCGAGCGAGGCAGAACCGATAGAGGCTGAACTGGAGGCAGAGCCGACCGAAGCGGACCCCATTGAGGCGGAACCGACCGAAGAAGCCTCTCCAGTATTCGGAGCCGATGGCTCGGAGCGTTGGTATATCCATGGCGGGGGAGCCACAACCCTGGGAGGTGATACAAGCCGCTTTGGGCTGGTTGGCGCAGGCGCATCTCACTTCTTTGCGGATGGCCACAGCATCAACCTGGAGCTCAACAGCATGGTCTTTGACCAACCGGGAGATGATGCTGTAGGGCTAAATCTTTCAGCAATTCTGCGCTGGCACTTCGTCCGCGAAGCCGACTGGTCCCTTTATATCGATGGTGGTGCCGGTATTTTGGGCACAACCAATGATGTTCCCAGACGCGGATCGAGCTTCAATTTCACGCCCCAAGTTGGCGGCGGTACCACTATTCGCCTCAACGATGAGCAACGTCTTATGGTCGGCGTGCGCTGGCACCACATCTCCAACGCTGACTTATTCTCTGGTAACCCAGGGCTAGACACTATTTTTGGCTATGTCGGGCTCAATCTGCCCTTCTCTTTCTAGCCCGAGACGCTAACCCGAGAACCAGTGTTGCAGAATCCAGGGAGGGGCGTAATGTGTTCCTCCTCCGATTCTATGGCTCTGTTCCAGTCGCTCAATCGAAAAGGCAAAATCAGGGCAGAATGGAAAGCGGCAGCAGTTGCCGCTTGATTTTCTCCCAAACTCCACATTGTGTCCCAGTCTGTTTCTCCGATCGCTTCTGAACAGCCCCGACAACTGGCGTTTCTTGCTCTGCAGTCGGTGTATCGAGGTGCCTATGCCGATGTCGCTGTCCATCAGACTTTACAGCGAGGAACGCTGTCGGAAAAAAATCGGGGGTTGTTTACCGAGCTGGTCTATGGCTGTGTCCGCCGCCGTCGCACGCTAGAGGCGCTGGTGCAGCAGTTCGTGAAGAAGCCACCGCCGCTCCCCCTGCTCAGCATTTTGCAAGTCGGACTTTATCAACTCCGCTACCTCAACCACATCCCGCCATCCGCCGCGGTTAACACGACCGTCGAACTGGCTAAACAAAATGGCTTTGCCGGTTTGGCAGGGTTGGTGAATGGTGTCTTACGGTGCTATCTGCGGGAGTCGGAGAAAGGCGATCCTTTGCAGCTCCCCGACTCGGCCATTCCGCGGCTGGGCACCTTGCACAGCTTTCCCGACTGGATCGTACAGGTTTGGGTGGAGCAGTTTGGTGAGGCTGATACCGATGCCCTCTGTCAGTGGATGAATCAATCCCCCAGCATTGACCTGCGCGTGAATCGTCTCACGACCTCCATTACCCAAGTGCAGGCCGAAATGGAAGCCGCTGGCGTGGCGGTCGAGACGCTGGAGGCGGTGCCCCACGCCTTACGGCTCACGTCCCATGTAGGAGCAGTCGATCGGCTCCCAGGATTTGCAGATGGAAAGTGGATGATCCAAGATGCGAGTGCCCAGTTGGTGGGACAACTGGTGGCTCCTCAACCCGACGATATGGTGATTGATGGCTGTGCGGCTCCCGGAGGCAAAACCACCCATCTCGCGGAATTGATGGGTGATCGCGGTGTTGTGTGGGCGTGCGATCGCAACCCCAAACGGTTACGAAAAGTAGACGAGAATGCCCAACGCCTCCAACTCCAGAGCATTCGCACCCTTGCGGCTGACAGCCGCCAACTCCAGTCGTTCGTTGGGCAAGCCGATCGCGTTTTGTTGGATGTTCCCTGCTCTGGATTGGGCACGCTGCACCGCCATGCCGATGCTCGCTGGCGGCAGACGCCTGCCAATATCGAAGAACTGTCTACTTTGCAATCCGAATTATTGGTACAGGGCGCAACTTTGGTTAAACCGGGAGGGCGTCTTGTCTACTCCACCTGCACCCTGCATCCCAGAGAAAATGAGGATGTTGTCCAACAATTTCTAACAAATCAGCCCGACTGGGCGATCGAGAAACCGGATGCGTCATGGGCATCGCCATTTCTCAAGCCAGCGGGCTGGTTACAAGTATTACCCCATCATCATCAGATGGATGGCTTTTTTATGGTGTGCCTCCGGCATCAAGGCTAGCCAAGCGATTTCGGTCGCATCCGGTAAAGAACCCAACTATTGTTTGCGCCCGCTGCAACGCAGCGGGCGCAAACAATAGTTGGGTTTTACGGCTATTTAACCGGACTTATTATTAGCCGATCTCTTAACCACTCAAGGCTTCGGCACCACCGACCACTTCCAGAATTTCCTGTGTAATGGAGGCCTGACGTGCTTTGTTGTAGGAGATCGTCAGAGACTTAATCAGCGAAGAGGCATTATCGCTGGCATTGCTCATCGCCGTCATCCGCGCCGCCAATTCACTGGCTGCCGACTCCTGCAACGCCCGTAGCAGTTGGTTGTTGAGGTAAAGCGGCAACAGCGCATCCAAGATTTGGATGGGGTCTTGCTCAAACAGCATGTCCGGCGGAAGGGATTGAAGATCGGGAGTGGCCACTTTTTGCCGTTCCACTTCGAATTCTCCACCCCGCGTTGTCAGTCGGAAGATTTCATCGTCCGCCACTTCAAGACCTTGGGGGTCTAGAGGAAGCAGCGTCTGCACCACCGGGCGCGAACTCACCAGTGAAACAAACTTGGTATAAATCAGTTCCACCCGATCGACTTCTTCCGAAAGGAACAGCGACAGGAGTTCGTCCGCAATCTTCGACGCCTCAGCGGCTGTCGGGACTTGCTCCAAGCCCGTAAAGCTGGCTTCAATGGGTGCTTCTCGAC
This sequence comes from Cyanobacteria bacterium J06638_22, assembly GCA_039819145.1. GTDB lineage: Bacteria > Cyanobacteriota > Cyanobacteriia > Elainellales > Elainellaceae > Vacuolonema. The sequence goes on from JBCBSL010000033.1 coordinate 21,861, forward strand.
GCTTGAAGTACTGGGTCGCTTTCTGTCCAGCAATGACGAACTTGTAGTCAATGCCATCCGACTTCAATTCTTGGATACGGGTGGCGGCTCGCTTGATGACGTTGGCATTGTAGCCACCACACAGGCCACGATCGCCCGAAATCACCAACAGGCCGACGGTTTCTACATCACGCTGCTTCAGCAGGGGTAAATCCGCATCCTCAAACCGCAGCCGGGTCTGGAGATTGTACAGCACCTGAGCAAGGCGATCGGCAAACGGACGAGTCGCCAATACTTGTTCTTGGGCTCGACGCACTTTGGCGGCGGCGACCAAACGCATTGCCTCGGTAATTTTCCGCGTATTCTTAACAGATTTGATGCGATCGCGAATCGCTTTCAAGTTAGGCATTGCAATAGACCTCTTGGGCTTTAGGTCATAATCAGATGTGTGTTGAGATGCCTCGCGATTGGAGGCAGGGTGAGCGATCGCCCAGTCAGATAAGGCGATCGCCCTCAGAGAAATATCGCTAAGCGGCCATGAAGGCTTGCTTGAATTCAGTGATGCCTTCTTTCAACTGAGAAATCACTTCATCAGACAGTGCCTTCTTCTCTTGGATCAACTCGCCATATTTTGGCTTGTTGTTTTGCAGGTACTCCCGCAGCCCCTTGGTGAAATCTGTCACCTTGTTCTGGGGGACATCATCCAGATAGCCATTCGTGCCAGCGTAGATGATGGCAACTTGATCTTCCAGGGCGAGGGGAGAGGACGCCGGTTGCTTCAGCAATTCCTGCAAACGCGCACCCCGTGCAAGCTGGTTCTGGGTTGCTTTGTCGAGATCCGAGGCAAACTGCGAGAAAGCTTTTAGCTCGTCATACTGTGCCAATTCCAGCTTCAGCTTTCCAGCAACCTTTTTCATCGCTTTTGTTTGGGCAGCAGATCCTACACGGGAAACCGAGATACCCGCGTTGATCGCCGGACGAATCCCAGCGTTGAATAGGTCAGCCGAGAGGAAGATCTGGCCATCGGTAATCGAAATCACGTTCGTTGGAATATACGCCGAAACGTCTCCAGCCAGGGTTTCAATGATAGGCAACGCGGTCATGCTACCTTCACCCAGCGCCTCACTGAGCTTCGCTGCCCGCTCCAGCAGGCGAGAATGCAAGAAGAATACATCCCCAGGATACGCTTCCCGACCGGGTGGACGACGCAACAGCAATGACATCTGGCGATAGGCCTGAGCGTGCTTGGAGAGGTCATCATAAACCACAAGCGTCGCTTTGCCTTTGTACATAAAGTACTCGGCGAGGGACGCTCCGGTGTAAGGCGCAAGGTATTGCAGCGCTGCCGCGTCACTGGCGCTGGCATCCACGATGATGGTGTAGTCCATGGCACCGCGATCGCGCAGAACCTGAGCGACCTGGGCAATGGTAGATGCTTTCTGGCCGACAGCGACATAAACGCAAACGACATCCTTGCCCTTCTGGTTCAAGATCGTGTCGAT
>JBCBSL010000034.1:0-23287 GCA_039819145.1 Cyanobacteria bacterium J06638_22
CAAGGCACCGGGTCGATGTAAACCTCGTTCCAAAGCGTCATATTCGCGATCGACTAAGGATGCTGGATTAAATAGAAAGCCATCTTTTTTGAGAGAAGCGCGGCTGCGCCGCGCTTCTCTCAAAAAAGATGGCAGGTTAATTTATTCGCGATCCTAAGTTGGGGCAAGGCACCTTCGCAATTTCAGGACGGTGCTTCCGGAAGCAGTTGTGCATCCGTTATGCAGAATAGGCTGTGCGACAAGAGCCGCCCTTCTAGCGGATAAAGGATAGGTCGACCGTCCCGAAATGGGCACTCAGTGCTAGATTTAGGTTTTCTAGAGCCAGAATCAGCCAGCGGACAGCTTCGTGGGTGTACTCTTCGTAATGGGAGAACAATACGGAGAATCGCCGCTCCAGCACAGGCTTTACTTTCCGGCAAAGCAGCACGATCTTGAGCAAAAGCCCTGTCGTACGAATGGGTCCCATATTGCTTAGCAGGTCGATAAAGACGAAATGATTGGGGGTATGGCTACCCTCAACCACTAAGAAACTGAACAACTGGCTGCAGGTTCGCACCATCAAGAAATCGTTGAGCTTCTGATCATCACTACTGGGCATGATGGTGTCCAAGTAGGTGTAGAGCTGCTTGTTGAAGCGGCGGCGACCATAATCCGCATCAATCGACGCTGTGATGTACTCGTAAAGGTCGTTCTTAAATCCTCGAAAATCTTGATTGTGGGTGCTTTGCACCAAAAAGCTGTGGGCTAAATCCTTGTAGGTACGATTTCCTTCAACCCGACCCACGTAATGTTTGATAGCTTTGCGGAATTGCACATCGCTTAGAAGGGTGGGATTGTCGACAGGGTAAATGATGCGGCTCGGTTCAGGGGTAGACAACGTACGGGCGATCGCCTCCGACTGTGCCCGTCGCACCTGATAGGTCACGTATTGGGATAAATCGACCTCGAACTTGCGCTGCATCTCCGTTTGGATATGGCGAACAGTGCTTTGCTGCTCCTGGGTCGAATCGTCACTCAGCAGACAATGCTCATAGAGATAGGGATAGCGCCGAATCAGGGTTCCCAGCGTGCGATTGACATTATTTTCAGCCGCCTGATTGAGCACCTGCGCCAACCGATAGAGCGTATGGTACTGCTCGGTCTCGCGGAACTGTTTGGTGAGTTCTTTGAGGCGGCGCATGGAGCGTGTGCGATGCCGCTGACCAACATAAGCATCCTGCTGGATGTCGTCAAATAGCTCAACCAAACGAGGAATAGCAATCTGATTTGAGTTACTCTGCCAACGGTTAATCAGAATGTGGCAGCACCGATTCAAGACGTAGCGAAACTCTTCCTGGGAGTTGCGCGATAAAACCACCCGCTCAAGAGCATCCGAAACTTCAGCATCAGCGTAACGCGTGCCCTCAATAAACAGCGCTCGGAAACGATCGAGCATCTGATCAGGGGTATCGACATCAATCCAGTGGAGCAAATGATCGTAAATCATTTGTTCTTCAGGACGAGTCAATCGATGGGTGGGTCCTACTGCCGAGGCGGTCACTTCAGCTGTCTCCTGCTGCTACTGAGATGATTGTTTCGCGTCTCCTTCAATGAATGCTACTGGTGAAAGTATCACCCGGGAACCATAAAGAGTTCATAAAGAATGCTCTAAACTTTTCCGAGAGCGATTGTATTGGGGGCGGAATCCTCTTGTCAAACCTAATCTGAACAAAATCAGAAGAATATCGACGAAAGAGTAAAGGACTAGACGAAAGCCCTCAACCTCTAAACGTTACAGTCCTTGGTCTGGCATAAATTTCGCATAAAGACACAAACCTGATCCTGGACTAGAAATCGCCCGAAAAAACAACACACGAGCCGCAAAGCGTATTCAATTCATCTACGCCTCTGAAGCTTTCCTCAAACCGAGCAGACATAGCCCACGAGAAAAATCCGTTAATTTGCGGAGCGTTCGTTGTTTGTACCAGTAGACCTTGATAATCGAGAAGGATAATACAGCCAGAATGCGTCCTGTGTGTCTAATAATACGTCACGAACAATTAAGACCGTGTGACGGAAATCACTCATTACTTGAAGCTTCGATGAAGTCTTGAAAGCCAAGGCTCTGGAACTACACACACGTTATCCCCTCAGGCCAGGAATGTATGCAGTATTTCTGCTGAGGCACCGATATAGTCTGTTACACTGCTGCGATCGCCCTGAACGACTTGTACAGCAATCGGTTGAGCCGATACTTGGGCAAATTCTCAACAGTCCACCGAGGGAAAGACAGGGTAGAGGGTATGATGACTCCTGAGCAAACGGAGCATTGGAGCAACCATGGGCTGTCAGTGTTTATTGGCTGACATTGTGCAGGCATTGGCGTCAAACCCTGAAGATACTTTGAGAAATCGCCTCACAGAGCGAATTTCAAGCATCACGACAGATAGTCGAACGGTGCAGCCTGGCGATTTATTTGTGGCGTTAAAGGGCGATCGCTTCGATGGTCATGCCTTTGTGGAAACAGCGCTAGCGCAAGGGGCCATTGCAGCAGTCGTATCAAATCAAACAACTACTTACGCGGATGCACCCATCTTACAGGTGCCAGATACACTGAAGGCCTATCAAACCTTGGGACGCTGGTGGCGCGATCGCTTTCCGCATCCAGTCATAGCCATTACGGGGTCAGTCGGCAAGACAACCACTAAGGAGATGATCGCAGCTGTCCTTGGCACCCAGGGATCTGTGCTTAAAACTCAGGCCAACTTCAACAACGAAATCGGCGTGCCCAAAACGTTGCTGGAACTAGATCCCGAGCATCATCGGTTTGCTGTCGTTGAAATGGGTATGCGGGCAACGGGAGAAATCGCCCTCCTGAGCCAACTGGCTCATCCTGATGTAGCCATCATTACCAACGTCGGGACGGCTCATATCGGACGCTTGGGTTCAGAGGTGGCGATCGCCCAGGCCAAGTGCGAGTTGCTAGCGGAGATGCACAATGTCGGTACAGCCGTGCTGAATGCAGATAACGCTCGCCTGATGGCCACTGCCGCTAAGGTATGGCAAGGCACAACCCTCACCTACGGCTTAGACGAGGGCGATGTGCGCGGCACCTTGGTAGATGCCAACACCTTACAGGCCGGGGGCATGACCTTCGAGCTACCGCTGCCCGGTCGCCACAACGCCCAGAATTTCTTGGCCGCATTAGCCGTCGCTAAAGCCCTCGACATTGATTGGGGCTCTCTCACACAGGGCTTGCAGGTCGAGTTACCCGCTGGACGGGCGCGACGGCACGCACTCCCCAATGATGTGGTGATTTTGGATGAAACCTACAACGCGGGCCTAGAATCGATGGTGGCCGCCTTACGACTGCTCGCCGACTTGCCCGGAACGCGACGGATTGCGGTGTTGGGCACGATGAAGGAGTTGGGGGAGCGATCGCCCGAGTTCCATCACCAAGTCGGGGCCGCCGTGCGCGAGTTGGGTATCGATCACCTCCTGATTTTGGCCGACCCCGCAGAAGCAGCAGCCTTGATAGAAGGCGCTGCCCCGATCCCTACCATCGCTTTTGCGGATCAGGCCAGTCTGACCACCCAACTGCTAGAGCTGATTCAGCCGGGCGATCGCCTGCTGTTCAAAGCCTCCCGTGCCGTTGCGCTGGATCGCGTGGTCGCCGAGGTGATGCAGCAGCTTTCCCCTGCCGCAACAGACTAAATCGGAGGGATGGAATGCGTCTGCTATGTCTGAGCAATGGTCATGGGGAAGATGCGATCGCCTGTCGCATTCTCCGCGTCCTCCAACAATCCACCGCGCTCAAAGAGCTGGTCGCCTTGCCATTGGTGGGAACTGGGCAAGCCTATCAGTCCGCCAATATCCCCATTATTGGCCAGACCAAGGCCATGCCATCGGGCGGCTTTGTCTACATGGATGGGTCGCAGTTGGCACGGGATGTACGCGGCGGCTTGGTGCAACTGACCCTGTCGCAACTGCAATCGGTGCGCCAGTGGGGTCGCAGTGGAGGGCAAATCCTGACCGTGGGCGATATTGTGCCCCTGCTGTTTGCCTGGTGGAGTGGAGCGCCCTATGGGTTTGTCGGCACAGCAAAGTCGGAATATTACTTGCGGGATGAGAGCGGGGTGCTAACGCGCTGCACTTGGTTTGAACGCATGGAAAGTTGGGCAGGCTCCGTCTATTCTCCATTGGAGCGCTGGCTGATGTGCCATCGCCGTTGCCGTGCGGTGTTCCCCCGCGATCGCCTCACCGCCACCTTTCTCCAAAAATGGGACATCCCCGTCTTCGACCTGGGCAACCCGATGATGGATGGATTTGCGCTGAATATGCCAGAACCGGATTGGCAGCAGGTTCCGCTCACGGTCGCCCTCCTCCCCGGCTCCCGAGCACCAGAAGCCTATGAGAACTGGGCACTCATCCTCGAAGCGTTACAAGCAATCGTGGAAGCTTGGGACAGTCCACTGGAGTTTGTTGGGGCGATCGCTCCTAGCCTTGCCCTCGATCCTCTGACCGCCGCCTTACAGCACTACCCTTGGCAAGCTAACCCAGCACAAACCGAGACCCCCATTTGGCGACAGGGAAACAAGACCTTGCGCCTAACCCAGACGGAATTTACCGCAACCCTGGAGCAGGCTCACTGGGCGATCGCCCTGGCTGGAACAGCCACAGAGCAGGCGGTTGGATTAGGTAAACCTGTGATCACCATTCCCGGCAAGGGGCCACAATTTACCCCCGCCTTTGCGGAAGCGCAGACACGCCTCCTGGGGAAATCGGTACTGTTGTGCGATCGCCCCGAGAAGGTCGTGGATGTTGTGCGATCGCTCCAACAGCAGCCCAAATGGCGACAGCAGATCGCCGAGAACGGTCGTCGCCGCATGGGCAAGCCAGGAGCCGCCGAGCGCATTGCCCAATGCTTGGTAGAGCAGCTGGATGCTCCCAGTCATTCTGGCTGATCCGCGAAAAGACACCTGGATGCCAGAGATATAGCCTTACGCATCGAGATTAGGACAAAGATTGTTTGAAAAGTCCGTGCTGCGGGACTTTCAAACAATCTTGGTTTTACGTAAGCACTTAGCGCTATCCCTCAGGCATTCAACTAGGGTTCATAGCGAATGGCCTCGTAGGTATCGATATATTGCTGGCCTGATGTATTCCAGGAATAGTCGTAGGCCATGCCTTGCAGCGCCAATTGCTTGAAGTATTTTGGCTCCTTTTTCCACAAATCCAACGCCCGCCCTAGGGACGATTCAAGGGCGACTTCATCAGTCTGGTAGAAGACAAAGCCGTTGCATTCTTCCTTGGGACGAACCTCGTCGTAATCCCAGTCGAAGACCGTACTTACCAATCCGCCAACCCCACGCACCACGGGAACCGTGCCGTATTTTAGGGAAATGAGCTGAGTCAAGCCGCAGGGTTCGTAGTTACTGGGCACGACGATGATGTCAGCCCCTGCATAGATTAAGTGAGACAGCTCCTCATTGAAGGCCAGTTCCAAATGACAGTCGGGGTTGCTATCTAAGAACACCTTCTCATGGGCAAACCAATCGCGGATAGCAGGCTCGGTTGCCGAACCCAACAACACATACTGGGCACCCTGCCCTAGGCTGTAGTAGATCGAGTGATGCACCAGATGCACACCCTTTTGCTGATCCAGGCGACCGATATAGCAAACAATGGGCTTGTCCGGGGCATCCTGCAATCCGAGGCGATCGCGCAACGCCTTTTTGTTCAGCGCTTTCGTCTCAAAGGAATCGGGGTCATAGGGGTGAGGGATGTAGGTATCGACGTCGGGATTCCAGATGTTGTAATCAACCCCGTTGAGAATACCCGAAAACTTACCCTGGTTCTCGCGGATCGTACTTTGCAACCCACAGCCCACATCGGTATGGTGAGCTTCCCAGGCATGGTGGGGCGAAACAGTGTTGAAGCTATTGGCATAGACAATTCCTGCCTTCATGAAGTTGAGGACAAAGGGATTGAAGTTGTCTCGCAGGCGATTGTATTGGAAATAATAGGGTTCGTTATTTAAGCCAGTGGCCCAGAGCACATCCACTCCAGCAATCCCTTGATGCTTGAAGTTGTGGATGGTATAGCACACCCGCTGATGCGCCATCCCATGCCACTGGTAAACCTCAAACAACATGACGGGCAACAGCCCTGTCTGCCAGTCGTGGCAATGGATCACATCCGGCTTTTTGTTGCTTTGCTGCATAAATTCCAGCGCCGCCTTGCTGAAGAAGGCAAAGCGCATGGGGTCGTCGGGGCAGCCGTAGTAGCAGCCGCGATCGAAAAAGTCATCGGAGGAATGGGGACGAATGAAGAAGCAAAGTCGTCCATAGACCCAGCCACAGAAAACGGAACAATGCACAGATCCGTTGTACCAGGGCACCCACAAATCTTTGTAAGCTTCGTGCAACCCCCAGATGTGGTCGTAGCGCATGTTGTCGTACATGGGCAAAATCAGCTCGATGGTATGCCCACGCAGCTCAAGCTCTCGGCTTAGCCCGTAAACGACATCGCCCAATCCGCCAACTTTTGAGACGGGAGCGCACTCAGAAGCAACCTGTATGATGTACATCGCGTTTTCTCAGATAGGACGCCGCAACATTTTGTTATCTTTACAAAACCTATAGGTTTCAGGTGGCTCTGACAAGAGCAACGTTGATTAAGAATCGGTATCAGACTTTGGCAATTGATCGAGCAATTGGGTAAAGGAGGCGTGCTTTAGCGCAATATCGGGATCCCGCTGAATCGCCTGGAAGTAGCCTTTTTCCAGGGGTGTCCCAAACTCTGATGGCCGCAGCATGAGCCGGGTTTGCTCGATCAAATCGGTCGCCCGCTGTTCTGGGAGCAGCTCCTTGGAGAGGATGACATCATCCATCTGCACAATGAATTTCGAGATGGGGCGAAGCCATGAAAACCAATCATGTTCGGTCACCAGTTGAAAGAATTGGTTAGGAGACTGGACCGGTCCATGGAATTCTTCGTAAACCTGGCGTTCGGAATCGAGCAACGACTTATGGAGATCGAGCAACGACTTACGAACGGTTCGTAGATTTTGGAAAGCCGGACCAGAATTAGGTTTGGATGCAGTCATTGGAAAACAAACAGAAAATACAAACAGAAGGCATTACGACAGTCGCCCTTAATTGTCTGCGGTATCGGGCATCTTGTCATTGGCGATCGCCATGGAAGGGATGCACAGCATGATCGATTTGTTGGTATAGCGCTTCGGGCGTCGTGTTGTTTTCGAGGATGATATCAGCCCGACGGAGCTTCTCGGCGATCGCCATCTGGGAATCAATACGCGCCTGGATTTGCGCTAGGTTCATTTGCCCATGAGCATCTCGCTGTTGCAAGCGAGCGATCTGACGCGGGCGAGAGCAGTACACCACCCAGACCTCGCTGACCAGATCCGTCATGCGTGCCTCGAACAGGAGCGGCACCACCAGAACTAGGACGGGGTGTTGCGTCCGATCGATGGTCTTGAGTTCTACCGTCATGCGATCGCGCACATAGGGATGAATCTGCTTTTCCAGCCAGAGCATCTCTGTGCGACAGGTAAACACAATCTCTCCCAAGCGCGCCCGGTTCAATTGTCCACTAGGGAGCAGGATACTGGGACCATAGCGGTCTTCAATCTCGGCCAGAATTTTGGAGCCATTGGTAACAGCATCACGGGCATAGAGATCGGCATCCAGCACTGGCAGATGGTGCATATTGGCGAGATAATTCGATACCGTCGTTTTGCCCATCCCGATGCCGCCGGTCAAACCGATGGTGCGTTGCTGGACGGGGGGACTGGTGGTGTCGGAGGCGGGGTCGCTTAGCTGTTGATTGTCGGAAGAGATGTTGCCCATTGCACAATTGCGGTTGTCAAACCTTCTAGGGTAAACTCCGAGGCTTCTACATCGACGCGTCCCAGGTGGGTGTGGCACGCATCGGAGGTTTGGGGGCCAATCGACGCGATGCAGACAGTGTCTAGAACTGCATCGGAAAAATCTGCCTGGGTTGATACCAGGTGATGGAAACAGCGAACGGTTTTGGAACTAGCGAACGTAATTACTTGAATCGTTTGCTGGCGAAGCGCCTGAGTGACCTCAGGAAGCAAGGTTTTGCAGCACCCCGATTGATAGGCCGAGACTTCGGTTACGGCTGCACCTGCCGCAGAAAAGGCTTTAACCAGCGCGTCTCGGCCTCCCGTTTCGACCCGTGGGAACAAAATCTGGCAGCCGTCCAGTGGGTCGGGAAAATGCTCGATGAGGGAGTCGGCCACAAATTCCGGCGGAATGAAGTCGGGCTGAATGCCCTTGGCTTGTAACTGATGAGCGGTTTTTTTACCTACGACAGCGATTTTGAGATGGGCGATCGCCGACTGTTCCAGGCTGTGAGCTGCGAGGCGTTGAAAAAAGTAATCGACTCCGTTGGTGGAGGTGAGAATCAGCCAGTGGAAGTCTGAGCGGCGGGCGATCGCATCATCCAATGCCGCCCAACTAGATGGCGGTGTAATTTCCAGGGCAGGCATTTCCACAACGCTTGCGCCCTGGGACTGGAGCAAGCGCGTAAATGCACTGGACTGCCCCGCTGAGCGGGTAACCAGCACTGTCAAATCAGTAAGGGGAGGCGTCGTCAAAGCAACTGTTATGACTCATTCAGCCGTAGAGATTCAGGTTGATTATACGGAGGAACTTCCTCTCCTCGTAACCCCTGTTTGCTTACAAAAAATACAACGCCCAAAAAACCTGTGGGATTTTGGGCTGTTCTAATCCCGAAGCGTATCGCGCAATAGCATCAGTCAGCCTGCAAGAAAGGACGCAGGTGAACGACATCGCCCACCACGATGACAGCGGGAGAGAGCGCTTGGCGGGCGGTAATTTGCCCAATCGTTTGTAGCGTCCCTTCCCAGATGTGTTGCTGGGGATGCCCTGCCCACTGCAGGATAGCGATGGGGATGTCGGGCGATCGCCCCCGTTCCATCAATGCCTGCACAATCCAGTCCAGATGCCGCGTTCCCATCAAGATCACCAACGTATCTAGGGCGGCGAGGCTATCCCAGTCCAGCGCCTCCGGTTCATGGGCACTCAGCACTACAAAGCATCGGCTCATCACCGGGTCGGTGAGGGGAATTCCCGCCAGCAGCGGAGCTGCCAACGCTGACGAAACCCCCGGAACCACTTCAAACGGGATCCCGGCTTGTTTGAGCGCCTGAATCTCAGACGTCGTGCGCCCAAAAATAAAGGGATCTCCGCTTTTTAGCCGCACAACTTTCTTGCCTGCCTGACAGGTTTGTACCAAACGGGCATCAATTTCCGCCTGCTTTAAGCTGGGCTGTCCACCCCGCTTTCCCACACAGATGCACTCGCAGGTAGCTGACACCTCCGCCAGCAAGGCTGGATCAATCAAAGCATCGTAGAGCACGACCTCGGCTTGCTGCAACAGCCGAAAGCCGCGCAGGGTAATGTAGTCCGATCGCCCCGGCCCCGCACCAATGAGATAAGCATGACCAACCATAGGAAAAGGGTTTTGGAAGTTGGACGTTTGACCTGACCGTGTTTGTGCTTTGAGTTCCAGTGAGGAAGGAGTGTGGAGGCGATCGCCACGGGCTACACATCAACCCAGGTTTGGCGATCGCTCGACTGATGCGTCAAATCCATCAGCCGCTGGGATGCAATCCCCTCCTGCAACGAAGGGCATAGCGCATGGCCTTGATCGATTCCCTTCACCCAGTTGTCCACAATCCGAATGAAGGGAGCCAGACGGCCATCGGGATAAGTTTTAGGAAACTGCAGGCGATCGGGAATTTCCACTTCCTGCAATGCCTCCCCTGCCGGAGCTGCCCACAGTTGAAACCCATGCACATAGTCTTTGGGGTTACTGCTGCCTAAGACGAGAGTGCCGCGATCGCCATATATCTCTACCCAATGCCCCCGGCCTGCATAGGTCGCCGCACTCAGCGCCACCTGCACAGGTGTACCATCTACCAACTCCAACTGAATCATAGCGATATCGTCAGCGGTCACCGGTTTCTGTTCTCCCGTCTGAAGATCGGGGCGCGTGGGAATGGCGGTAATCAGCCGTCCACTTAGTCGCCGCACCGACCCAAATAACCAGGCGATATAGTCAAACGCATGGGAACCAACCGCCCCCAACACACCGCCGCCTTGATCACGACGGGCATACCAATTCCAAGCACGGTTTGGATCGGCGCGTCCGGCCACTAGCCAGTCAATCTTGACGAACCGCAGCTTGCCAACATACCCCTCGGCCAGCAACTCCGCCAGCCGTATCCACTGGGGAACAAAGCGAAATTCAAAGTCGAGCGCTGTGACACACCCCTGCTGCTGAGCAATCGTTTGTAGGGCGATCGCCTCCTCTGCCGACAGAGCGGTCGGCTTCTCCAACAGCAGGTGCTTGCCTGCCTCTAGCGCTACCTTTGCCTGGGAATAATGCAAAAATGGCGGCGTCGCAATACTGACTGCTTGCACATCGGGCAGTGCCACCACCTCGTCGATGGTCTGGCAGGCATGGGGAATGTTGTGAGCCTTGGCAACGTCCTGGGCTTTGGTGCGATCGGGATGCAGCACCGCCACCACATTCATCCGATGATGCACTTGCAACCCTGGGATATGAATTTTCTGCCCAAACCCGGTGCCGATAACGGCAACCCCAATCGTCCCTTGCGTCTCAGCCTGCCCCATAGCACGTTACACCCACTGTGTTCAATTGTCAGTCGTCATTAGAGCGTTATATTTCCGGGGATGGATGTTGCGCCCACATCCCCGAAAATCATTATCTCCATACCACGACCCAATCGTCTATCGGGCACCTCAGTACAGGACAAAAACCAAACCCCAGCTAAAACCCTTGATTTTGGGTCGCGCGGGCGGTGCCCGCGCGACCCAAAATCAAGGATCCTCCGCTTTTTGTCCCGAACTCAGATGGAGCACTATCCAGGAGCAATCACTAAACATGAAAGCGATAGATGATACCGCCTTCCTCTGAAACATCGAAGGTAGCGTTCAGTTGTTTGGCTTTCTGATCCAGGTAGATCTTTGCTTCGGCGATCGTCATGTTCATTTCTGCTGCAACCCGTATGGGAGTGAGGCGTCCTTCATTAGCTTGCAACAAGTCGAGAAAGTGCTGCTCCCTTTCCAACTCCGGATTACGCTTGTCCTTCGGGGCATTAGCCCGCAAATTCCATAGCAAAAAGCCACCCAACGCCGTTGGAGGAAGCCCTAAAAAGATGATGGCAGCCGTTGCACCGTCTTTATCTTCCGCGTCAGCATTCGGGTTGACCCACTCACTGACACCGAGTAGCAGAACTGGAACACCAATAAGGAACATGAAACCTATCAGGATTTTCTGAATCAGTCGCATAAAGCGATTCTCCAAAGCATTACAAGGAACCTGAATGACAACGGTCAAGCGTGTGGCAAAGGTGATACACAGATCCCACAATTATCCCCCACGAGCCTGCAAGACACCACAAAGGTCTTGCGATACTTCCCTGAGATTTGATGAAAAAACGATGAGCGCAAATAGTAAGCACAGCCAGCGCTATCAATGATCTGTTGTCATCCTCTACACATTTCGATCGTCATTTTGAAAATGTTCGAGGCGGAAAACGTTCGTGAGCCTGATCGGCTCACGAACGCTCGTGGATAAATTTGCCTAAACCCTAATCAGCGTGTGGTTCTATTCGCCTAAAGGGCTACCAGGACTAGGAAAAGGGTGTCGTGAAGCGGTCAAAGGTTACTCGGTAAGCGGTATTGCCACTGAACTGATAAACCTGTAGGAGATAGTTACCAGACCGGTTGATGTTGTTAATGGAGTCTACAGCGGTACCAGCACGGGTCGAGCTGCCAATCACTTCACCTGGATCCACAACGCCGTTGTTGTTGCGATCGCGAATCAGTCGGATATCCGCGTCACGAGACAGACCACCTAGACGAATGTTCACCCCTTCGAAGAAACCCAGCGAGAAGGCATACGTGTCATTCGTATCGCGAGAAGTGACCGAGCCAAAGCGAGTCAAATCTCTAGACAAGTTGCCCAACTGCACTTCAGCCCCGATTACGTTGCTCGCTCTACCCGTGGTTGCAGACATATCCAGGTCGTAAAAGGCAGATCCGCCACCACTAGCCCTACGAGCCTGCGCAACCTGCGCAAAGTAAGTACCTCTAGTGGCACGGAAGTTAATGAGTTCATCTCGATTGCCGCTGCGGCTTGATCTGGCAATCACACGGTCTCCCGCATCAAACACACCATTGCCGTTATCGCGATACAACTGCAAGTCAACATTATCGCCAGGGCTAATTCGATTAACACCGAGGTTAATTGTACGCGCGCTGTTGATATCGAATTCAAACACATCGGTGGGGTCAGACGGGTTCACACTAAACCGATTCCGGGCAATAGGAGCGTTTCCTAATCGACCCACATCATAGGTTGCAGCTAAGTCCAAATCGTAGCGCAAGCGCCTGGGACCTCTAAACCGTTCAACGCGTGCGAAGTAAGTTCCACGATTAGCAGTGAAATCAATCGTGTCATTACGTGCCCCACTGAGTCGCGAGACAGCAACCTGCCGATCTGCTCGGTCAAAAACGCCGTTGCGATTTGTATCACGAAATAGGCGAAGATCGGCATCTCCATTCATGCGGTGAAGATGCAAACCAATTTGACGACGATTGGCAATACTAAAACGAAAAACATCGGTGCGATCGCCTGGAGTAACACTAAAGTTATTACGACTGACAACTCTATTGGAAAGCCTTCCTAGATTGAAATTTGCCATAACCGGGGCTCCTTTTTCGGGAATGTAAAAAGAAAAGAATCTGACACACTTGAATCCACATTATTCAACAATCATCTTGAATCAATTTACAGAAAAAAGGAAGAAATTAAAAGTCATTTGTTGAAATTTCTTTTCAAATTTATTAATCAATTTCATTTCATGCATTTAGCCCTGCAGAAAAGTGCAAAGATATCGACCGAAAACTCCATAAGCATCTGCCAATCAATCCTATTTCATGTATTTAGCTATGCAGAAAAGTGCAAAGTTTCTATCTATAAAACTCATAAATAAAAGCACGAAAAATTTTCAGACCCAACTCAAAATCACTTCAAATCTAATGCAGTAAGCTTGTTAGAGCCATGGATTTCCATGGGCATCACGCATGGACATCCATGGCTCTAAGGCATTTCAAAATATCTCTCAAAGCCAATCTGCGAAGTACTTCTGGGAAGACAATCGCTCAATCCTCAGGTGTAGCAGCAGCTCGAAGCATGCTCGACGAACCATCACTTGGGTAATAGCTCGAAGGTCTTTGATGTTCGCTTAAGAGCTGAGCTGTCAGGAAAATAAAAGGAGCTTTCACTACTCCTCTGAAATTGCTTTAGGCTATAGAGAGGTACATTCATACCGATGACGAGCGGTCTTGCAGAAATTGCTAATCTCTAACGCTAGCTCCATCCTAGGAACCCGAGGGATGTGAAATGGGGTGTGACACAATCCCTGAGTCCAAAACCACAAGGTTTTAATCATCTAGTCAAGTTGCTTTTCGCAAAATTCTCCAAACCACCAGCAGTCTAGACAGGGTGCAAACCGATGTCGCCGCAAACCTGAAAGCACTGCGCGGCTCACTCCAAATCTCGCGGAGTTTTCGAGTCAACGCTATCACGCCAAAGAACGTTCGAGAGCGTGACGATCTCCCGAACGTTGATGGATAAATTCGACTAAATCCTAATCAGGGTCTTACGTTATCGCAATGGGATAACGCAAGGATTAGGCGAAGGGTGTGTTGTAGTGGTCAAAGGTGACTCGGTAACCGGTATTCCCGCTGTACTGATAAACCTGCAGGATATAGTTGCCCGACTGGTTGAGGTTGTTGATGGTGTCGACGGCGGTGCCACCACGGGTAGAGCTGCCAACGACTTCGCCTGAATCCACGATGCCGTTGTTGTTGCGATCGCGAATCACGCGGATATCTGCATCACGGGATAAGCCGCTCAAGCGAATGTTTGTCCCTTCAAACAGACCCAGCGAGAAGGCATAGGTATCGTTGGTATCGCTAGAGCTGACCGAACCGAAGCGGGTCAAATCTCTAGACAGGTTTCCTACTTGCACTTCAGTACCGACCAGATTGCTCGCTCGGCTGAAGGTCGCTGACATATCCAAGTCGTAGGAAGCGGAGCCTGTGCCGCTCCAGCGACGGGCTTGAGCGAAGTAAGTCCCGCGAGAAGCACGGTAGTTGATGAGATCATCCCGGTTGCCGCCTCTGCTCGAGCTAGCAATCAGTGAATCTCCTGCATCAAAGACACCGTTGCCATTGTCGCGATACAACCGCAGATCAACATCATCCCCACGACTAATTTTATTGAGGCTGAGGTTGATGGTGCGGGTTCCAGTGATATCGAGTTCAAACACATCGGTAGGGTCAGACGCGCTCACGGTATACCGATTTCGCGAGATAGGGGAGGCTCCTAATGTACCCACATCATAAGTTGCAGCTAAGTCCAAATCGTAGCGCAAGCGAGTGGGGCCAGAGAACCGTTCAACGCGTGCAAAGTAAGTGCCACGATTAGCGGTGTAATCAATCGTGTCATTACGCGTTCCACCGAGTCGAGAAACAGCAACCTGTTGATCACCACTATCAAGAATACCGTTTCTATTTGTGTCACGAAATAGACGAATGTCAGCATCACCGTTCATACCATGAAGGTGCAGACCAATTTGACGACGATTGGCAATATCGAATTCAAAAACATCGGTGCGATCGCCCGGAGTAACACTATAGTTGTTACGGCTGACAACTCGACTGGAAAGCCTTCCTAAATCATAATTAGCCATGATTGGGGGTCCTCTTTTGAGAATTGAACAAGATTGAATCTGTCATAATCAACAACTAACTTTTGTCGATTTACGGAAATCAGAAAATTAAAAATTGAATTTTTAAAGCTATTTTTAATCCACTTTATTGCATATTTTTTACTTATTTATTCATGCAAAAAATCACAGACACTGCCTGTGAAAACAATAAATATAAGCACAATAAATTCCAGCCTCAGCCCTACAAAAGACAAGAAAAATAAACACTTAAAAGCCAGTTTAAACGCTTCAAATTTAATCCAAAGGCGATTTTCCTATGTGCGATGCGCACACAGGTCTTACATTTCCTAAGACATTTCAAATTGTCTTTAAGGATGGATGTTTTATATCCATATCTGTTCCGCGTAGACTAAGCTCTCAGCCTACTGCTCAAGACATGATTGGATAAGATATGTCAAAAATTTTTGTCGCGTTGTATTCCGCTTACTGCTGTGCTTGGGAATGTGTGTAGCGATTTTTCTACTGCTGTACTAGGGAGTGTGTGTAGCGATTCTTAGAGTGGTCGATCTTCGACCTACCGAATTCCCTTGTTATTACATTACTCAGTCTGTCAGTAAGATTCCAGAAAGATAAAAGGTTTTTCCTCCTTCTGAGATTTGTCCTGATACGCAGCAGCGAACGACACAAAGGCTTACACCCGAGGCTGACCCCTCACTACAAAGTCTCATCCTTATACTGTGTCGAGTATTGCTGATGCTGGAAATTAAAGAGGTGCAGTATAAATTGAAACCGCGTTTCGATTCATACTGCTTTTCAGCAATGCATTGCGTCAGCTTGTGCGCCACTGCTCCTTACCACCATCGACTGAAGCTGGGAAGCCATCCTCGACGCGTTGCGACAGGCTTGTTAAGAGGGCGCCCAGCACGTAAAAGCGTCCAGGTGACGGAATCAACGCGCCCATGAGAGCGAAGATGATGTTGCTCCTGAAACTGGACAACAGATTGCTGGGTGGTGTCATCAAAATGTCCTGTCCGAGCTACCACAAAATTGTGCACCTGTAGCAAGCCCTGAAGTTCGTGTACATCGCTGCCACAATGCCCCAATCGCAGCTCTCGGCTTCCCGGTTGGACACCACGGATGAGCGCCCCCCAAGTTTCCTGGCCAATAATGCCATCGATCCGCAGGTGTTGCTCTCGCTGAAACGCACGGATAGCAGCTTCAGTTTTCCAACCAAAGTCGCCATCAAGCTTAAGGGGAAACCCGTGAGCAGTGAGCAGATCTTGAGCTTCGAGGACGCGATCGCCCACATCCCAGGGACAAATCGGGAGAAATTCGGCGGCATCCTTTGATGACGTTGGTCGAGACTCAGACACGGCCTGAGAGCGCTCCATCACTTGTATTGCTCTGGCAGGAAGAAATATTATCGAGGGATGTCAATTCGTATAGCGATCGCCTCTATCCTTTTGACAGTCTAGACTTTCTGCAATGGCTCTGCCATACATCGACTATACAAAAGAATCTTGAGCCAGACGCTCGATCATAACGAGACTGACATGTTTTGTTGATGGTATGGTTCGTCGCGACCACATCATCAATAATTTCGCTCAGGACAACGCCAAGTATTGCGTAAGTCCTGACAAACACAAATCCTCCGAGGATACTAGGATTGACTCGTAATCGCAGTGCTATAGCCAACTAACGGGGTTAACGTGCAGGTTGTCCTTGGCACTGGTGACCGAGTAATCCTGCGGGATGATTCAGTAATCATCACCCCCAACCCAAGCTCAAGCGCTAAACGTTCTTGGGAAACGGCGGTTTTCCCTTTTCTTGTAGGGCGGCTAGCAACCAGCTGTGCTGGGCTTCCGATTACAAACTGAATCCTATTGCAACCTGAAGGGCAGCATCACACTAGACATTGTGTTCATCACTGATTGCGTTCATTACGAGTAAAGCACTATGGCAACTTTTCTGGCTGGGGACATTGGCGGCACAAAAACCATTCTGAGTCTGTTTGATGTACCGACAACTGGGAATTACCACCCCTTCACCGCACCAGGTGCCATGCCCAAGCCCATCCCATTGATGAAGCAAACCTTCCCCAGCCGGGAATACACCGATTTATGCCCCCTTGTGCATCAGTTTCTGGCGATCGCACAGGAGAAGCAGGGTACCGCAATTTCGCCAGACGCCGCCTGCTTTGGGATTGCTGGCCCGGTCGTCGATAATACCTCTGAGTTGACAAATCTTGGCTGGTTCCTTCGCGCCGATACCCTCAGCGACGACCTTGCTATTCCCCATGTCAGCTTACTCAATGATTTTGCTGCCACCGGTTACGGCGTTCTCGGCCTTACCCTCGAAGACATCCATACTCTCCAGGTCGGAGAGCCCATGCCCAACGCACCGATCGCCATCATCGGCGCAGGCACCGGACTCGGGCAGGGCTTTTTGATTCCCCATGCCGACGGCTACCACTCCTATCCCAGTGAGGGTGGCCACTCCGACTTTGCGCCCCGATCCGAGCTAGAGTTTCAGTTGCAACATTATTTAATCGAGCGCTACAACATCAATCGCGTTTCCGCTGAGCGGGTTGTGTCGGGTATGGGCATTGCTGCTATTTACCAGTTTTTGCGCAGCCGCAGCCCAGAGCGCGAATCGGAGGCCATGGGCGAACTCTATCGGCAATGGGAACAGCAAATTGGGCAGGACTCGAAGAAAATCGATCTATCTGCCGCTGTCTCGAAGGCTGCGATCGCCGAGGATGATACCCTCTGCGAGGAAGCAATGAATTTGTTTGTGGATGCCTATGGGGCTGAAGCCGGTAACCTTGCCCTCAAACTCTTGCCCTACGGTGGCCTTTACATCGCTGGGGGCATTGCCGCCAAAAATCTGCCGTTAATGAAAACCGGGCGCTTCATGCGTGCGTTTGCACAGAAGGGGCGCGTGAGTCCATTGCTCAAGCAAATTCCCGTTCATGTCGTGCTGAACCCAGATGTAGCGTTGCTGGGCGCCGCGCTCTATGCCATCCAAGATGTTTCTGCCGACTAGGCAGACTTATCATCTATCCTTTAGAGAACCGCTACAGATAAGTGTTTGAATCTCTGTCGCTGCAAGGCTTCAAACATTCATCTAGCATGGATTTTGCATAACAACCCTGCCGCTAAACCCAAGACCAAAGACAGTTGGTAGAGCTTAATTGACGGATCTTTGTATTTAGTGCTTTGATTGGGAAGAACTTTCCTGGTTCACACTAGATGTGTTAGTGCATAATAGAGACTCAGGATCAGAAAAAACATCTGTATTACTTCTACTCACCGCCCGTTGTGTGATTTGCGCTATTCCTCCCTGGATGAGGTTGTAGCAGTAACTTACCGAACGGGAGTCCTTCCCGTACTATACGTTCCCCTTTTGACGCTATGGTTTCCCAACTCGATACGTCCATTGCAAGCTCAGAGCCACAGTTTTCCCCCATGATTGAAGGGCTGATTCGGGTCTTCACAAGTGCCCATCGGAGCTTTTTTACTGATGTTATTTCCCAAGCTTTGCATTACGCGGGACAGGGGAATCGAGTGCTGGTCGTACAGTTTCTTAAAGGTGGTATTCGGCAGGGAAGCGATCGCCCTGTGCGTTTGGGGCAAATGCTTGATTGGCTGCGCTGCGACCTCCCCCGCTATGTCGACACGCCCGAGCTGGATGATACGGAACGTAATGCCCTCCAGGACTTGTGGACCCATACCCGTAGCGTTATCCGCGATGGTACGTATCGGCTAATCGTTCTAGATGAGTTGAGTCTGGCCATCAAGTTTGGGCTCATTGCCGAAGCCGAAGTACTCAACTTACTTCAAACCCGCCCGCCCCATATCGACATTGTCCTGACAGGCCCAGACATGCCTGAGTCCATTTTGGCGATCGCCGATCAAATCACCGAACTCCGCCGCATGTATTCTCCCTAGGCGCTGTTGGGCTTATTCAGAACTTCTGAGTCCAGGACAAAACCCGGAAAGCCCTTAATTTTGTGTAGCGAGGGCATTGCCCTCGCTACACAAAATTAAGGGCTTTAGCGGGGGTTCGGTTCTTTGTCCTATACTTAGCCGGAACTTGCACTCTATAGAATTAGACTCATTGTGCAGTTATCATTCTGCAAGGTTGCAGATGTGCAGCCATCACACAGATTGCCGATTTATGATGCAGTATTCGATGAGCGCGCGGTTTCAGGGAGCAATGCTGGGAGCAGTTGCAGGCGCTTATTGGCGGCAAGGAAGACTAAGCTTCCACCCTGAGATTGCAGCAATTGAGGAAGGCGCGGGAAATTTTGGGGGTGTGGAACGGGTATTGAGCACCGCCAACGCGCTCTCTCAACATCTCATCACCCATGACACTCGGGATATCCCTTGGCACCTATGGGATCTGCCATCCGGGAGTGTGGGCGATCGCTCTACCCAGATTGCGCTCCTTACCCTACCGCTAGCCCTCTACTACCACGACAATGCAGCTCGGTTTCATGACTGTTTACAAGAGACTGTCCAGGCATGGGGAATACCGCTAGAAGCAATCTATCCCGCCACGGTTCTGCGAGAGATTCTGGCGATCGCATTTCGAGACCCCCTGAAAACCTCCCAACTCACCCAGCCGATTCTATCTGCTTTACACCCCAACAACGCCGCAGTTGCGTTCCCTGAAGCTCATTGGCGCTGGTTGGATGCGGCTCTGAGTCAGCGCCAGAGTTTGGCGATCGCCTGCTCCACACTCCCCTCAATTCCCCACACCTCCACATCCCTTGCCATCGCGCTCTTGGTTTTCCTCACGAGCCCAACGGATGGTGCTCAGGCTTTGGCTCGTGCAGCAACAGCATCCTCTTCTGCCCTTACTGCTGCCCTGGTTGGCATCCTCGCAGGGTGCTACAACAGCATTGCCACCTTTCCTGATGGGTGCCGAGGCGGGGGCGATCGCTCAGCGAGCTCACCCGTCGAACCATCGCAGTCGTCAAATGTTCACGAGTCCTGGCTCCAGCTTGCTGATAGGCTTCTCGCCCGTTGGGCCGGCGTCTATCTTCCCCAACAATCTCGACCCAATAGGATTTTGCAGGCGATCGCTTCCCCCCAAGCAACACGCAACGGCCTATCAGCATCCAAGATCATGTAACAAAAAACACATCACCCTATTAAATTCTCCCCAAAGGAGCTTGTCTCTCCCTTGAGCAAGGCGATATGATAAAAGCTTAAACAGTTTGATTAGCGACAGTCCTATCGCTCTCCTGTATCATCTACCGAAAATCCTTTCCAGGAAGTCACCGAAAGGATCTGCGTGTTTTCTTAAGCCAGTGAACCATCGCTGCCATCAGGGTATCTACTACTGTCCGCGACTTCGTCTAGTCCACCAATCTGCAGAGAGCAACTGACCTCCAACGATTTGAGCCAGAAAAGTCTGAGTCATAAGGATTGAATCCGTTGTGAAAGATTGTCGTTAGTCTGAATCAATGTGCTAAATCGATAAGTTTGAATTCAAACGCTTTCTTCAGTCAGGAGGAATCAATGAGTTTGAGCGTGTCAGGTTGAGTTAAATGTCTTCAGCCAAACAGCATTGGGACATTGAGTCCTCGTGCTTTCGAGGACGGACAGGTTCTGCTTCCTCGGGTTTGCCATTGGTCTTTAGGCACCCGGCTAGTCTTTAGGTACTCGGCTATCCAACAGGAGGGATGCAGTTTTGCCAACGTGCACAACTCTGACGGCGTTCAGGTTTTGCGCTTGCCTATTGCAAATCCATTGATGCATCGATCAACCTAGACCAAACCTAGGCACAGCAATCGCGCAGATATGGCAGAGCCCTTTGTATAATCTCAAGCGTCAGGGTCGTTTGACTATCCTCATCTGTTGCAGACACAACGCTGCTACCTCCAATTACCAATTGGATCCACGGCAAAGTTTGCCTATAATGCTAAACTTTACGGCTTGTTCAGGTAAATTACGGAATCCAAAGTACTGTGGTTGATGTTAATAACCGCGAGACTTGCAAGACCCATATTTTTAGTATTGGTTGATTTGGGCTCCCGTATCCAGGCTTGGTCACTAGACGTCGTTCGGTTATGAGGTAGATTTTCCTTAGATTCTAATCTGGCCAATGTTTAAGAAATTAGGAAATTGCTAATGGTTGCCAATCGCCCTCTTTGTTTCAGAGAAAAACCCTTGCTTTCAGACGACAGAACAACGCCCACGGGGAAGATCCATCATTGTTTGTGATTTATCCATTGGGATGCACTTCTTACCTTCCGATAGATAAATCCTGAAAAATGTTGAGATATTCTCTCGATTACGTTGTGTTTTTATGAAGCTCTCCCTTCCGTTACTGAGTATGACAAGTATGGTATCCGTTGGTAGAGTTCAATTTTGTCTAAGGTTTAGCGCGTGAGTTCGATGTGAAGTGGCGTTTTTCTTTCCCAATTTGGGGCTATGTAATGACTGCAAAGATGCATAATTCTGACAATTTCCGTACTAGGTTAAAGGAACATAATGGCTTTAAATCGGTTAGAAGAGGCGCATCTTTCCCGTGCCAGGGCAAAAGATAAAGGCTTTCACCGCGATATTCCAAAAGCGCAGCAGACCATCTACAACTATCTGTTAGAAATTGTTAAAGAGTGGTCCGCTGAAGATGTTCTCAAAGAGTTTAGGCACTTATTCATCCATCACGTTAATACGATTAGCTCGCATACCCTGCCATCTCTTTACGAAATCGTTTTTGCGAATAAAGAAGCCGAGTTTAGAAACACCATCAAACGAAGCTGCTATATTCTGGTCAACAACTGGGATATTCGCAGGAACCTAGTACATATCCAAAAGCTCATTGAGCTGTTTGACGATCCAATTATCTGGAAGCCATCCATGTCGCCAACCATGCGGCGCTTGCGGCAATGGCTCCAAAACTTCATCACCAGCAGCGACTTTCAAGAACTCAAACTCTTTACTCGACGATATACCGAGCAAAAGCTGACCCATTGGTCTGAGCGCTACACATCTTACTTGCTGGTTCCTCAATACATTAACCTGGAAAATCCAGCCGAGCAGCGCCATGCAGCACGTCTTCTGTCAAAACAATTGCGGGAGCAGTTTAAGTTTAACCTTGCCCTTTACACGGCGCATTCTCAGAAGACTGTTGTCCATCCGAGTATCCGCAATCCAACAACCTTGGGCGACAATGTCTTGCACCTCATCAAGATGATCGTGGCTCGCAAGGGACGGTTTAGCTACGCTAACCTTGCCCACATCTTCCTACAACAAACAAAAGATATTAACTATAAGCGCTTTAAGAAGAGCCTTCTGCGCTACTTACTGTTCTCGATCAATGATCCAGATACGCATCAAGCCTTGGAGAAAAGTCTCAATGAGCGCTTCGAGCATTTGTATGAGGCTTACAACGACAAACTGATCGACGATGCCCTACTCCTCCGCACCTGTAATCGCATCATCGAGTACCTCACCACCGAAGATCATCAAGAACCATCTCCTCTCTTCATTCAAATCATGTCCTATGGGAATCCCTTGGTTCTTGTGGTGCTGCTCCTCAAGCTTGTTCTCATTTGTCGATATGCACGCACGCACCTAGAAGCTCGGATCGCGAACCTTGTCACCTATTATCAGGATTTCTCTGAATCTGAGTGCAAATGGGTCATTCACTTCTTTGAAGTCTTTGATATTACGATGACTATTTATGCCGAAAATGTTGAATTCAATCTGGTCAACATGAGAGGTATCTCCCATTCAAGTCAAACCGCCCAGAAGCTGACCCATCTCAAGCAATATCGCATCTTTTCGCAAATGCGTGAGAAGCAAGAGGATCCACAAGATATGGATGCTATGGAGCTGGCATTGTATGAAGCCCTCATCGAAGACCTCCCGTCACAGGAACAACAAGAAGTTTAAAGCAGCAGGTCAATCAATTCTGCATCTACTCAGCAATGAATAGCTATAGCGCTACGCGCTCAGGTAGAACCCAATCATTTTTTGCACGTGAAAAGGGGCGATCGCAGTTGCTTGCGATCGCCCCTTTTTCAGTTCAGCATAGTCCGTTTACGAGCTAGCTAATTAGCCATTGATAGCAGGAGCTGTCAATGCAACAGGAGTCGCTTCACCAGCAGACGCCAAATCCAAGGGGAAGTTGTGAGCGTTACGCTCGTGCATCACTTCCATACCCAGGTTCGCACGGTTCAGAATGTCTGCCCAAGTGCCAACAACACGACCTTGGCTATCCAAAATGGACTGGTTGAAGTTGAACCCATTCAGGTTGAACGCCATTGTGCTGATGCCCAATGCCGTGAACCAGATACCAATCACAGGCCATGCACCCAAGAAGAAGTGCAGGGCACGGGAGTTGTTGAAGCTCGCATATTGGAAGAAGAGACTTACAACATCGTTGCAGCCCACGGCTACTTCGGTCGTCTGATCTTCCAATATGCGAGCTTCAACAACTCCCGTGCCCTGC
>JBCBSL010000035.1:0-23233 GCA_039819145.1 Cyanobacteria bacterium J06638_22
CGGCGTAGCCGCGCTTCTTCAGAAAAATATGGTTTTTTATTCAATCCATGGTCCTTAACTGACGTGCCCAGCGCTATAGAATCGTCTCAGCAGACTGTCATGATGGATTGTCATTACGGATTAAGGGGAAACAACCATGACCGGTGCATTTGACCCCTCCTCCTCGGAGTTGTCGCCAGGGGTGCAGGCAGGCCAGGAAGGGCTAATCTTGCAACGGGGCGGAGAAGAATTAGCGCTCCTGAAGCTGCAGGATCGCTTCACCTTCAGCCCAATGGAAGGGGTGTCAACTGATGCCACCGCCGCCGCGCTCAATCCAGAATCGGTGATGTCTATCCCTGGATGGGAGTTGGTAGAAGTGCGCGTATCGCCAGGGAACCTTGATACAGCGATGCGAGCCGCGCGCGACTCCGACGCCATTGCCTTTGCCAGCCATGTCTATCAAGTGGAAGGCAACCCCGACACGGTGCTGTACCTCACCGATGAAATCACCCTACAGTTTGCTCCGACGGTGGCCATGGAGCGGATTCGAGCGATCGCCGCCACCATCGGCTTAGAAGGTATTAAGCCGATTCGCGAAATTCCCCAGACCTATGTCTTTCAGGTAACCCGTCGAGCCACCGAAAATCCAATCAGGATTGCCAATCACCTGATGCGGATGCCCGAAGTGTTGGTGGCCGAGCCCAATGTCATTACCTATTCCGAAAAGCTGTATCGTCCGCAGGAACCAAACTATAACCGCCAATGGCATTTGCAAAATCGTGGCGGGGCTCAGGTTTCAACCAATTCCCACATCTCAGTTGAGGCGGCATGGGATATCACTCGGGGGGAGCGCTCCGTGGTGATTGCGGTGACCGATGATGCGTTTGACCTGAGCCATTCCGATTTCCAAGGCGTCGGCAAAATTGTAGCCCCCCAGGATTTGAAGGGGCGCGATCGCCTACCCCTGCCTGAAGAAGCCCATGAAAACCACGGGACCTCCTGCGCGGGTGTGGCGATCGCCGAAGAAAACAATACCGGAGCCGTTGGGGTTGCCCCCGGATGCAGTTTTCTGCCCATCCGCACCACGGGCTTTTTGGACGATCGCTCCATTGAAGATCTATTTGATTGGGCAATTCAGCAAGGGGCTTGGGTCATTTCCTGTAGCTGGGGAGCCAGTGCCACCTACTTTTCCCTCTCCTTGCGGCAACGGGCGGCCATTACCCGTGCCGCTCGGCAGGGTCGAGATGGCAAAGGCTGTGTGATCCTCTTTGCGGCGGGCAATGCCAACCGTCCTGTAAACGGCACGATCAACGAGCGGGGCTGGAATAACAATGCCCTGCGGGGAAATACGAACTGGCTCAATGGCTTTGCCGTTCATCCAGATGTGATGGCCGTAGCCGCCACAACGAGCCTGGGCAAAAAGGCGGCCTACAGCAATTGGGGCGATGCCATTTCCATTGCCGCCCCCAGCAACAATGCCCCTCCGGGGGTGTGGTTACCACAGGCAGGATATGTCTTCACGGGGCCTCGGATTCAAACGGCGCTGCCGGGGCTGGGAGTTGTCACAAGCGATCGCACTGGCCGCAGTGGCTATGAGGGGGGCGACCTCACCAGCACCTTTGGGGGCACCTCTAGCGCCTGTCCCGTTGTCGCGGGGGTAGCCGGCTTAATTCTCTCCATCAATCCATTTCTAACAGCCCAAGAAGTACGCCAAATTCTGCAAGACACCACCGATAAGCTGGTGGACTCTTCGGTCGACCCACAACTGAACTTTAGCTACGGCTTCTACAATGCCAAGGGGCACTCTCGCTGGTTTGGCTATGGCAAGGTGAATGCGGCGCGTGCCGTCAAAGCCGCCCGCGATCGCCTCCCTACACCCCTGATTCCCAATGAGTGGAAGACAGTGCAGAACAGTGCCAGCGTGCAAATCCCTGATTTCAACCTACGGGGCACCGGTAGCCTGATTCGCGTCCAGGAAAACCGCACCCTACGCGACATTCGCATCACCGTCGATGTCGAGCATGACTATCTCGGCGATCTTGACATTCAATTACAACCGCCATCCGGTGAGGCCATTTTGCTCCAGAGCCGCACGTTGGGACGGGCGACTCGCCTGCAATTTACCTATACCCTCCGGACAACCCCCCTCCTGCGCAATGTGTTGGGGCGATCGCCCCGGGGCACCTGGCAGTTGCGCCTCACTGACCACGCCCCCACCCACACCGGAAGCCTGCGGGGATGGCGCATTAGTCTAGGGGTCTGATATAGCGCTACGCGCTCAGGTAGAACCCAATCATTTTTTGAAAGCCACGCGTCGCGCGGCTTTCAAAAAATGACTTATCGTAATCCCAATACGTAAGGCTATACCCGATCTGAATCGCAAACCAATGAGTGGGCGTGTGGGCGATCGCACCTCTCGAGGCCTACCATCAAGCCCGGTTAAATGGCCATAAAACCCAAATCTTGTTGGTGTCCGCTGCGTTGCAGCAGGCCAACAAGATTTGGGGTCTTCAACCGGATTTGACGTAACATCCATTAGGCTGAAAGGAGATTTTGTCTATTTCTTCATTCAGCTCCCCCATTCAGCTATGGCTCAATCCGTGGAATCCTCGTCCTCTTTTTTGGTTCTCCAATTGACCGACACCCATCTCTTTGCCGATGAAGAGGCCATGATGGCAGGGATGCAGACGGTCAAGTCCTTCCAAACGATCATCGAACGAATTTCAACCTTGCCCCGTCGCCCAGATCTCGTGCTCCTAACGGGCGATTTATCCCAGGATGAATCGACGAAGTCATATCATCGCTTGAGGGATGCCATCAATGCATTAGGCATTCCGGCCTATGCGATTCCCGGCAATCATGACATCATCCCTGTGATGACTCCGATTTTGCAAGGTGGGCAATTTAGGACGGGGCGATCGCTCCAGCAGCAGCATTGGAACCTTGTCTTGCTCGATTCGGTGGTTCCCGGCCAAGTTGCCGGACGATTAGCTGAAACCGAGCTGGCTTTTCTCGACGAACAACTCGCAGCCCATTCAATCCTTCCGGCGCTGGTGACGCTGCATCATCCCCCCTGTCTCATTAACTCGACCTGGATGGATGATATCGGGCTGTTGAATGCAGAGGAATTTTTTGCCGTCCTAGATCGCCATCCTCAAGTCAAACTCGTGGTGTTTGGGCATATTCACCAGAAATTTGAGGGGGAGCGCAAGGGAGTACGCTACTTGGGTGCGCCATCGGCCTGCGTGCAGTTTAAGCCCCGGAGCGAAACCTTTAGCCTCGACGAAACGTTGCCCGGCTATCGCCTGCTCACCCTGCATCCTGACGGACAATTTGACACGGTCGTGAAGCGTGTCCCGTTTGAGGGAGCCGTATTGAAACCAATTGCCTCATAATGCTCAATCTACTCAATAACCAGACCCCGGATATTCTCTGAATTTCTAGCAGTTGCAAAGATCTCAGAGAATATCCGGGGTCTGGAGCATTTTCAGCCGTTTCTATCCGATCGCATCTCGTCGATTACGAATCGAGCGCAAGGACATGCCGGAGGGCTGCTGCGCCGAATAGAAAAATACCTGCCATTCCCCTGTTTCTGGATCGCGACGGCTGGTAAACGGATTTTGGCGAAGGGATTTCGCCTTGGCTTGGTCAATGGAAGACGGTTGCGAGCTGGTCTTGCGATCGCCTGACATAACAGAACCCCGATTTATACGTTGAAAGATACTGGATATCGATAGCTCAGGCCAATGTCTCTAACAAGCTGCCAAGTCGGACAGCGTCGAAACAAATACCTAAGCGTAGGGCTGCCACCTAAAATGGCAGACCATTCGATCATGTGAGGGTGGTAGATGCGTTAGAAAAAATAGAAAAGCAAAAGGCAGATTCAGAACAAAAACGATTCTCCCAAGCGCTTTGTTAAATAAAACTTAACAAAAAGGAACACTACTGCTCAACTGTCCGCTGCATTTCTGACAATCATAATATCCGTCTGGGCTTTCCAGAAAGCTGGTGAAACCCCCTAAATTGCTCACCCCGAAGTAGCCCATTTAGACGATGTCAGGTGAAACCTACAGTAAAGGTCGATTTAAATGAACGAGGACTTACGTATTTCGTTGATCCGATGGCCGCATCGCAACTATCAAAATCAACGAATTTACCCAAGATAACCCAAGGTTGACGTCAGTCCAGCAAACCCGAAGATCCGGCTAAACAAACCAGCTTTTTGCCAAATCCTGCAACACTTCACGCGGGTGCCAAAAGATTTCAACGGCGTGGTAATTGGAGGACAAGTTAATACCGACGATACTTTTCAGACGGTAGAGTAGATACCCCCCGGCAAGGCACTGGCAGAGTCCAGTTAACAGTTTTAGGACTCGGCGATGCATCCTCATAACGGGAAAGCGATCGCCCAGACGAGTTCCACCCGTCTGGGCAGGGGCGTTGCGTATCCCCCGATTTACCACCAGCGAAGCTCCAGGCGTCCCCGTTCTGGCTGGCTCGTTTCCTTTTCCGAGAGCCATTCCGTTGGCTTGTAGGTTCCAAACACGCGATCCCACCAATCCAGCGCCATGCCAAAGTTATGCTCCCATTGTCCAAATTTGTGATGGACGTAGTGAACGGGCATGGGCAGCCAGAACAGCTTGGTGGGATTTTCGTGGCTCAGTTGGTGAGCATAGGCCGAAAAAATGGCAAAGCCCAGCGCTCCAGCCGTCCAACCCAAACCCGCTTCGATAGACACAAAGAACATCGGAATGAGCAAGACGACCGTGCCTTTGATGTAATCCAGAAATTCCCAGACAACTCCCTGCCCTTCGTTGCGGCGGTGATGGTCAAGATGGCGCTTACCAAAGCTGTTGGGATACCAGTGCATAATGCGATGAACCCAATATTCCACCAGACTCGCGAGGATAAATGCAGCTATGCCGCAGGCGATCGCAACCAACATAAATTTCTGTTCCTATCCCTTTACTACCAAAAACGATACGCAATAGGCTGAAAATCTGTGCTGAGACTTTCAGCCAGAAAAGACCGACAAGGTATCTATAAAAGAGATATCTGTAGAGGAAATGCCTGCACGAATGCAAACGCCTTTCCCGTCAGCCGTTCAAACCCAAAGCATAGAGGAGTCGGTTCAGAAGCGATCGTTCCCCGTGCCACTTCTTCCTCCTCTTTCTGACCGTCCCCTGGTGGATCCGTACATTCGGTGATTTCGCTAGGGGATTAGCCAGAAAATATAGCGGTATGCAACCGCATCAAGCACAGAAATGGTTGTGTGTGGGCGCGCCGCGCCCACACACAACCATACTTAACTCATGCGCATAGCGCTATAAAATCCCTAAAGACGTATATCCACTGGCCCCGACTGCGCGTAACCAGAAATGGTTTAGAACACCCAGGGAAGCAGCTTTTTAACCCGTTGCTGATATTGAGAATAGTCGGGATATTTTTCGGTGAGCCATACCTCCTCGCGGGCGGACTTGGCATTGAAAAAGAGCAAAAAGAGGCCAGCGAAAGCCAGGTGGGAGAGGCTTTGTTGGGCGATCGCATAGCCCAGGGTCGCCAAAATCACGCCGCTGTAGATGGGATGGCGGACGATGGCGTAGACACCAGATTGCACCAGAACGCCATCTTCACGGGGGTAGGGCAAAGGCGTCAGGCTTTGCCCCAGATCCACCAAGCCCTTGCCCATGAGCACCAGGGCAAACAAACCAATCGCACCGCCAACCCCCCAGGCACCATACAGCCAGGGCGGAGTTAGCCTTGTTCCAGGCACACGATAGATAGGCAGCAATACAACGGCCAGAAACAAAAGCCCCTGGAGCGCAACCAAAAATTCGCCCCGGGCTCCCGTTTTCAAACTTTCTCGGCTAAAACCCCAGTCACTCAGTAGTTTCATAGCGGTTGGGTTGAGCGTTGTTGATGGTTGGTAACGTCCCGATTTTCTCACGGTAGAGGGCGACGATATGGTCAATTACAGCGTCGATGGCGAGGTGGTCGGTGTTGATTTCAATAGCATCAGAGGCTTGACGGAGGGGGGCGATCGCCCGACTGCTGTCTTTTTGGTCGCGCGCGTAAATGTCGGCTTCCAGTTGCTCCAGGGAAAAATCTCCCTGTCCCTTTTCCTTCAGTTCGATTTGCCGACGACGGGCACGTTCCTGCACCGAAGCAGTGAGGAAAATCTTCAGTTCAGCATCCGGGAAAACATAGGTGCCAATATCGCGGCCATCCATGACCACGCCCCCGTTGCGGCCATAGGCGCGTTGCGGCTCAACCAGGGTCATGCGGACGGCTTTTTGGGCGGCGATCGCCGACACATTAGCCGTAACGTTGGGCGAGCGAATGACCGTTGTAACATCCTGTTCATTAATCCAAACTCGTAGGGTAGGGGCGTTACCAGACAGGGCTTTGGGCTTCTCCAGGCGGATGGTGCATTGGCACACCAGCTCGGCGATCGCCGCCTCATCCTCAATCGGGATAGCTTTCTCCAGTGCCAGCCAGGTGACGGCTCGGTACATGGCTCCCGTGTCGAGATAGAGCAAGCCCAGGATTTCCGCTACTTTCGGGGTCACGGTCGTTTTGCCCGACCCCGCAGGGCCATCGATGGCAATGATGGGTCGGCGGGTTTTGAGCAGCAGGTTGTCGATCAGGCGGGCTTTGCCAAGGTAAGCGGCGATCGCCAGCAATCCCTCAGTCTCAACCGTGTCTAGCGGTTTCATCGTGGCAGGATGAACCAGGTCAATGTACTGGGCTTCGATACGGGGTTCCTTTTTCAGGGTCAGGTTCACCGCTTCGAGCAGCGGCTCTCGCAACCTTTCCCCCTGCTGGAATCGTGCTTTGGCAGCTTGCAGGCCGCTGTAGAGCAGTGGGGCGATCGCCCGCTCCTCGGCTGACAGATAGCGGTTTCGGGAACTCAGCGCTAACCCATCCACCTCCCGCACCGTGGGACAACCCACCACTTCGACGGGCAGCAGCAAATCCTCGGCCATACGCTGCAGAATGGCTAGTTGCTGCGCATCCTTCTGCCCAAAGTAGGCGCGATCGGGCTGGACGATGTGGAATAGTTTGCTGACGACCGTCGCCACACCCTCAAAGTGCCCTGGACGGTAGGCTCCGCACAGCCGTGCCATCATCTCGGGCGGCGGTATCACCTGAAACAGGTCGGATTTATCTGAGAGATCCTCTGTGCCATATAGCTCTGCGACGCTGGGCAGAAAAACAGCATCTACCCCCACCGCCTCGCATTGCGCCAGGTCGCTTTCCAGCGATCGCGGGTAGTTGTCGAGATCCTCGTTTTCACCAAATTGCAGTGGATTCACAAAAATGCTGACCACGACCCAGGTGTTTTCGCCCCGTGCCCGCTCAACTAAGCTAAGGTGCCCCGAATGCAGCGCCCCCATGGTGGGCACGAGGCCAATTTGGCAATCGATGGTTTGGCTAGCGCGGCAGGTTGCCAAATACGTGCGAAGCCCCGCCACGGTTTGAAACAGGTGCATATCCCCCCCAATGGCACACCCAGAAAGAATCACTGGATACAAACCGTCAAATTCTAAAACAAATCGACGTCTCTTCCCCGCTCCGATGCGATCGCCAAGGGTAAGTTTGGTGGAAGACGGCGGTGGAAGAGGGAACGGAAGAATGCGGAACTCTACGGGTTGTTTGCAGCTCTCTCAGGGGTGCATGGAATCTGACTCCAATCCAACATCCCTGGCTTTTCGTCAGTGTACTGAATTATTTTTCTCCCCGCAGACACTCAATGGCATCGAGACCATCAGGCACCCAGTCGAACAGCCCCAAAGTCAGCATCCTAAAGCAAGCAATCGCGACGTTCTACCGTGCCATCGGCCATTGTGGTATTGCAGAGAATCGCCCCGTCTAACTGCGCATCTCTCAGATTTGCCCCCTGCAAGTTTGCCCCGGTGAGGTTGCTATAGCGCAAGTCGGCTCGTCGCAGGGCGGCCTCCTCCAGATTGGCACGGGTGAGGTTGGCCCAGCGCATATCCGCACGGGTGAAATTAACCCGAATGAGGGTCGCTTCGGTGAGATTGGCATAGGTCAGGTCGGCCACGGTGAAGTCTGCTTCGCTCAAATCCGCACGATACAGGTCAGCATGGTGCACGTTCGAGCGGGAAACACTCGCCCGCTGCAGCATGGCATTGACCAGACGAGCTTCTCGCAAACTGGCATCTCCTAAATAGGTGCGCCGCAGATCCGCCCCCTCCAGATTGGCTCGACTGAGGTTAGCCTCGGCCAGATTTGCCCCCAGCAAAACGGCATTGTAAAGATTCGCCTGCGCTAAATCAGCCCGGGTCATGACTGCATCGGTGAGATGGGCACCCTCCAGATTGGCCCGCCGCAGAATGGCATCCCCTAAATAGGCCAAGCGCAGATCGGCTCGTCTCAAATCGGCTCGATTCAGCTGCGTCCGCGACATCATGGCATCCACCATCAAGGTCTTGCGCAGGTCAGCGTCGATCAAGATGGCCTGGTTAAGGCGAATCCGAGCTAGGTTGGCGTTGCGAAGCTGGGCATCTTGCAACTGGCTGCTGCTCATTTCAGCATCTTCCAGGTTTACATCCTGCAAATCTGCATTATTCAAGCGCACCGCTTCCAGGTCGCAACGGGTGCATTCGCGGGAAGTCAGCAGTTGGTTCACCCGATTGAGCTTGGCAGCACTTGCCATGCGTACCACGCCAACGGTCATGGCGATCGCCACTAAAAATGCAGCGACCGTAAGGAGAGCGGTGACATCTTTCCTGTCCATCAGGGGAACCTGTCCGTCGGGGGAAGGTAAGTGAGTGGATAAGCTTCGTCTTAAGCGAAACCGAATGGTGGGGAGTGGATGGGCGATCGCACCCATTCCAACCAAACCTTACCCAGTGTAGCGAGTGGCACCGGAAGTGCGGAAGTGTTGTGGACAGCATCCCCCCATGGATTTGCCGCCTAGCTAACGCCTAAAAGTAGAGCGAGCAAAGCTTTTTGGGCATGGAGGCGATTTTCGGCTTCATCCCAAATGCGGGACTGACTCCCCTCCAACACCGCTTCCGTGATTTCTTCTTCCCGGTGGGCTGGCAGGCAATGGAGGACGATCGCCTTATCATCCGCCACATCCAGCAATTGATCGTTGATTTGATAAGGCTGGAACAGGGGCATCCGGTTCTCGGCTTCGGATTCTTGCCCCATGCTGGCCCACACATCGGTGTAGAGTACCTGGGAATCTTTGGCCGCTAGCACCGGATCCTCCGTCACAAGGACTTGGGTGCGATCGCCCGCGATCGCCTGCGCCTGCGCCACGATGCCGGGATCAGGACGGTACCCTTCCGGAGAGGCCACGCGCACATGCATTCCCACCAAAGCACAGCCCAGCAAAAGCGAGTGCGCCACATTATTTCCATCACCGACATAGGTCAGCGTAGCGCCCTCCAGAGCGCCAAATTCCTCTTGCACCGTCAGCAGATCCGCTAATATCTGGCAGGGATGCTCCAAATCTGTCAGGGCGTTGATTACTGGAATTTTGGCGGCATCGGCAAAGGTTTCGACTTCCTGCTGATCGTAGGTACGAATGGCCAGTACATCCAGGTAGCGATCGAGCACCCGCGCCGTGTCGACAGCGGGTTCGCCCCGACTCACCTGGGTCAGGTTGGTGTTTAGGTCAATCACCTGGCCACCCATCTGGTACATCGCCACCGAGAAGCTCACCCGCGTTCGGGTCGATGCTTTTTTGAACAACAACCCCAACACCTTTTCACACCGTAGGGTTGTTTTACCCGACTTCAACTCCGCCGCCAGATTTAGCAGCGCCAACACTTCCTCGCGGTTGAAATCGGTCATCCGCAGAAAATCCCGTCCCCGAAATGAATTCATGCCTCCCCCTGATGCCTTGCTGTGAGTCTTCAGTCGTGAGTCAAAGAACAATGAAGCTTAAAACCTACCAAATTTTTTCCGTTAAAAACTGTCTTAATCTCCTGATTCCCACCCATTCGCCAGGAACATTGTCCGGCAGCCCTTACACAAAACCTGCATCACCCTAAGGAAATGCGTTGATGGTGTGGCCGCAACGCGACCCCATCACCAACAAAATGCATCGATCCTGTCTAGATTCCCTGAAGGTCGCGATCGCCAAAAGGGATCCAGGGGTTAGGCATCACGCCAGCGTTGACCAAACTATTTTGCTGTTGACCCAACTGTTTTACGACATGTTTTGCAACAGAGGTCAGCAACGGGCGATCGCCCAATCACTAGCCATGCCCATGATTTTGAACCAGACATCCAGGATTAGTGTCACAAAACCGAACATTGCATCTAACATGAGTGGCAAATCTGGAGAACAAACGCCATAATTTGGTCAATTGGGTCACTTTGACTCCTGTGGATGTAGACCACAGGTTCTGTGGATGAAACCACAGATTTAGTTATGGACTTGGGCTGCAGATTTTTGATTACAAACGTGATCTTTGGGCAAGGTTCACCGTTTCGCCCAAGCTTCGGCAACATCCTCTGCATATTCGTTGGTAGCAGCTATGTCTCACGAGGTCAGCAAACTCAACCCGTCTCCAGACGAGGCACCCCAAGCGGTCATTGAACCGCCGTTGGAAGAAACGACCAGCTCTCCCGTGTCTGGCATCACAGAAAGCACCGAAGTGGATGACATGGCTCGCTGGTGCGATGAGGCGACCATTGATGCCTCGGCCACAATGGTCATCGACGATGTGTTTGAAGATGTGGAGCAGCTTCTCAGCGATGGTGCCAGCCTCCCTCGTAACGCGAAACCTCCGGCTCCGAATCCGCTAGCGTCCCTGGCAAGTAGCCTGATGCCTTCGTTGCTCAGCGCCCGCACCTCAGACGAGGCGACCGACGCCAGCGCAACCAGCGAATTGGACAAGCCCCTGCTCGCTGAGGCGCTTTCGGTTGATGGGGATATGGAGGATCTAGCGGCGATCGCCTCTGAAGGTGGCGAACTCGCCCCCATGAAGGAGGGCGACCCAGCACCGCCGGATCCATCTAAAAAAGTCACCAACAAGTCCTTTGATACGCTGCTGCTGACCCTGGCCAGCATTTCAGTGTTGATTACAGGGGGATTTTGGCTCCTCGCACAAACCCTACGAGGCGAGTCGCCCGCTGAGGTCGCGACGGTTCCTGTCGAATCAGAATCGGCAGCTCCAGCCGATCGCGAGTTCATGAACTATTTGCAGCGATCGCTCGAAGTGGTCGATGAACAAGCTGAGATTGCCAATGAAACCGCGGCGCTGGCTAGCCGTTTGGATTTGCCAGAGGTCGGCGTCCCTGCCGGAGCCACCGCCGCTCCTGGGATGACCAATTTGGGTCAGCCTTACGTTCCGGTGTATCAGCTTCCCCCCACTCCCACCGTGAGTGGCACAACATCGCCCGCGACGAGTGGTGTAGCCGCTGCGCCTTCTCCCACCATCACCACAACCCCGGTACAGCCGACCCCGGCGACTCCAGCCGCTCCCTCGACCGACGCCGGAGTCCCCAACATTGCTGCCACCAACACCCATGTCTTGGTAGGCTTGTTAGAGTTGGGCGATCGCTCGGCGGCTCTGTTTGAAATCAATGGCACAGCACAGCGATTGGAGCTCGGCGAAACGATCGGCTCAAGCGGCTGGACGCTGGTTTCGGTTAGCAATCAGGAAGCCGTGATTCGCCGCAACGGCGAGGTGCGATCGGTCTACGTGGGTCAGCGATTCTAAAGCAAAGCCAGGTGGGAAGCAGCCATGAGCGTGTTTGATGACGTCAACAAGTTCCTCGAAGATCGGCTGGACGAATTTCTAAAAAATAATCCCCATCTAGAAATGCAGGCGCTCGAAGACAAGCTGCGCGACCAGGAAGACGAGGTGATTCGCTTGCTGGCCGACCTGCGTGTAAAGGAAAAGCGCCTGGAGAATGAAGTGCTAGAAACGGCTCAGGACGTGCAGCGCTGGCACGAACGGGTCGAAAAAGCCAAGAATGCTAATCGGATGGATTTGGCCAAGCCCGCTGAGGAGCGCGAGGCCGCATTGCTGCGCCAGGGTAATCAGCTCTGGGGGCAATTGGAAATGGTGAAGCAGCGCATCCAGCAAACCCACGAATTACAACAACAAATTCAGCTCAAGCGCAAAGAGGTCAAGGCACAGGTGGCACAAGCTTTTGCTCAACGCACGGCTCAATCCGCCAATGCCGCCAATAATGCCGCCGAGCAGCAGTGGCAAACCACGGGCTGGAACCAGGGCTACTCCACACCCAAAAGCGCCGACCCCCTGGAGCAAGCCTTCCGCAAGTGGGAAACCGACGAGGAATTGGACCAACTCAAGCGCAATATGGGTCAGTAGTTAGTGTGAAGCCGTGAGCAGATCTGCGACTTCTTTGTAAAGAACCTTACCTCCTTTGGAGTTCCTCACTAGAAGTCGCAGATCTTCGGGTAACTAAAACCCCAGATCTGCACGAGCGCTTTGAGCGGCAGCTAGCACAGCTTCATCAGGAAGCGATTCCCAATCGGGGTCACCGATTTCGGCGTAGAAAGTCTCGTCGTAGGGGCGGGTGCGCACGACAACGGGCATGGGAACCGCATGCCCCAACACTAGCGCTTGTTGCTTCGAGTCGAGCTTTGCCAACACCGATCGCAATGCCTGCCCCCCCGACACCCCCGTGAAAATGGCGTCAATATCCTTTTCATCGTTGAGCAGAGCGGTGATGCGCGTCCCTACCTGGGACATCACTTCATTGTCAATACCCGACGGACGCTGATCCACCACCAGCAGCGTGACAAAGTACTTGCGCATTTCGCGGGCGATCGTGCCAAAGATAGTTTGGCGGACAGTAGCCGGGTCGAGGAAACGGTGAGCCTCTTCGATAGTGATCACGAGCTGGTGGGGGCGATCGCTCACATTCTTTGTTTGCAGAAACGTCTCCGCCTTCCGTACATAGCTAGCATGGATACGGCGAGCGATCACATTCGTCGCCAGCATGTACGAGAGCATGTTGGACTGGGAGCCAAACTCTACCACCACATGCTTTCCAGCTTCCAACGATTCCAGGATCTGCCCCACATAGTTTTTTGGGCAGGTCTGCCGCAGATACTTCAAATCCTCCAGGCGCGTCAGCTTGCGTTGCAGCGCCATAATCGAGGACTTACTGCCCATCTTCACCTCACAAAATTCCTGGATTTCCTCGTTGGTCATGGTCAGCAACCGATTAATCCAGCTGCGGCCAAACTCGTTGCGCAGGATGATGGCATTTTCCAGGCTGGCTTCCGACAGATTCAACTCACCCCGCACCAGCATCAGGTCTTCTACATCAATCTGGTCAAAGCTGATGAATAGCTCTTGGGCATCGCGCACGCCACGGCGGCGGGTCGATTCGGGGTCGAGGGTGTAGATTTGCACTTGCCCAGGAAACAGTTGCCGCAAGCCCTTAACCATCGAGACGCTGGTGCGGCTGCCCTCACTGGTGGCTTCCCAGCCATACTCCGAGTGCATATCGAAAATCAGATTCACCGCCGCCCGCCGCCGAATGATGCCCGATAGCAAGAGCCGCGTCAGAAACGACTTCCCCGTCCCAGATTTACCGAAAATGCCATTGCTGCGCTCCACAAATCGATCTAGATCTAGGCAGATGGGCACATCCATGTCGATCGGCATACCGATCGCAAAGTTGCGGCGATGGGGATCATCTTCCCACCCAAACACCGACCGAAAGTCGCGATCGCCCGCATCATACACCTGGCTGAAGTGGTTGGGAATCGTCTTCACCGGGAGCAACTCGACCGCATTGGTATTGGCCTCAAACGAAGCCAAATTCGAGCGTTTCTTCGATGTCCCGTTCCGTTTTGCTGGAGCTTCCTGGGTTTGCGTCGGCGTAAACATCAGCATCGGCGACAGGTTGACCGTGCCGTAGGTACCGCTGCCCGCCAATACTTCCTGCAAAAAGGCATTGCTGGGGGCAGGGGGATTGGCCAGAATCCGAGGATTCGCTGTACCCAGCGCCACATCCGTCAACATGCAAAAGAAGCGCGATCGCCGTCCCTGCACCACCAAAAACTTGCCGACGCGCATATCTTCGACCCACACATCGGGATGCAACCGCACCTCCAAACCCTGGGCAAGCGAGCCTTGGATGACGGTGCCAATCGCTTTATCAAGTGCCACTGAGTCCATCAAATCTCCGGTATTTCACTCGGTCAATCCCTAATCAAATTGAAATCTTTCTGCATTCAAACTGACAAGCAAGTATGGGGCAAAAACGAATCATTCAGCGACGCATTCAAATAGTCTTGTCGTGACGAATACTTAACTTTCCTAACCAAACTCCAACTAATCCTTCTCCGATCAAATCTTCTTTTTACAAAATCGTTCTTGCCCATCTCGCTTATAAATCTGTGTTTTATGGGTTCTTTGTAAGTCACTATTTTTGCAGATGAACTTTCTTCGCTACTCTTGCATCTTGGTACAAGCGTTCGAAAATACACCCGTTCTATTCTCCACCTATTCTCTCAAAATTGTCAATGGATGGACTATTGTTGCAGCAATTCTCAGTATGGCTTTGTTAGTTTATAAAATGCCGCTCAGGCTGAGCTTGTCGAAGCCTATTCACCCTTCGACAGGCTCAGGGCGAACGGCAAATTTTCCAAAATGAGAATTGCTGCTCTTGTTGAATGCCTTGAAAAGAAATGGTTCAAATCCAACACGAGTTTTTTGCACGAGCAGTCTGCTCCCTCAACTCACCCTTGATCTTTGGCAAGATTTGTCCAAAGCAAATTCAATCATTGGAGCAACCAAGATTTCCTTCCAAAAATGATTGGATTCCGATGGACGAATCAATGATCAAAGTCAACGATTGAAACTGCTTCTACACAAATGAAGTCCACCGGCGTAGACTCCCCTTATTTACCTCGCACAGGCAAATTCTGCTCGTTTAGAAGTCGGTTCAACCACCACAACTCAAAGGTTTATCCGCCAATCCGCCATTGGTTTAATGGAAAAATACTTAGGCCTTTGAACCGATATTTTCTAGAAATATCTGAATTCGTTGCCAGACTTGTTCCAACAAATCGGGATGGTTGGCATCAAACCACTCAATGGTGGGATCAGCGCGAAACCAGGTGCGCTGGCGTTTGGCAAACTGTCGGGTGTGGAGAGTCGTCTGGGCGATCGCCTCTTCCAGGGAAAGCTCCCCGGCTAAGTGTTGGCGCATTTCCTGGTATCCCAGCGTCTTCAGCAGCGGCAAATCCTCTCCATACTGGGCGCACAATG
This sequence comes from Cyanobacteria bacterium J06638_22, assembly GCA_039819145.1. Taxonomy (GTDB): domain Bacteria; phylum Cyanobacteriota; class Cyanobacteriia; order Elainellales; family Elainellaceae; genus Vacuolonema. Next base: position 15,222 of record JBCBSL010000035.1, read on the forward strand.
CCTCCACCTCAGCCACAAATCCTTGCTTAACCATTTGGTGGGTGCGAATCCGAATCCGTTCCGTTAGCGGGTCGCAATCCGGTTCCATTGGCTCAAGACAGTCCAGCCCGATATGCAAAATCGGGTAAGTCGGTGGAGATTCCCCTTGCTGCGCCGACACAGGCAATCCAGTGGCGTAAAACACCTCCAATGCCCGCAGCGTTCGCACCGAGTCGTTGGGATGAATCTTTTGGATAGCAGCAGGATCAACGCTATGCAACAGCTCGTAGCAAAGCTTTTGGCCTAATTGGGCGAGTTGCGATCGCAGCTCAGGCTGGGGTGGCACCCGAGGGATTCGCATTCCCCGCACGATAGATTTAATGTACAGACCTGTTCCGCCCACCAGCAACGGCACTCTTTCCTGGCGTTGAAACTGCTGAATCAGCGTATTGGCTTGATCCTGAAAATCCGCCACCGTTAAGGTTTCTGTCGGTTCGCAAATATCGATAAGGTAGTGCGGAACCTGCTGCTGCTCAGCAAGCGTCGCCTTTGCCGTACCAATGTCGAAGTGGCGATAGACTTGTCGCGAGTCGGCACTGAGGATGGGGGAGTGGAGGCGTTGAGCGATCGCCAGCGCCAATCCAGATTTGCCGCTAGCCGTTGGGCCACACACTACAATTAGCGCAGGGCAAGAAAATTTGCTAAAATGGCTTAGTACGGAAGTATTGATTTGCAAGGATTAATTTGCAAGAACAGAATCAGTTTGCAAGAAGCAACTTGTAGAAAGTGGATTGCTCGAAAAAGAACAGTTGGGTGAAATGTCTGAATGAAAATGTCTGAATGAATAGGACTCTGACAAAATTGCTTTGTAAAAAGCTGATAGTCGAACAAGCGCTTTTTACAGCGAGACGTAACCGTCGAGACAAGCAAACACCCAATCCATCGACTTCGGATTTGAGAATCTACATAAGAATTCCCAAAATGCCTTATCCACTTTATCGGATTCCTTCTACCATTCCTTTAGTCCTGAGCATCTGAATGGAATTAGCTTTCCGTTCCTGTATGCTTAGTTGCCTCTACCCCAGCCAACTTACCGCAGAAGTCCTGTGAATACACCATCAGAGGTGCAATTCTCCTGTTTAGACGAGTCGGTGTACAGGGTAGCGGGTGTGAGGACAAAAATCACGGTTCCTCTCATTGGGGCGATCGCCTTTCTTTTTCTTAGCAAATAACTTATCCCTGCACCCCCCTCAAAAATCTCAATCCAGATGCTTCTAAAACGCCGCGCAAGGATGACGTGATATAATTTTGGGATGTTTTTGTGTTTTGAGACATCAGAGGGCTTCAAGCGCTTATTCGGAGAGACTCTATGACAACGGGTTATGATGCGGGTCAGATTCGGGTACTAGAAGGTCTGGAAGCGGTTCGCAAACGTCCAGGCATGTATATCGGTAGCACCGGACCACGGGGACTACACCATCTGGTTTACGAAGTGGTGGACAACTCGGTAGACGAAGCCCTTGCCGGATATTGCCGCAATATCGACGTTACCTTAAATGCCAGTGGTTCGGTCACGGTTGTAGATGATGGGCGCGGGATTCCGACCGGCATCCACCCCAAAACGGGGAAATCGGCCGTAGAAACCGTGATGACGGTGCTTCATGCCGGTGGCAAATTTGGCGATGGCGGCTACAAGGTTTCCGGCGGACTCCATGGCGTCGGTATTTCCGTCGTCAATGCTCTCTCGGAATGGGTAGAAGTGCAGGTATGGCGTGAGCAGCAATTGCATACCTTGCGCTTTCAGCGGGGTGCCACCCAGGGTGAAATGAAGATCGAACCGGCTGAGGGCGATCGCACAGGAACCGCCGTTACCTTCATGCCCGATACAGACATTTTCACCAATGGGATTGAGTTTGACTACTCCACCCTATCCGGACGCTTACGCGAGCTGGCCTTTCTAAACGGCGGTGTTCGCATCACCTTCACCGACAATCGGCTGGAGCAGATGAAGCTGGCCGCACCGCGCGTCGAAACCTACTTATATGAAGGGGGCATTCGCGAATATGTCGCCTATGTCAACAAAGAAAAGCAAGCCCTGCATGATGAGATCATCTATGTCCAGGGTGAGCGCAACAACGTGCAGGTCGAGGTGGCGCTGCAATGGTGTGTGGATGCCTATAGCGACAACCTGCTGGGCTTTGCCAACAACATCCGTACCGTGGATGGTGGCACCCACCTGGAAGGACTGAAGACCGTGCTGACACGAACGATGAATTCCCTCGCCCGTAAGCGCAATAAACTTAAAGACAACGACCCCAACTTGGCCGGAGAAAACGTGCGCGAAGGCTTGACTGGGGTGGTATCGGTGAAGGTGCCCGATCCCGAATTTGAGGGACAAACCAAAACCAAACTAGGTAACACTGAGGTGCGCGGCATTGTCGACACCATCGTGGGCGAAACGCTAACGGAGTACCTCAATTTCCGTCCCAATGTTATCGATGCCATTATCGAGAAGGCGGTCGAAGCCTTCAAAGCAGCAGAAGCGGCTCGGAAAGCCCGGGAACTGGTTCGCCGTAAGTCCGTGCTGGAATCATCGACGCTACCCGGCAAACTGGCGGATTGTAGCTCCCGCGACCCCAGTGAGTCTGAAATCTTCATCGTGGAAGGGGATTCGGCAGGGGGGTCAGCGAAGCAAGGGCGCGATCGCCAATTCCAAGCTATCCTCCCTCTGCGCGGCAAGATCCTCAACATCGAGAAGACCGACGATGCCAAGATCTACAAGAACACAGAGATTCAAGCCCTGATCACTGCTCTGGGCTTAGGCATCAAGGGGGAAGAATTCGACACGTCCCAGCTCCGCTACCACCGCATTATCATCATGACGGATGCGGATGTGGATGGGGCGCATATCCGTACCCTGTTGCTCACCTTCTTCTACCGCTACCAGCGCGAGATGGTGGATCAGGGCTATGTTTACATTGCCTGTCCGCCGCTCTACAAGCTGGAACGGGGACGCAGCCACTACTACTGCTACAGCGATCGCGAGCGGGATCAACGCATCGCGACCTTCCCTGAAAATGCCAAGGTCGAAATCCAGCGCTTTAAGGGACTGGGTGAAATGATGCCCCAGCAGTTGTGGGATACCACGATGAACCCCGAATCCCGCACCCTCAAGCGGGTCGAAATTGAAGATGCCGCCGAAGCCGATCGCATCTTCACCGTGTTGATGGGCGATCGCGTCGCTCCCCGCCGGGAGTTTATCGAAACCGAAGGACCAAAACTCAACCTGGTCGATCTCGACATCTAATTCGCTACGAAGGCTGGGTGGCGATCGCCATTCACAGCTGACTCGAATGAAATGGCAAAAGCGGGTGCTGGTGCATCCGCTTTTGTTGCTTGCAAGTTACGGAATGCTACAAGCACGGAACCCGAAAATAGGGCGGGCGTCTTGAGGGAAAAGGCGATCGCGCTGAAATGCCCAATGGCAGGATGGGGACACGTGAGACTTAACGGTTCGTGATGCGATCGCAAGCACCCCCTCCTCATTAATTGCCCCCAACTGCGATAAATCACGGAACATGTTGCATTGTTAAGCGAATGGTAAAACATGTGAGGTGTTATGTGTGAGGGAAGCCATGCTTTCGACATAGCCAGTATGCTAAACCCATGGTAAATATAAAGAAAACCTTAAAAGAGGTAACCATGACTCCTCTGACGATGCACCGATTTTGGTCAATTGTCGAAGATAGCCAGTCCAGCTTCCTGCTCAATATGGATGACCATACGCTGGAGCGGTGGTTAGTTCGGGAATTGCGCACCGAACAAGCCCTCGACCATGTCGAGACAGATGCGATTAGTCAATACATCCGTACCCATCTGCCGTTGATTCGTGAAATTGCGATGGCTTGCTAGCCAGTCAACTCCTCTCTAATCCCGCACACTGACTGTGCAGCGGGTCGCTGTTTTCTGTATCATTTTTTCCTGCAAGACTTCTTACATATGGGCTTTCGGTCATTCTCAAACTCCTCTTCATTGAGACATCACCAAATTGAGACATAACCAGACTCTGGCATTATGCTTCACCCATTTGCTGCATACCGTATTTCGCAACCAGCCTTTTTGCATCCCGTCCAACGTCACCGTTTCAAACGCCACCATTCCAACGGTTACCGCTTCGACGGCACGTCTTGCTCGTATCGTCTTGCCTATTGAGATTAGGGTCGAGATGTTTTGAAAGTCCTGCGCCTCAGGCGTTCAAAACGTGATTAGGTTTTACCCAAGCGCGTAGCACTATAGAAACCGTAGGCTACCTTCGTCAACCTGGAAGGAGAATTAGAATTGTGATGCCTGATAGTTCGGATGAGCTCTAGGGGTTGCTGGATAGATATCCATAGGCGCTATATTGCTGCTCCTGATCTAATAAGCCTTTAATCACTCCAAAAACTTGCTAGAGTTTGTGGAAGCTCAAACCCTAAGTGGCTAGCTTTGCATTGCTTCCTGGAGAAATCGGGCAGAATATTCATCTTTGGCATTGATTGCGCTAAAGTTTGCGAGGGGTAAGTTGGGAGGAAACGTGCGGTGAACATTGCAAATGCATTTGCTCGGGGCGGATTGGTCATGATCCCCCTACTCATACTTTCGTTTCTGTCGCTATCCGTCATCATTGAGCGGATTTGGTTCTGGTGGCGGATTTTGACCCGTGAGCGAGAAATTGCGGGGCGGGTGCTAGAAGCATCCCGTCGCGAGTGGCAGGCAGCGGCAGAAATCGCTAAGCGATCGACCGATCAACCTATTGGACGGTTTTTGAACTCAGCCCTAGATTTACATGACCCCGAACCCGAGGTGCTCAAGCTGGCACTGGAATCCGCCGCCGATGAAGAACTGGCCGCCATGCAGCGGGGTGACAAAATCTTGGAAGCGACGATCGCCATTGCGCCGCTTTTAGGCTTATTGGGAACCGTACTGGGGTTGATCAGCTCCCTGGGTTCGATCCAGCTCGGTGATATTGGCACCAGCGCCACAGGCGAAGTGAGCTTTGGGATTGCCGAAGCCCTTTATTCCACCGCAACGGGTTTGATTGTGGCGCTCATCAGCCTGGTCTTTTTCCGAGTGTTTCAAGGTTTGGTCGCAGGACAAGCCAAGCTATTTCAGAAATCAGGAAACGAACTGGAGTTGCTCTATCGTCAACGATGGGCGCAGCGCCACAACGACGCTAATGGCAGCACCACCTCCTTGGAAGCATCCACCCCTGATGGAACCGCTCCATCCTCGCCGGACGCATCCAGCGATCCCTCACTCACACCAGAATCTTCAACCTAAGAAACCTCTTGAGTGTCAGACTTCATCTGGATTAGACGATATTCTCGGAATGCTGGATTCATTACGATGCTCTCAGTTACCCAGCATCACGGTCTCAAATCTCCTTTGAAATCATGAGTTGCCCCTATGAAGGTTAACTATTCCTTACAGAAATCGGATGCTCGTATTGAGTTGTTGCCGCTCATTGATGTTGTCTTTTGCATCCTGACGTTTTTTATGCTGGCCGCAGTGACACTGACGCGGCAGTCTGGCATCAATGTGGATTTGCCGCAAGCCAGCACTGGCGTCACGCAGATGAGCGAAATGCTGCTGGTGAGTGTGGATCCAGTCGGGTTGGTTTATGTCGAAAAGGAACCCGTGAGCGATACGGAATTGCGAGAGCGCTTGATTGAGTTTCGTGCGGCTCAACCCAACGGGATTATGGTGCTCTATGCCTCGCGGCTGGCTAGCTACAACGACGTTGTGCAGGTGCTTGATACCCTGCGCTCGGTGGGGGGCGATCGCGTCGCCCTGGCCACCTTGCCTGAAGCCGAAGCCACCGATGATGCCTCGATCTTTTCGCCTGACTTTGACCCCCTTGATCCGGATACTACCCTCACCCCCTTACCCGGTAGCGATCTGGAGTTTGAAGCCCCTCCAGCACCGGATTTGGAAGACTCATCCAACACTCCACAAACCGAAGAATTTCGTCCGGCTCCCGACTTCACAGGTGGCACCACCCCCGACACATCGGATGAGTAAAGATGTGCGCCTTGTTATAAGTAGCTCGGCATGATGAAAAACCAGACCCTAAAAACCTGCGCCGCCCGCGCTGCGGGCGGCACAGGTTTTTAGGGTCTTAGGTTTAATTGCACCTGCCGACTTAGCACTACGCCCTGAAATGGAACCCAATCATTGGTTAAAAGACCCGCAGTGCGAATCTTTTAACCAATGATTGGGTTCTATCCTTAAGGCTCAAGGCCATAGCATCCCTGTTTAGCTCGGCCTGAATATTGGTTTGAACATCGGCCTCACGCCGACCGGATCAATGCGCCGGAGGAGGCTGGCTACCGTTTGCTGGGTGATTGGCTCAACCCAATCGCTAGCGATGTCAGCGAGAGGAACCAACACAAATGCGCGATCGCGCATCCGAGGATGGGGAACCTGCAAATCGGGCTGATCAATAATGCGATCGCCGTAGAGCAACAGATCGAGGTCTAACGAGCGGGGGCCCCAGCGCTCTCGCCGGACACGCCCAAAGCGCTGCTCTACCTGCAATAGGCAATTCAACAGCTCATAGGGAGACAGGGTAGTGTGCAGGATGGCGCAGATATTTAAATAATCAGGCTGAGGCGGCCCTACAGGCGCCGTCTGGTAAAGCGGGGACACGTGTGCCAGCGTAATGCCATCCTCTCGGTTCAACGCCGTGAGTGCCATCTGCAACAGGCTGGCCGAGTCGCCCAAGTTACTGCCCAGAGCGATCGCTACGCGTTCTTCGACAGCCGAGCGATCGCGTTCTTTACAACGAACATAATTATCTTGATTGAGTTCCATGCCTTCATACCCTGAGGATCATGGATTTAAAGAAACAGGTTTTTATTTTTTGAAGGCCATTTTGAACGCCTCCAAAAGATAAGGTTTGGGTTTGATTAAATCCAAAGGAGTCAGACGATTTCTGAAACAAGAGACGATATCTGAGAAAAAAAGTCCCCCATTACGGGACTCTTAGCGAAGCAAACGCACGATCAAACCGTAAATTTGTTATGCGAAATCGCCTCTACCTGCAATTACCAGGACGGATCCACAAAAAGATTGATGGTAAGTTCAGGCTGTCCTGCCGGAACGGAGGTAATGCATGAGCAAATGGCTGTACCATCTTCTAATTCCACCTCACACGCATGGCAGGATCCCATCAAGCAACCGGTAGGGATGGAGATACCTGCTCTTGCCGCAACCTGTAGCAAAGGTTCGCCAACTTCTGCCGCCACAACTACATCATCGGGCAAAAAACGAATATGAACACTCATAACAAGAATATGAAAAATTTCTGAACCACTTGACAAGTATTTTCACCAAACCCATGGTGGCTAAGCAAGTAAAAGCCCGATGCCTTGGACACTTTCTAATTCTAGCGGGAATCAATAGCAGAAATAGTGCGGTGCTAGTATGTATCTCGAGATACAGCACAACACATCTAGCAAGTCTGAAGAGCAACGAAGGAATAATGCTTGTTCCATTGTTTTCTCTAGCAGATTGCGGCTTCAGTTCTAGAGCAACTTCGTTCTTGAGTTGATTTGTGTTGTTGTATGGCTCAAGGATAAACGGGTACGTTGCACCGAAAGGGTTAGGGATACTAAGCGCATTGGCAAAGCCATGCGCTTATTTTATTTTTTCTGGTTTTCAGCTCGTATCCTACCAGAAAGACTTGAATAAAAACCCTTCGACCTGAAAAATTCTTGAAAGCCAGGTAGTATCAAATCCGGTTAAAGAACCCAAATATTGTTTGTGGCCGTTGCAAAGCAGTGGCCACAAACAATATTTGGGTTTTACGGCTATTTAACCGAATTTGATATAACTTCAGCGGTACGATTGGCTAAATGGAGGAGACAAGAAGATGCGCTCAGATGCCTCTACAGTCGATGAATACTTAGCCGAGCTTTCCGAAGAACGCCAAGAAGCGATCGCAGCGGTGCGAAACGTCATCTTGGAGCACCTTCCCGAAGGCTACGAGGAAG
>JBCBSL010000036.1:0-23057 GCA_039819145.1 Cyanobacteria bacterium J06638_22
ACCAACAATTACTCCTGCTAATCACCGTTATAACTTCAAGGGTTTTAAGAATTGTGAATTCATCTGCTCCATTGCCTGTTTTAGATGTGCGCCAGTTTTCTGTTGAGTTTCGGAGCAAAGCCGAAACGGTAAAGGCTGTAAAGCAAGTTTCCTTTGTGTTGAAGCCGGGCGAAACGCTGGCAATCGTCGGCGAATCGGGTTCTGGAAAATCGGTGACCTCCCTAGGCGTGATTGGCCTCCTGCCGACCAAAGCCATACAGACCGGGGAAATCTGGTTCCGTAACCCCAACCAACCGGATGCAGCTCCGATCAATTTACTGAACCTCAACAATGAGGAACGGCGGAGCTACCGGGGCGGCATCATTTCGATGATCTTCCAAGAGCCCTTGAGTTCACTAAACCCGGTCTATACCTGCGGCAACCAAGTTACAGAGGCAATTCGTTTACACCAGCAAGTCAACCGAGAGGAGGCCAAGGAACGGGCGATCGCCCTCTTCCGCGAAGTGAAACTGCCTGACCCTGAGCGCATCATCAACCGCTTTCCCCACCAACTTTCGGGAGGGCAACAGCAGCGGGTCATGATTGCCATGGCTCTGGCAGGTAACCCCGCCGTACTGATTGCCGATGAACCAACGACAGCGCTGGATGTGACGATCCAGGCAACAATTTTGGAACTGTTGCGCGATCTCCAGCAACGCCGGAATATGTCCGTTATTTTCATCACCCACGACATGGGCGTCGTCGCCGAGATCGCCGACCGCGTCGTAGTGATGTACCGTGGCGCTGCCGTCGAGACCGCTCCAGCTTACGACCTGTTTTCCAACCCCCAGCACCCCTACACGCAGGGGTTACTCAACTGCCGCCCACGTCCCGACCAACGGCTCAAGCGATTGCCCACGGTCTCTGACTTTATGACCGTCACCACTAATGCCAATGGCGAACTAGAGATTCAATCGAAGATTCATAGTTCTGAAGAAGAACGCGCTCTGCTAGAGCAAGTCAGCCCCGCCGACACCCAAGCCCATTACGATTCGCTACAGCAGCAAGCCCCCCTTCTCACCGTACGGAATCTAACCAAGTCGTTCCCGGTGCGGCGGGGCTTTTTTGCCAAAGCTTCGGTGCTAAATGCCGTCGATGATGTGTCCTTTAAGGTGTATCCGGGGGAAACTCTGGGGCTGGTGGGCGAATCGGGCTGTGGCAAATCCACCCTCAGCCGTTGCCTGTTGCGCCTGATTGAGCCGACCTCTGGCTCAATCCTCTTCGATGGGCAATCGGTTATGGAACTCGATGATCAGGCCATGCGTAAGCTGCGCCGCCGCATGCAGATCATCTTCCAAAACCCCTATGGGTCACTCAATGGACGGCAAACCATCGGGGCAGCGCTGATGGAACCGATGGTAATTCACAACCTGTATGCAACAGAAAGTGCCCGCCGCGATCGCGCGATCGACTTGCTCAACCGGGTAGGGCTGGATGCCAGCGCCCTCAACCGAATGCCCCATGAGTTTTCTGGCGGGCAGCGGCAGCGCATCTGCATTGCCCGTGCCCTCGCCTGCGAACCCAGCTTCATCATCTGCGATGAGTCTGTTTCGGCGTTGGATGTCTCTGTGCAGGCACAGGTGTTAAACCTCCTCAAAGACTTGCAGAAGGACTTTGGGTTAACCTACATCTTTATCTCCCATGACCTGAGTGTGGTCAAGTTTGTGAGCGATCGCATCATGGTGATGAACAGCGGCCACATCGAAGAAATGGGGCCTGCCGATGCGGTTTACAACCATCCCCAAGAAGAGTACACTCGCCAGCTAATCGCATCCATTCCCACCGCAAAGCTCGACAGTATCAAGGCCCGACAGGCCGAGAAAGAGCTAGTTGTGTAGAGCCCCTGCTTCGGACGCATGGATTGTAAAATCGGCAAAGTCGACATACACATCCTGTGGGGTCGCCCAGGATAAGTCATTTCCACCAAAAAAGGTGGAGAAGAAGATGCCATCAATCCGTAGGGTATCGACGGTGCGAAAAACGAGACCCGACGCATCCACAACCAAGGCATCATCAATCCACAGGCGGATGCGACCATCAGCTATTCCCGGCTGATTCAAAATGACTTCTTGCTCAACCGTCATCCATTCTCCGGGGCGAAACTGCCAATTTCCGCGACCAATTGATGTGCCAAAGTTTTCGCTGGTGGGTAAGTAAGCATACACTTCCCCATTGCCGTCCTCGCGCCACATCAACCGAGCCGAAAACCCATCTGTGCCATTGGGAATATTGCCACCACTGGCCCCATTACCACCAAATAACCCCGGCAGCTTTCCCCCCCGGACAAAGTCAAAGTTATTGGAAAAGCGCACCTGATAGCGCAGTCGCAGTCGCTCGTAGGATGGCAAGTTGAGGTCGGCGTAGTATTGCGCGCCGCCCCGTGCCACATTGTGAGTCCGAGCCACAGAAGGAGTGGCCGAGCCAGCGGGATAGTGGACGCGTAGGAAAGGGGTTGGATCCGCTGATGCAGTCTCTGGTTCCACAACGACTTCTAGGTTCTCAAACCCCCAGGATCCGTCTGAACGGATCTGCCAATCGTCTTGCCAATCTGAAGCAGACCAATCACCGCTCCAGAGTAGCGCTTCGGACTGAGTTGTTGGCGTCCCCACGATCGCCTCCCCGGATACAGCAGTCGTTCCTGACTCAACAATTACTTCGGGTTCAACAATGACCTCTGACTCAGCAATAACTCCGGGTTCAACAATGACTTCTGACTCAACAGCGATCTCTGGTTCAGCAGAAAGCGGTTCAAAGCCACATCCCAGAGTTCCAAGCAGCAGTAATCCCAATCCCAGATGCCGCCGACACCGCACAACCGATTGTCGCATCCTATTTCTCCTCGGCTTAGTAGTGATGGCCTTCGACTTAGTGCGCGCTCTGTGATGACACCTGGGTAAGCTTCGGCAACGTCGTATGTTCGACGCGAATATCCTGTGTTTGATCCAGGATAAGGGGATGATCGTGCTCCGGCTCAATCCGGATGCGGCTCAGGGATCCATCCTCGACCCGCTGCATGATGATGGCCGTGGCGATCGCCCCCACTCCTCTATCAGTGATAGCCTCACCATAGCGAATCGTAAAGTCCTGCAAGTGAACGTTCTGCAATGTAGCCGGAACCGAATCTGGCAACAGCTCGGATGTCAGATCAGAGGCCATGGAACCTGACTCTGTCTGCGGCAGGCTCGCAATATTCGAGTGCTGGGGTGCCACGACCATTACAGCCGCCGTTTCAGCGACCTCGGGCGAACCGGCTGTCAGAGCCGCGCTTGCATCGGCCTCAAAGTGCACATTCAGAATCGTGCGCCCAACCCCCTGGCCGCTCAACGTAATGTGGCTCCGGTCAATCTCCAACGGATGGAAGAGATCGAGCTGACCAATCGGAAGTTGTATATCCAAGTATTCGTCAGATGGATACCGTTGAATCAACGCCATCAAGGGAGCCGCATCATCCAGATCATCATTGGGCCAGATACCATGCTCCATCACATCAATATGTTCCACCACCACTTGATTTGTAGCGGCTTGATGACTCAAGCGTAACCCCGCAATGTCCCAAGCCGGGTTGAGAAAACCTGCCAACCAGGACAAAAGGATCGCAAAGCAAAAGCCTTGGGCTCCCAACAATAGATACGACGTACTGCGCTTCGCAACCCGACGAAATCCGGTTCCGGCCGCATCAATACTCTGGTTCCCGCGATTAGCCCAGGACTGCTGCGCCAGGTTCATCTGCGTCCAAATCTTCACCAGCGAGGACGACCATTGAGACAGAAGCAGCAAGGGGAAGTGAATCGGCTTTACAATCGACTGCCGTCCCAAAAATACTAAGCCCAGCATCAGGGCACGACTGAAAGCAATCCAGCAGAGAATGAGACCGGCGGCCAGCCAGCGCCCTTGCAACAGCGAGAGGAGTAAGAAGCCGGGGGTAACCAAACAAGTCCAAAAGCTGATGCGCTGATCGATCAAGCTATACCAGGTAAACCATCCTGCCACTTTAGGACCAAGGGCGATCGCCCGGCCATTGTTGCGCAGCATGTTGCCATACCAGCGCCGCATATTGCTATAGGCGCGATCGACCACCGACCCCGAAATCGTTTCAATGGAGTACACAATGGCATCGGGCACATACAGCATGTCATAGCCCCGACTGAGGAGCCAAAACCAAGTACTTTTATCATCCCCGGAAAGGAACTTGAACCGCCCCCACAACCAATCATGCAGGGCATCATGCTCAAGCTGATGGGCAAAGCTCGGATCCAACGCCGCTTCGGCACGAAACAACGAGAAGCGCCCCGTCAGACACATGACTTTGTGGGAAACCGCATCCGAACACATTTGAATATGGCGCTGGGCAAATCGCAGATGGAACCACTCCGAGAACAGGTCGGAGCCTTGCACAATCGGAATCTCATCCGTCGTCAATGCACCCATTTTGGGGAATAACCGAAAGAAGGGCAGGCATTGGCGCAAAGTACCAGGAAGCAGCTCCGAGTCTCCATCCATTAGCGCAATGATGCTATCTTTGGGCAACCCCAACCGCGCCAGTTCTCGCAGAGCATCGGCCATTGCTTTGCGTTTACCATCCTTCTGCGTCATGAGAATGAGCTGCATGGTTTGCAGCCCCGGATCCGCTTCTTCCAGGATGGCGCGAATGGCTTCGTTCTCTTCATCGCTGCTACTGTTTGCCAGCACGGTAATCGGCTGTGCCAGGGTCTTCGCTTCCTGGGCGATCGCCTGAAACACGCGGCGCGTAATCCAGGGCTTTTCCTTGTACGTCGGTACCAGAAAGCACATGTGGGGCAAGGCTTCCACCGGAACGGCATCCGCTCGCTTCCGCCACCGGGGAAAGATGAACCAACTGTAGACGCGCGATCGCACAAACCGATAAAAGAACCAGGCCCAGCGCCAGATTCCTAACGCGCCTAGACCCAATAAACTAAACGATTCCCAGAAGGATAGGTGACCTGGATTTTGGAGGACAAACAACCCCACCAACCCGCACGCCGAGAGCAGCGTATAGAACAGGTAATTCAGGGTTGTAGTCAGAGGAGAGGGACGAGATGGAGCGTGACTCTGTGGCATGATATGAGTCCTTTAAGTCCTAAGTGCCGATTTTCAAATGCTTGAGTGATCATGGCCTGGGTTCTCGAAACGGACAGCGCCTTTTCAGCGCAACCAAAGTTGGCGTCAACACACGACTTTGGTCAATGCATCACGGTTGCTGATGCCGGTTGATGTCTATTGATGCAGAAGGTTTGATGCAGAGGATTCAGCAAACGGTTGACAAAGCTTGAGTCGTCTTGTTGCTTGTATGCGAGGAACTGACACGTCATTGTTTCAGACAACGACTTCAGATCGCTTCAGACAACTACCAGCCCTGCATACCGAAGGTGAGTTCAGCACTCTGCCCTAAACCACACAACTGATGGGCTTGCGATTGGTGCTCCATGGGGGGAATGTTTACCCGCACACGGGCAATGGGTTCTCCGACCAAATTGGGAGGCACCGAGGGCAGTAGCGCATCGGTTCGCGCCTCCGTCAACGCTCCCATGCTCATGGCTTCGACCACCGCCACTTCCCCCGTCAGGGTTTGTGCCCCTCCGGCTAGGGTGACCCGCACCGGCATATCGGCATCAATGCGGTTGGCTTGATCCAACCTGACCAGTGTTTCGACCCATAAGTCACGGCAATCGACCACGGTTAACAGGGTGGCCGGACGACTCACTTGCTCGCCTGCTTCATGACCCGTGGTGTAGATAACGCCGGTGAACGGTGCGATGACTTGAACCATAGCCTCATCACCGTATAGCGACTGAAAGCGATCGCGCTCTGCCTCATTTGCCGCTAACTCGACCCTCAACTGCTCAACTCGCGTCACCTGGGATTGGATCCGCTGCTGCAAGGTTTGCTGGCGCTCCTGCACATCATCCACCGACGACTGGACAGGTACGCGATTCTGCGTTGCACCCAGCGTCGTGCGAGCCGTGCTCAGCTCTGCCCTAGCCGATTCCACCAACGCCTGCGCCGCTTGCCATTCCGCATTGAATTGATCGCGTTGCTGCTCAGACACCGCGCCTTCCTGAAAAAGCATCTGGTAACGCTCATACTCTGCCCGCGTCGAGGTTTCGCGGGTCATCGCTTCATCCAACAACGCCTGATAGCGCCGGAGCTCATCCCCGGCGATCGCCACCGTTGTGGCTTGTAGCTGCTCATCCTGACGTTGCAACTCACCCTCTTGCTCGGTCAATAACACCAGCATCTGTTCCGCCAGCTCTAAATCCAGTGCCGTGACGTCTACGGCTTTCTGTAGCCCCGCCAGTTGCTGAGAATCATCGTTAGCTTGAGGGAGCGGCTCCAGGGTTGCCAGCACCTGCCCAGCTTGCACAGGCACACCCGAACGTCCATAGAAGTCTTGCAGCACCCCATCAATGGGCGCTTGCACACGGACCATACGACCATTGACGATTGCAGAGCCTACCGTGAGGTGGGTCAGCCGATAGTAAATAGACGAAAATCCGGCTAACGCCGCGCCTAGCGCTAATGCTAAGCAGGAGCCACCGATAGCAAAGCGCCGCCAGCGGGGCGGGGAAGGAGCAATAACTGGAATGGGGGCATCAATCACAAACGACCGAGAAGATTCGGATCCAGTTATTTTGTCCGTAAGATTTGTCATTTTTTTGGAATTCCTCGCGTTGGGGGAAGCAGTCGGAAATCATCGTGCGATCGCGTGACTGTATCAAGAGCCAAACAATCAAATACAGAGGAGCGCAACAGCATCCTCTATCGGTTCATAGGCTCTTTAAGAAAAAATTAGCCACTCAAGTGTTCACTGCTCGTTGCCCAGGTAGACCCTAATATGAAAGCAATAATTTTACTTAACAAGAGAGTAGTTTTCTACAGGTATCTGATGCACCTCAAAACGAGGATTGACGTCCTCAGACTCGCCCAAATTCACGCAACACAATGTTCACTAAATACGTTAAAAAATACCTGCTCCAAATATGCCGTTTAGCCCAACCAAGAAACACACACACTGCTGCTAATTTGCAGCAAAAATTCTGTCTTGAAACTATCACCCCCCACTTTTCGTTGCAAGGTGTTTTACGGGAAAACGCTTAGATTTCTCACAATTTTCATGTGTATCTCACACATCCTTTATCGCATTTCACAGAATCTTCACGGAACGCTTACAATTTTCTTATACATGAACTCGCATCTCAAACGCCACGCTTACGCAGACAGACAGCGGCTCGTATCTCGCTCATACCCTACATCTGGAGTAGAACATAGACGAATAGGCCTATATGCAGATTTTAGGCACCCTTGCTAACTGATTGAGCTGTGCTATCCGCTCTTAGAAAGTCGTCTAATCGCGATACATACCGACAGTAGCGATCGCCCCATACAGGTTGACAGGACACAATATCTATGAAGAGTTGATGACTTAGCCACAGCTTAGCTATTTCTATCCTCACGGAAAATATCAAGCAAAATTTTTGCCTATTACTACTTTCGTAAAGTGATCAAACTATTTTTTAATCAGAGTTTTTATATGTCAGAATGCCTTGAAGAACTCTCTTGATCTGAAAATGTTTTCTTAACTACATCTACGTAATAACGTTTCCAACCAAATTCTTTAATCGAATAAACTCGCCCAACGCAAGTCACGAAAGGCATAGATCGGGATAGTATGACAAAAATCCTCTTGTCCACTGAGTATTCTATGCAACATTGCCTTAGGTACTATCTTTAGACAGATTTCTTCTATCTACTCCGGCTCTCGTAGAAGCAAGGCATCGATAATTTCGTAGCAGTTACTACACTTTTTGATGGGATGGGACTTCTATAGTTGAGAAGCTTTGACTTAGACGGCTGGATGTGAATGTGAGGTCGCAACTGGATATGTCTTCTTCTCCTTCTTTGGAAGACTCTGTCTTGAATGCCCAACGGTTACTCTCGCCGGACACCCTCAAGATCCTGAACCAGCGATCGCACCGAGCAGGGATGCTCCACCTCGCTGGGCATTTGGGAGTCATGGGCATCAGTGGGGCGCTGTGGCTGACGCAGATGGGAAACCACTGGGCGATCGCCCTCCCCGCGCTCCTGGTTTATGGAACAACCCTCGCCACAATGTTTGCGCCGTTGCATGAATGCGTGCACCGCACCGCCTTTGCGAGCGATCGCCTGAATGCTGCCGTTGCGTGGTTTGCTGGATTGCTCTCCTTTTACAACAGCACGTTTTATCGGCGTTATCACAAGTGGCATCATCGCTACACTCAGATCCCTGGCAAAGACCCCGAGCTGGATGATCCGAAGCCCCAAACCTGGGGCACCTATCTTCGTGAGTTGAGTGGCCTTCCCTGGTGGATGGGTAAGCTGCGGGGGCATTTTCGTGCCGCTACGGGACAACTGGAGGATTGCCCCTTCCTTTCAGATGCCGCACGAGCCGAGGTAGTTCGTTCTACCCGCTGGCAGTTAGCCATCTATGCCGGGGCGATCGCCCTTTCGCTACTGGCTGGCTTTCCCTGGTTCCTCTGGGGCTGGGGGGTGCCCTTGTCCGTGGGGCAACCCGTGCTGCGCTTCATCTTGCTGGCCGAGCATGGTGGCTGTAGCGAAGACAGCAACCCCCTCACCAATACCCGCACAACGCTGACCCTGGCGCCCCTACGCTTTTTGATGTGGAATATGCCGTTCCATACAGAGCATCACCTCTATCCCTCCATCCCCTTCCATGCCCTTCCAGCCGCGCATCAAGAACTGCGCCCCTACCTGGCTCATCTTGATGCGGGCTATATCCAAGTGAATCGTCAACTGGTTGCCCAGTTCGGAACATCGTTTGGGCCATCAACATGAGTGCCACTGCTGGGCAATGGACAATCCAGAACTTTGAGTTGCAGTGCGGAGCGACATTGCCGGAAGCCACACTGGTCTATGCCACCTACGGAGAACTTGCGGGCGATCGCCAGAACGTAATCCTCTACCCCACTTCCTACGGCGCCCAGCACCCTGACATCGACTGGCTGATCCGTCCCGACGGCATTCTCGACCCCAGCCAGTGGTTCATTGTCATTCCCAATATGTTTGGCAACGGGTTGTCCAGTTCACCCAGCACAGACCCCGCCTGTGGGTTGCGGGAAGATAACTTTTGGTTCACCCATTGGGATAATGTGCGGGCGCAGGAGGCGCTGCTGCGGCATGTCTTTGGCATTGAGTCCTTGGCGTTGATCTACGGCTGGTCGATGGGCGCCCAGCAGGCCTACCACTGGGGCGCGCTTTTCCCCGATCGTGTCGCTCGAATCGCCGCCCTCTGTGGTACCGCACGCACCACCGATCATAACCGCATCTTTCTGGAAAGCTTACGGGCAGCCCTCACCGCCGACCCCACCTGGAATGGTCGCCGCTTCGAGTCCATCCCCGACCGGGGCTTTCGTGCCTTTGCCTACATCTACGCCAGTTGGGCCGCGTCTCAGCCCTACTACAAGCAAGGCATTTACAATGACTTGGGCTACACCTCCCTTGAGGACTATCTGCAACGGGGCTGGGAGGCCAACTATCGTAAGCGCGACCCCCACAACTTGCTCAGCATGATCGAGACTTGGCTGCGCTGCGACCTCAGCGACAATCCTATCCACCAGGGCAACTACGAAGCCGCCTTGTCCGCCATCCAGGCCGAGACTCTGGTCATGCCCGCCACCACCGACCTCTACTTCACCCCCGCCGACTGCGAAGCCGAAGCCCAACACATTCCCAACGCCACCTACCACCCTATCCCGTCGATTTGGGGACACCGCGCTGGGAACCCCTACCAGCACCCTCCCGATGCGGCCTTTATCCGTCAAGCCATCCAAACCCTCCTCACGCCCAACTAATTCATTCACGACTACCCACCATGCCCCAATCGCTCTCCGCGATCGCCCGCGATCGCCAAATCAACTACTTCCTGCTCTCTTTCACCGACCTGTTTGGTGTGCAGCGGGCCAAGCTCGTCCCCGCCGCTTGCATCGACGAGATGGCCGACACGCAGGCCGGGTTTGCCGGATTTGCCGCCTGGTTGGATATGACTCCAGCAGATCCCGATATTCTGGCGATGCCGGAGCGCGATCGCCTCTATCAACTTCCCTGGCGTCCAGACGTCGCCTGGATGCCGTCCGACCTTTGCGGCGTCGATGGCCAATTGCTTGAGCAAACACCCCGACTAGTGCTGAAGCGGGTGCTCGCCCAAGCCAAGGAGATGGGCTTTGGGGTCAAAACCGGGGTGGAATGTGAATACTTTCTGCTCTCACCCGAAGGAGATGCCTTGTCGGATGGGGGCGATCGCCAGGCAAAACCTTGCTACGACCAGCTCAGCCTAATGCGCCGCTTCGATGTCATCCGCGACATTTGCGATGGGATGCAAACCCTGGGATGGGGACCCTATCAAAACGACCATGAGGATGCCAATGGCCAGTTTGAAATGAACTGGACCTACGACGAAGCCCTCATCACCGCCGATCGCCATGCCTTCTTCAAGTACATGGTGAAAAGCATTGCGGAGCAACATGGCATTCGGGCGACCTTCATGCCCAAGCCCTTTACTCACCTCACCGGGAACGGATGCCACATGCACCTCTCCGTCTGGGACACCGAAGGATCTACCAATCTTTTCCATGACGACGCGGGGGAACTGGGGCTCTCCACCCTCGCCTATCACTTCATCGGCGGCGTTTTGCACCACGCCGAAGCCCTTTGCGCATTCACCAACCCAACAGTCAACTCCTACCGCCGGATCAACGCCCCCGCCACTGCATCCGGCGCGACTTGGTCCCCCAATACCATCAGCTACAGCGGCAACAACCGCACCCACACCATCCGCATTCCCGACGCTGGACGGTTTGAGCTCCGCCTCGCGGATGGTTCTACCAACCCCTACCTGCTCGCCGCAGCCCTCATCGCCGCTGGACTCGATGGCATCCAAAACAAACGCAACCCTGGCTCGCGCTCTGACACCAATAGCTACACGGATCCACTTCCCCCCGGCGCAGCGAAAATCCTTCCGGGCAACCTCCTCGACGCCCTCCGCAACTTGGAAGCAAATACCACGCTACAGACAGCTCTGGGCGAGTCCTTTGTCGCGTCTTACCTGAAGCTCAAACATCAGGAATGGCAAGACTTCAACCGCCACATCACGTCCTGGGAGCGCGAGACCACGTTGGATTGCTGATTCCCCGCCTTTCCTTCTATAGCGCTATGCGCGTTAGTTAAGTACGGTTGTGTGTGGGCGCGGCGCGCCCACACACAACCATTTCAATGCTTGACACAGTTGCACACCGCTATAGGTATCGACGCCCTCTAGGTATAGCCTTATGCATTGAGATTAGAACCCAATCATTTTTTGAAAGCCGCGCGGCGCGCGGCTTTCAAAAAATGATTGGGTTCTACCTAAGCGCGTAGCGCTATATCGACGATTTCGACTCGCTCTAGGGAACGGACAACCATCAAGCATCCCTTGATTTTCGGCCGATACTCAGTATCCGCCCTTAGTAGAAGACAAAAAATCAAACCCCAGCTAACCCCCTTGATTTTTGGGAGCGCGGGCACCGTCCGTGCTCTCAAAAATCAAGGGGTCTCTGGTTTTTTGCCCTGTACTCAAGGTACCCGCCATAGAAATTGCATAATTTCCATAGGGTTGCGGTAAACTTCATGTCTACTTGCATCTTGTCTACTGGCACTAAAAAGAGGGTCGGGGGAACATGGGAACCTGGGTTAAGGCAACCGATACAGCCATTTATCTGATGGAGGGCAATGGCTTTCTTGATGCCGTTGCCAAACGCCCATCCCGCACGAACGCGGAGGAGCAGATTGCCGATATTACCCCGCTCAGAGAGTGGTTTATCCGGAGCGATAAGCCGCGCCGTATGACGGTTTCGCGGGGCACCAATGCCCCTGAACCTGAACCAATTCAGTCCGATGAGGGGGGCGCCGAACTGACCCACAATGGTCAGATCAAAGTCGTGACCGACACCTATCTCAAGCTCAGCCCTGAGGCATCCAGTTCGCTGCCCGACACCCAAAAGGCATTTGTGGCAGCGGAAACGATTCTCAACCTTATTTCCTACGAGGATGTCGGGAATGCTCACTGGCAGATTGAGCTTGCACCGCCGCTTCCTGGGGATGGAACAACGGCGTCTTGGTATGTTTTTGCCTCCCATATCCGGCTCATGACCGATGCGGTCTTGACCACCACCTCCGACACCTATTTCAAGTTAGAACCCCAGATCTCCTCAGACCTCCTCGACTCGGCCAAAGTCTTTGTGCGGAAGAACACCGCGTTTAATATCACGTCGTTTCTTCCTGCACCCGGCGATCACACCTACATTGAGCTCGCCGACACCACCTTGGGCGACAACAATGCCACCCTTTGGTATGTCTACAACCTTCATTTCAAAGTCAGATTGGGAGAACGGCGGCAACCGGGAGACACCCACGATGGAATGCGCATCGAGGCCATCAACGATACCTATTTCACCCTCCGCCCCAACCCGCCCCAAGCCTTACCCGCCCAACAAAAGGCAGCGGTTCAGAGCGGCGCAACCCTTGCGATTCAGTCCTATACGATAGTCAACGATAGTTATTGGAAGATTCGCTTGCTCGAGCCAGAACTGGGGGATGGGCAAACGACAAATTGGTACATCAACCCCCAAGATACAAATCTCATTTCAAATGTCACACTCACCGTTACAGACGATACGAGCCTAAAACGCGAACCCCGGCAATCGTCCCAACTCCCCAGCATAGCGAAGGTTTTTGCCCGCAAGAACTCCCAACTCCAGCTCATTTCCCACCTCCCCGCGACAGGCAACCATACTCAAATTGAGTTGGCCAATGCCGCCCTATTTCCGGGCAATGAAGCGATCTGGTATGTCTACAATCCGCATATTTCGATTGAGGGACAGCGGCAATTTCTTCGCGTTACCGCTGACACGGTGCTGAAGAGTCGTGCGGTGTCGTCCGCTGAGTTGACCACCGATCACAAAGTAGAGATTCCGAAGAATACCGTTTTTGAGCTGAGTTCCTATCAACAGCCCCAGAACAATCATGTGAAAGTGACGCTCAGGGGGGCGTTCCTGGGAACCTATCGCCGCAATACTTGGTACTGCTACATTCCCCATATCACCATCGTCGGAACCGAGGTTGGCAATCAGCCCAACGATAGCAATCGCAGTAGCCCTCCTCCGACATCGAGCGATCGCGGCATTCCGCTCCAGTTACCAGGGCTGACCGACACCTACTATTCCAACGACCCCATTTTTGGGAAAACCCAGTACGGGGAGCAGGGGCATTTCACCTGGGGCGAGGCGCTGCATGTGGATCCGCAAACTGGCACCTATCGGCGTCCGAGCAGTCCCCAAGTCATTAAAGGAATTCAGCGCATTGCCTATGCCATGGAAGAGGTGCGCAAGCGTTATGGGGATGTGCCCATCATCGTGAAATCCTGGTATCGTGACTCGGCCACCAACCAGGAGGTCGGCGGCTTTTCCCAGTCACGCCATACCGTTGGCGATGCGATCGACTTTGTTGTAACAGGCGTTCATCCCTACACGGTCTATGCTGACTTGGATGATTGGTGGGGGAACAAAGGGGGTCTGGCCAGCTCTAGCACCTTCACCCACATCGATGCACGGGGGTATAAAGCGCGTTGGGAGTATGACGACTACGCGGCAGAGAAGGCCCAGCAAGCGTTGAGCATTCCCCTGAACCAACCCAACTGGAGCACCTGGGTCAAAGAAACGGATGTGGCAATTTACCTGATGCGCGAGAATCGTTGGCTTTCGCGTATCCTCAAAACCCCTTCCAAAACCAATCCCCTGGAGAAAGTGCTTGATCTAGATGAAATGGCACAGTGGTTTGCGATGCCCAATGCTCCAGCAGGCATGACCATTTCGGTGGATACTAACGCACCCGAACCGGAAAAGTGGAGCGAGCCCGACGCCCCCGGCCATACAGGCCAAATCAACGCCTCAGGGCTGGAGTTGGTTAAGCACTTTGAAGGGCTGCGCACGACGGCCTATCGCGACGCGGTCGGGATCTGGACTATTGGCTATGGGCATACCTCGATGGCTGGCCCACCGAGAGTTGTTGAAGGGATGACCATCACCGAAGCGGAAGCGGAAGCGATTTTAGCACAGGATCTGGATATCTTTGAGCAGGGCGTTGTCAATGCTTTAACCATTCCTACAAATGCAGACCAGTTTTCGGCAATGGTATCCTTTGCCTTCAATCTTGGTGTCGGGGCATTCCGTGGCTCTACACTCCTGAAGCGACACAATGCGGGGAGCTTTGCAGAAGCAGCCGACGAGTTCTTACGCTGGGTGTTTGCGGATGGAGAACGACTGGCCGGACTGGAGCGTCGCCGTAAGGCTGAGCGTGCATTGTACTTGAGCGAAGATTTTCGTGAGTTTACAGGGACGCGGGCAGCGACGACGACGGCACCGACGAACTACTCACGAGCAGCGGCTGTTACTGCAGGGGCAGCGGCGATCGCAGGCCTAGCCTTCGGAGCCTATACCCGCTTTATCCGCCCACCTGACCCCGTCGAACAACCGGCTACGCCCGAGACCATCAGCCCAACGCCGACACCTGGCAACTCTCCGGACAACATCAACCAACCGACACCCTCTCCCACGCCTCCTGACGATGGCCTACAGCCCGTGGGATAACGAAGCTCGCCATGCTTGTTTATAGCCTTATAGCATTTCCGAAGCTGGTGAGGTGCATTCGACCCTTGAAATATAAGCGTTTTAGCCCTAAAACTGCACCTCACGGAAGCAGAAAACGCTGTATACCTAATCATTGTTTTGAAAGCCGCGCACCACGGAGCTTTCAAAACAATGATTGAGTTCTACTTGAGCGCGTAACGCTCTACCAGACAATATTTGGATGCTGATTTAGAGAGGATTTTGATCGTTCAAACCGCCTCTAAATCAACACATTCAGCCTGTAGCACTCTGACATCAATCCAGACTTTGTAGTGCGTTGGAGTTGCTGTAATGAGAGCTAGATAGCCTTTTTCAGACATTGACCAGCTAAAGTCATATGCCCTCGACCGTTCATCAACATGAAATTTGCGCAACTGCGCATAGATCGTATTCCGGAAAAACGCCGCGCTATAGATGCGTCCCTTGTGGTGAAAATTGAATGGATGAATGAAGGTTTCATGAACAATTGTTGGAAGAGTCATTGGATAGCAACACCCAGAGAGATAGTAAGCTCAGACATTCCAAAAAATTTACATTTTTTAATATATCCTTATTGTAGACGAATCATCCCTCCTTGGAACGAGAATCATATATTTAAATATATTTAGTCCATGAAGCTTTATTCCACAACAAGACGTAACGCCTCATTAAGGCAAGTCTAGACACCCAAATTCTCTATAAGGTTCGTTAGGACTGTTCTTTAGCCTTGTGACACGTCTGATCTCGTGACATCTTTGCTCGCGCGCAACTTAAGGCATCTGAATGCGCTTCAGCATCTCAATACTTAATAAATACTTAATAAAAAAGTTGCTATGCTTCCCGCTACAAGCTCGTCGATAGCATCCCACTTGTATTTCAACGACCAGAAAACCCTAATTCGAGCCTATCTAACCTCGCATCAACGGCCAATATTATCCGACCAGTATCTTACTTAAATCCATATTCTTACATTGCTAAAGCTCAATATATATATCATCAAAACTCTATGCCTACATTACTAGGGATCTATATAAAAGACGCCTTAGTAATCCATCATAAAAATTCTATTTCCACGCCCTATCCTCTTATAAAAAATTAGACATTACAGTCGCCCAGGATACGCAAAGAACTATCGATCTATGAGAAAGCGAACTCGTGTAGCCTTGTTTCTATCGCCTGCAAGATATGCTAGAAAGACAACGTATCAACGACGTTTCGCGCCATGATTTTATGTATTGGTGAGGTTTTGGCAACCGATGAGTTGGACGCCATTGCTCAATTGCTGACAGATGCTGAGTTCATTGATGGCAAAAAAACAGCCGGATGGCACGCCCGACTCGTCAAGCACAACACTCAGTTGCCGAAAGACTCGCCCGTATTGGGAAAGGTGCGATCGCTCATCCAAACGGCCCTCCAGCGCAATCGCTTGTTTCAAATGGCCGCTCGCCCCAAGCACATTCAGCCGCCTTTGATCAGCCGCTATGGAACAGGAATGGACTACGGAGCACACACCGATGATGCCGTGATGCGAAATGGGCAACAACTGGTGCGATCTGACATTTCATTTACCCTCTTTCTAAATCCACCGGATGCCTATCAGGGGGGGGAACTCGTCATTGACGACAGCCTGGGAGAACAACCCTACAAGCTTCCCGCAGGGACGATGATTGTCTATCCGTCTTCGACACTGCATCGAGTCGAAACGGTAACAGACGGGACGCGCTTGGCCGCTGTCAGCTGGGTGCAAAGCTTAGTTCGAGATCCACAGGAACGCGAGCTGCTGTTTGATCTCGACACGGTGCGTCAATCCCTTTTTGAACAGAATGGCAAGACAAAAGAGTTTGATTTGCTCTCAAAAACCCATGCAAATCTGCTAAGAAAATGGGTGGAATGCTGAATCGCATTCCACCCACCTGGTTTGTCTACGGCAGATCGCAACCGTAACCTAGAGCGATCGCAAGAACTGAACTAAAGCCAGGCGATCGCTTTCTTCCAGGGTGCGGAAGGTTTCCCTAGCCTCTTCAGCTTCTCCGCCATGCCAGAGAATTGCTTCTTCTAGGGTGCGGGCGCGCCCGTCATGGAGATAGCCCGAATAGGGCAAAACGGTTTGCGCCAAACCAATGCCCCAAAGGGGTGGTGTGCGCCACTCATTACCGTCTGCCTGAAAATCGGGACGGTTATCGGCCAAGGCCTCGCCCATGTCATGCAGCAGCAGATCGGTATAGGGATGGATGCGTTGATGGGCCAACACCGGGATTTCATGGCTCCCCGTGCGTACCTCTGTCAGATGACAGGCGGCGCAGTTGGCCTCGGTGAACAGTCGCTCACCCCGCTGCACCTGGGTATCGTTCACTAGCGTGCGAGCCGGAACGGCCAGGGTTTGCACATAGATAGCCGCCACATCCAAAATGCCCTGGTCAACATCCTCCGCACCATCCATGTCTGGGAACATTGGGTTGGTGACGCCCATGTCATTGACATAGGCAGAGGCCGACTGTTGAAGCAGGTCTGGTGTATTGGCTTTCCAGCCAAAGCGACCCAGCGCTTCCGCTTGCTGCATTACGCTCCAGACTCGATTCGGACGCCCAGAGATGCCATCTCCATCGCGATCGTCTGGATCAGCCTGTTGCACAATCTCCGACTCGGGAATGGCTTCTAGAAGCCCCGTACCAAAGACCGGAGGCGGAATGCGATTGGAGATGACGATGCCGTCTGGTAGCGGCGTTCCATCATTCCAGCGCAAGGTGACATCGGGCGCTCGCAACGTATAGGGCGTTCCATCCCCATACGTCCCCGGTTGCTCCTGCCACTCCACATCCACAATTGCCTCAGGCTCATAGCCATAGACACTCTGTTCTTGGAGCTGCGTTCCAATGCCGGGAACCATCGGGGCATTCCCACCGGGTGCGACGGCTTCAGCCGCAAAGTCATGCCCAGGGAAGGCAAAAGCACCCTCATCTAGCGATTGCTGACTGACTCGAATCACACGTTGCCCGATCTCGGGCATCCCACGACCATTACGAATGTGACATCCCCCACAGGAGGCTCCATTGAATAATGGCCCCAACCCCGGATTGACATTGGCCGGAGCCGTCACAAACGCCGCTTCAAAAGCGAGATCACCCACAGCATGGCGATCGGCCCAGTAATCATCCAGGTTGGGAGCCGGTTGTTCGTAGGCACGGGAGGATCGATTTTGGATCGTCGTCGCTCCCCCCGCCTGGGGAACACTTTGGGAGTAGGCTGGATGATGAATGGCAGTGGAGAAGAAAATACCAGCGATCGCGGCAACAACCGCCAGAAGGAGCATCCGACTCCCATTCCTTCTCCCCTGCTTCCGGGTTCTTTGTAGAATCATCCCGATCATTACTGCTGCACCAACGGTAGAACTTGTAGCTGGAAGATATCCAACAACTCCAGAATGCTATCTTGAGCTGCCGTAATTTCAGCTTGAGCACCGCTGTCACAAAGGGTCTGTTCAATTGGGCCTGGAATCGCGGCGATCGCAATCCTCGCCTCCTCTAATTGCTCCCGAATTTGAGCATCTAGAGTCGGATCAATCGCTGTGACAAAGTCACTCAACCCTCTGCCATCGGTACTTCCTGGCGGAAAGTCACCAAGGTAGGCGTTTTCAGCACTCTGCAAGTTATCTTCAAAGTCCTGCAAGGAGCTATGGGCAAAACGACTTTCTAACAAGAAAGGATTTTGAGAATCCACCGCCTCGCCAATCTTGACATTCCCCAATTCATCGAGAATGCCGATGATGCCCTGCACGATTTCTTCTCCGGCCGCTTGGGGGGTGAGGTAAAGCTCACTGCCTTCACCAGCCATCACAAACTCGTCTCGGAACGGTGGGAACCCTTGAACCCCTTCTGTCCAGCTACTCAGCAGGTCATTGGCCGTTTGGTCAAACACAGGAGCGATCGCCCCCAAGTATTCCAAATCCCGCGCGGTGAAGGCTTCTAGAGGCTTGTCGTTATCAGCGCCAAACAACAAGAATCCAATTGCATGAAATCCTTTCTGACTCGTCTGCAGACTGCCTATATACTCTGGCGTCAGCGCATCCTGGCTTTCGAGCACAGAAATGACATCCACCTCATTGACCGGCCAATCATCCAACTCCGCATCCAATCCCAACGAAGCGGCTGGACCAAAGGCAAAGGCTTCGCTCTGCTCCCAGGGTTGTCGAGCCGTCAGCCAAGCCTGTCGAGCAGCTTCCAGCGTGTCAGGTGTAGGGTTGCCAACAAATGTGGCGATCGCCACTTCCAGTTCCCCTGACCGTTGGGTCAACAGTTCGTAGTTCGGGACAATCAGTTGGTCAACAAAGTCTGTGATGATCTGGCGATCGCTAAACCGCTCGGAGGGAGGCAGGAAAATAGTGACCGCGAGGTCACCACCACCTTCACCGCCTTCGCCACTTTCACCACCTTCACCGCCTTCACCGCCTTCACCACCTTCGCCGCCTTCACCGCCTTCACCACCTTCGCCGCCTTCGCCACCTTCACCGCCTCCGCTGATCTCGACGGCTTCTTCACCGCCTTCACCACCGCCGGTTACTGGCACAGCGATACAAACCTCCCCTTGGCTAATGACCAGAGGTGCAGCGTCAGATTGGAGGTCTTCTGCAAGTTCGGCATTCGCCGCTTCTGAAATCGAAAAGGTAATTGCTCCGGCATTCGCCAGAGCATAGGCACCAATCCCTGTCCAGATTTTTAATTTCCCTTTCACCAAAATTTTCTCCTCGGAAAACCACTTATTAAATCCCTTAGCCTGCCTCAGAAAGAAGCAAACCTGACCTGCTGACCCAACATCGCTGCTCTTGACATTAGCTTTCGAGAAGATCAAGCAGTATTTGCAACTAGGAAGATGCACTCTCAGCACCAAATCATTGGATACCGTGATCAAGTGCTCGGGTGAAGACGATCAACATCAAATAATCGAAACGTTGAGCCATCAACAACTCGATACTCGTAACCTTATAGCCACTAAACCCTAGTCGAAGACTACTTAATCTTCTCTTTATGAATTCACCCTGGGCAAGTTTATCCACAGCTATTGAAATTTACTTGCAATTTCCATGATTATTTTATCTCAACGGCAGATTTTTCTCGGCAATGACAAGCCGGGTCGTGCGCACCGCTATAGAGGAGAGAACGAGCCCACGACGGTCAAGACCGAGTGAAGGGATAGCCTTATAGAAAGCTGTCGTATTGATTCGTCGATAGGTGGATCGAGCTTAGTGGCCAAGGAGCGATCGCCCCATTTGGCTCCATTCCCCAGAAATCTAAAACCTCATGTGCTATCGCAGCAAAGTGCTCGGAATGGAAAAAATGTCGCCCTCCGGACACAAACCTGAGGCGATCGCTTGGTTTCAACCAGGGCTGCCATGACTGCAACTGCACCGGGTCCACAATTACATCATCTTGGCTACCACATACCAGCAGCGGCACCGGAACACCCTGGGGATAGAGATTAAACCGCTCCGTCAAGGAATGCAACGACAACGATTGCATCAAATCCTGCTCCAACAGCTCGATCCACATCTTGATCAAATGTTTGGGTTGCGGCCCAAATAGAGCTTGCACCATTTGCGACAGGATCATCATGCGGCAACAGGGCAGTCGATCCAGTTGGGTGTAGTAATGAGCTTTCCAATCAACCGCCGGATTCACTCCCACCGCTAACAGGGTGAGCGACCTCACTCGCTGGGGATACTTGCGGGCATAGAGCAAACCCAGCAAGCCCCCGGTGCTATGCCCCAGGAGATGCAGAGGGCGATCGCACCCTTTCAGATAGTCATGCAAAAGCGTTAGCGCGACCGACAATGAGCTAGGCTCATCGGGGGTTTGGGCATAACTCCAACATCCTATTTGGCAGTGGCCAGCAAGGCTCGCCAAAAGCGGTTGATCCAATCGCTGAAAGCTAGGGCTAACCGAGAGCCAGAGAGCATCTGGGGCTTTGCTAGTAAGAGCTTGGGCTGTCATAAGAATATAGACGGGTAATGAAGAACCTTAGAGCGCTATGCGCGGTGGTTAAGTACGGTTGTGTGCGGCGCGCACCACACAACCGTTTCTATGCTTAATGCGGTTGCGAGCCGCTCTAGATCAATCCGCGTGAGGTAAAGGGGCAAAGCTTTATCCCAAAGCATTACATATCGAAAACCACCTTTTTGATAAATGCTTTACCCCAGCGCAAAAGCCTATGCGTTTCTAGACCCCAAATTCAGATTTCAACTGGGTTGCCCAGGTCTGCACACGACTTTCCGTCAATTCAGACTGGTTATCGTCATCCAGCGCTAACCCCACAAACTTCCCATCCCGCAACGCTTTGGATTCGCTAAAGTCATAGCCGTCCGTGGACCAATAACCAACAGTTGTCCCTCCAAGGGATACGATCTTTTCTTCCAAAATTCCCATAGCATCCTGGAAGTTGTCAGCATATCCAACCTGGTCTCCAGCTCCAAAATAAGCAATCTTCTTGCCGTTAAAATCGATATTGTCCAACTCATCGTAGAATCCTTCCCAATCACTTTGCAGCTCACCAATATTCCAGGTGGGGCATCCAATAATGATGCAGGCGTAGCTGGCAAAGTCATCGGAGCCCGCATCGGCAATATCAAACAACTCGACAACAGAATCTCCACCCATCTGTTGCTGGATCATTTCTGCTGCGGCTTGGGTATTGCCGGTTTGGGTTCCGTAAAAAAGTCCAATTTTTGCCATGATCGTTTCCGTTTTAATGTCCTGTCATGCAATTACGTCAATCGATTTAGTGTTCTACACTCTCAACGAGTCAGGAGGCATAGCTGGGCTGGAGGGTAGTCATGCTCCATAACCTGGGATAGACCTGTCTGGCTTCCTCTCTGGCGTCCTCTTTGGCAGAGAGAATCACTCTGGAAATCGAAAGGGGGCGATCGCTTGCCGAATTTGGCAGGCGTCCACGCTTTAAATTTGGTATTGCTTGGCGGCAACTCAAGCAATACCAATACACCCCATCGGTACCGATATGCCGCAGCATCGGCTCAGAACAACACAGACAGGTCATTGTAGCTACCTCTATACCTCAAGCCGTACACCATGAAGACTGACGCATAACGAATTTAGCCAGAGCTATAGGACGTTTGCGTCAGTCCCGCCATTAGAAAAGTGGGGAAATGCTGGGTCCCTCGTAGTGCTCGTCATTCCCCCACAGGAGCCAAACCGTAAATTAAGGTCACTTAAACTTCAATCGAGTTCATCGCCCGCTCTACTCGGCGAAAGTCAAACCCAATTGCGCGTAGTGCATGCCACAGATGCCCTTGCAAGAAGAAGAATGCCAAGAAGAAATGCGCATTCGCCAACCAGCATCGCGAGGTATGGGCATTCAATGGAAGCTCAACCGTATCCGCAAAGTAAGGCGTAATGCCCAACTTCACTTCCAGTGGCGGTCCATAGAACTCCACGGGATAGGCCAAGGTATTGACCGCACAGAAATAGGCCGCCACGAACCCAGCCAAGGCAATCCCCCCTAGGGAGTAGGACAAAATTGCTTCACCAGAAAACTCAAGTCGATCTCTGGCCCACTTCAGCGGTGGCACCAGAATATGCCAGATACCGCCAGCAATCAGCAACACTCCCACGTAAACATGGCCACCCACGAGGTCTTCGAGGCTCGAAATGCTCGCGAAGTGCGTTTGGTAACCGTAGATAACGAGCGGATCAAGCGTGGGTTGGCTGATGACGCGCACAGTCTGCGTGGTGGAATCATACAACCCACCCCAGTACATCGCTTTCGCCACCAGCAGCAAAGCACCTGCCCCCAAAAACAGCAAGTGATGCCCCAAAATCAAGCCCAGCTTAGCCGGATCATCCCAGCTAAAATCAAACATCTTCACTTGCCCGTCGGCATCATTGAGATCGGCTGGCGCTTTGAACGCATGGAACAAGGCTCCTGCCCCTAGCACAGCCGAAGAAATGAGGTGGATTGCTCCAATTACAAAATAAGGCTCAGTGTCCACCACTTGCCCACCGTCACCAACCCCAAGCCCCAACGTCGCGAGATGGGGCAACAGAATGAGACCTTGCTCCCCCATTGGGATTGTGGGGTCAAACCATGAGAGTTCAAACAGGGTAAACGCCCCGGCCCATAAGGTAATGAGTGCAGCCTGGGCAACATGCGCTGCGATGAAAAGCCCAGACATATCGGTAAATCGGGCATTTCCTGCCCACCAATCGTAGGTAATGCCTGCATTGCCATAAGTTTGCATGGCCATCAAGTCCTTTACGAAAAGAATCTGATTCGGAGAAGCTTATTGACAATACTTCTCAG
>JBCBSL010000037.1:0-22771 GCA_039819145.1 Cyanobacteria bacterium J06638_22
GCTTGGCTAAATTTTGGAAATTTAGTCGCCATAGCTTGTTAATGAGTCCTCCGCGCTCTTATCCAACGGCAATAATTCGCGCCAGGAAGAAGGACCAAGTGGTCACAATTCCTCCCAGGAGGTAGTGAGCTACCCCAACGGCCCGACCCTGAATAATGCTCAGAGCGCGAGGCTGAATTGCGGGGGCAACCTTCAACTTATTATGAGCCCAAACGATCGACTCAATCAGCTCTTGCCAGTAGCCGCGACCACTAAACAAGAACATCAAGCTGAATGCCCAGATGAAGTGAGCCCCGAGGAACAGCAACCCATAGGCGGACAGAGCCGAACCATAGGAGCCAATAACCTGAGTCGCTTGTGCCCACAGGAAGTCACGCAGCCATCCATTGATGGTGATTGCGCTTTGAGCAAAGTTGCCATTGGTAATGTGTGAAACGGTTCCATCCGGTGAAACAGTCCCCCAAACATCCGACTGCATCTTCCAACTGAAGTGGAAAATCACGATGGATAGAGAGTTGTACATCCAGAACAGACCGAGGAATACATGGTCCCAACCAGATACCTGGCAAGTACCACCCCGACCAGGGCCGTCGCAAGGGAACCGGAAGCCCAGGTTGCCCTTATCGGGAACCAACCGGGAGCTACGGGCATACAGCACACCTTTCAAGAGAATCAACGCGGTTACGTGAATCGTGAAGGCGTGAATGTGGTGAACCATGAAGTCAGCCGTGCCCAAAGCGATGGGCATCATTGCGACCTTGCCGCCAACGGCTACAACCTCGCCACCAAACGCAACGCTGGCCGTGGCCAATGCATTGGGAGCGGTATTGCCAGGAGCCAGAGTATGCAGGCCTTGTACCCATTGGGCAAAGACTGGCTGAAGCTGAATCGCCGTATCCGAGAACATGTCTTGGGGACGGCCCAATGCCCGCATGGTGTCGTTGTGGATGTACAGACCAAAGCTATGGAAGCCGAGGAAAATACACACCCAGTTAAGGTGAGAAATGATGGCGTCGCGGTGACGCAGCACCCGATCCAACACGTTGTTGACATGCTGTGCGGGGTCGTAGTCGCGAACCATGAAAATAGCGCCGTGGGCACCCGCACCCACAATCAAGAAGCCGCCAATCCAAATATGGTGGGTAAACAGCGACAACTGCGTGGGGTAATCCGTTGCTAGGTACGGATAGGGAGGCATCGCATACATGTGGTGCGCCACGATGATGGTGAGCGAACCCAGCATCGCCAAGTTGAGGGCGAGCTGTGCATGCCAGGAGGTGGTCAACGCTTCATAAAGCCCCTTGTGCCCTTCACCGCCGATGAGCAGCGGATCTTTGTGCGCTTCGAGGATCTCTTTCATGCTGTGACCGATGCCCCAGTTCGTGCGGTACATGTGACCCGCAATGATGAACAGGACAGCGATCGCCAAGTGGTGGTGTGCCGTATCAGACAGCCACAATCCCCCGGTTACTGGGTTCAGACCGCCCTTGAACGTCAGGAAGTCAGAATATGCCGCCCAGTTGAGGGTAAAGAAGGGTGTTAAACCTTTTGCAAAGCTAGGATACAGATCAGCCATCAACCCTTTGTTCAGGATGAACTCGTGGGGCAATGGAATATCTGCGGGAGCGACCCCGGCATCCAGCAGCTTATTTACTGGCAGCGATACGTGGATTTGGTGACCCGCCCAGCCCAAAGAGCCAAGGCCTAGCAAGCCTGCCAGGTGGTGGTTCATCATCGATTCCACGTTTTGGAACCACTCCAACTTAGGCGCAGCCTTGTGGTAGTGGAACCAGCCAGCAAACAGCATTAAACCAGCCATGACCAAAGCGCCAATGGCTGTGCAGTACAGCTGAAAACCATTTGTATAGCCGGAGGCTCTCCAGAGCTGGAAGAGACCAGAGGTAATTTGAATCCCCTGGAAACCGCCACCGACATCTGCATTTAAAATGTCTTGACCAACAATGGGCCAAACGACCTGGGCACTAGGCTTGATGCCAATTGGGTCGCCTAGCCAAGCTTCAAAGTTTGAAAAGCGCGCACCGTGGAAGTACATCCCGCTCAACCAAATAAAGATCACCGCTAGGTGACCAAAGTGAGCGCTGAAAATCTTTCGAGAGATATCTTCCAGGTCGCTGGTATGGCTATCAAAGTCGTGAGCGTCAGCGTGCAGGTTCCAAATCCATGTTGTGGTCTTTGGTCCCTTCGCCAAAGTCCGTTCAAAGTGTCCTGGCTTGGCCCACTTCTCGAAAGAAGTTGGCACTGGATCACGATCAACGGTTACCTTGACTTTCGCCTCCGGCTCCCGTGGGGTAGTTGTCATCAGAGACTCTCCTCTCTATAGACAAGGAACGAAGGACTACATCCCTTCCCCAAGTGTGTAGTCGCCACAATCATTCTCTCTCGTGCCATAAAAGCAGATGTATCAAAGGTGCATAAGACCCAGGGGGAGCGTTTGCCTGCACACACCATCTCGGGACAGCGGACAGGTGAGAGAAAACAGATGGAACCTTTCAGAAGAAGACAGGCTGCTCGGTTTGACGGTGAAAACCCTTAATCAGAAACTAAAGCTTTTCAACATATCGCCCCGAATCCACAGTGTCATCCGAACCTGGGGAGGGTTCCCTGAAATTATAAGGGGGTTACTTGCACGAATCGGCTGAGGATTAACAATAATTCAAATTGTGGAAATCAAGGACTGATCAATGTTCTAGAGGTCAGCTATTAATTGCACGAGAGGGATGATTAAGAAAAGTTAATAATTCGCACGTTTGCAATGGAATAATAAGGATTGTACGCAGCTTAGTCTCTAGCTTTTTCTATGGGCTAAGCAGGAATTGGTAGCGTACGTAACAACTATCTTTCAGACATTATTCAATCCCTGTTAAGCCTACCGTTATGCCCCTGGAAGGATATTGGGGGATCATTAGAAAAACGAATGCCTATAGAGTGGCGATCGCTTCGTTTTCCACAGCTATTTTCTAATTCTCACTCTCCTAGGACTTACGTAGTTTGATGATTTTTGGGGCGCAGTGCGCCCCAAAAATCATCAAACTCCTTTGGTTCTTCGTGCCCAATGCGTAAGTCCTATCTCCTTTTCCACAAATTATTAACAGATCATTCATATAGATCGGCTCTCGCTGCAAGTGGCCAGTTCGCCCTGCGACTTTGCGCGTTCCTTCCCACCTTTTCCGATATAGTTCCCATTGGAGCGTGTCCCGTCTTGAGATTTGTCACCTTGCCCCTTAGTCGGGTTTGAGTAACGACCGGGCGTGGCCGCCTCCACCGTTGATAGAGTTGGGAACAACGTTAGGGAGTTGGTGGTGTGACCAGGGTTAGGCAATGGACATGGCAGCGTGTTGTGGTTGGGGTGATGCTAATCCTCAGCCTGGGTATGGGGTTGATGGGATGTAATGGGCGATCGCTCTCTGCGCCACCCGGGGCCGACCGTGCCCCCATCGTGCCGCAACCTCACATTATAGAAGTCTCTCCCCCCGAGGTGCTTCAAGAGCTGCGGCGCGAAATCGACAGCTACCAGCCCCAAGTGAGCATCCTCAGTCCCCGGAATGGCGAGGTGTTTGAGGATGACCAGGTCACGGTGCGGGTGCAGGTGCGCGATTTGCCTCTATTTAAAGAGGTCGATTTGAGATTGGGGCCGTACCTCCAAGTTTTGCTCGACGACCAGCCCTACCAATCGGTTTATGACGCCGATGCCGTCCTGATATTTCAGGGTCTTTCCCCAGGCACCCACACCATTCGGGCGATCGCTGCTCGGCCTTGGCACGAAACCTTCAAAAATGAAGGGGCTTTTGCCATCACAACCTTCCATACCTACACCAAAACCCCGAAAAACAATCCTGACCCCAATCGGCCGCTGATTACCTATAGCTTCCCGCAGGGCAACTTTGGAGCCGAGCCCATCATGCTCGACTTTTACCTGACCAATGTGCCCCTCCACTTCATTGCTCAGGAAAGGAGCGACGATGAAATCAAAGATTGGCGGATTCGCTGCACCGTTAATGGAGAAAGCTTTGTCTTCGAAGATTGGCAGCCGATCTATTTAAAAGGACTGCGCCCCGGTAAAAATTGGGTGCAGCTAGAGCTGCTCGATGAAGATGGGCGACCCACCGACAATGTTTTCAACAACACCGTTCGGCTGATCAACTATGAACCGGGGGGAACCGACACCCTCTCGCAGCTGACCCGAGGCGAGCTAACAGCAGCCGATCTGGGGGGCATTGTGGATCCAAATTACGAGCCACCGCCAGTCTTTGAAGCCCCTGTCCCCGTTCCACCCGAACCGGAGCCAACGGAAGAAACAACAGCAGAGGAAGCGGAGGTTACTTCGCCCGAGGGTGGCGTTGAGGAGATACAGCAGGAACCTGAAACGCTTCCAGATGACATCTCTCAACCCGCCGAGTCACAGGAGGAACCAGCAACCGTAGACTCTATAGATACAGATACAACAGATACAGACACAACTCTAGAAAAGGTCGAACCAGAGGAGTCGCCTGCAAATAGTGAAGCGGCGGACAAAACCGACATCCCAGTCGAGGCTAGCCAAGAATCACCAGAAGCAGAGGGCGATCGCCCCACTCCCCCAACCCCAAATGCATCTCCCGACCTATCCCCAAGCGAGTCGGAAACAGATGCACCCGACCAAGTCACTCCCACGACTGACGATGCGGTAGAAAAAAACCTGGATGAGGCTACTGCAATTGAGTCTGAGTTGGACGATCGTTCGACGGAACCGGCTCCGGTAGATACCGAGGATAACGCAGCAGAAAGCGACCAACTTACTGCTCAACCTTCCGTCATGGATGAACTGGATGTGGAGGAAATTCCAGCGATCGCGCCTTCCAACGATTCGCCCGAGGACGAACTGCCAGAACCATCTAACTCAGACTTACCGGAACGGCGATCGCCTATAGAAGTCCCGAAGCTGATCTAGACGGCATGTTGCGGATGGATTGCGCCGCTCCTGTCCCGAGCTGCTAATGCCCAAAACGTTGTGAGGGGCGATCGCAATCGCCCCTCACAACAGCTTTCGAAAAACTTGCCAAGAAAAGGGGGAACCTCTCCCCAGTTGTTCCCCCAAAGTAAGCTTGTGTTTTGCTAAAAGGTCAAACCTGATAGAAAAGGGTCAGGTTAGACTTGATAGACAATAGTCAGGCTAGGTTTGATACCCAGCGATTAGGCCAGACTTGATACGGTCTACGCCAACTAGATCTGGCACGTCATATAGCTCATCTCCGCTTCCAGTTGTTGCACCAGTGAGCGATCGCCCCGTGCCTGAGCAGCTTCAATCCGGTGAACCAAGCGATCTTGGATATTCTTTAGATGCATTTGCTCCACGTCCCGCATCAGCGTCCGACGCGCGTTGAGGTTGTTGTGCGCCACGGTGCTTACAGGTGCAGCAGGATGTTGTCGAAAGCCGATCGGAGCAAGTTCCCGCGCTTCTTCGGTAGGATAGTCGACGCCCCGATACGTCAGGCTGTAGTCCGCTTGGGATACAGGGACATGCCGAGGATACGAGAAGTTAAACCCTTGCCAGCGATAGCGACCGTTCATTTCAGACTCAACTGTATTTAACTCAACTGGTTCGTACTCGTAGCCATTACCCCGATAGTGCAGCCGCATGGTCGTATCTCCTCGTCCGAAACGTAAATACCTGGATTGCATCGAATACCGTGAAACTTGATCCCTATCTCACTCTTGTGAATAAGAGTGCTTATCCAAAGTATTCCCCTCTTTCTGTATTCTATTTTACTGTTCTTGAAATATGTGGGAATGTTAGCAAACTTAAATTTACGGCAGCATCTCCTTACAAAACTTCGCACATAAATTCAGCTCAACCGTCACACTGTCGGTTGGGCAAGGGTTTTGGCAAATTAGAAAAAGCTGTGGGATAGGGTCGAGAGTCGCCCTAAAGACGGCGCGATCGCCCCAATTTACGTCCTTATGATCAATCGGTAAACTCAAAACCTAGCACACACAACGCTTGCCTACTAGGACTGCCAAAACTTATGGGTGGTGTGGGCACGATGCCCCCACGCCATCAACCAATGGGCAAGTCCTATAAATAGACCTGGCTGAGAATAATCTGGAGGCGATCGTAGTCATCTTTCAGAATCAGGCTGAGCATGCGTCCGGCCTGCACGAGCCAGGCGCGATCGCCTTTTCGCAACTGGTAGATATCGCGCAGCGTCGCTGCCAGCAATGCATCCACTGGAGCGGCTGTCACCTGGAGCAGCGTCCGCAAAAACTCCAACTGCTCGCTGAACTGCAGGACTTCATCAGCAGAGCAAGCATGGACGGCTTGGTGAATTTGGGGCGGACGGGGGGGCAGGTGTTGGTGGATAGTTGCAGACAGGTCGCGGTTGGTGCGGCTTTGGGGCGATCGCTCAAAGCCTACGATTGCGGCACGAAACTCCGTTTTGAGCATGGCAAAAATTTGCGGTTGCTGTTCGCGCAAATCCTCCAAAGACATGCCCAGGGCGCGAGCACGATGCACCGAGTCGATGGGGCTGGTGGTGACATGGTAGACCACGGCATAGATCTGGTTGCCCGATTCCTCGTCCCAGGATTTAACCCAACTGCCAAAGGGCGGCATGGTGGCAAATTTTAGGTCATCCGGCTCCAGGCATTGCGCCAAAAACTCGGTGGTTGCCGTCTCAATCACCTCGGCCAGATAGTCGGCAGGGCGATTCTGGGATGGAGAATAGGACAACGGCAACCGCATGGGAAAATCCTTCCATATTGCTAAACAGAATTGCTAGGCAGACCTAGTTACCAGGCAGACTCGCAATCCTTAGTACCAAAAGCATCGAAAGCAGAATGGCAATGAATTCAGTTTTGGTGGGCATTGCCCATCCTACGGCTAACTGACTATGGCTTTTGTTCCAGTCCATTCATCTGGCGTGATTTTAGAACAGATGAACTCTTATCAGTTTAGGCTGAATTTCACTGTCTGCAGCATTCGATTTTTTTGAGTTCCCGTCTGGCAAGTGAAACGGCGGTTTGTGCCTGCTCATCCGCTTGTCGGGGTGGCACATTCAGCAGGGCGGCGATCGCATTTCCAGGTACAGTAGGGTTCCAGGTACGGTAAACAGTGAATTACATTGGCGCATCGCTTGATTGGAATGGGTTTGGGCTCATTCGGAATCCATTGCGCGCGTCGCACGTCATTATTCTTTGCCCTTCCTCCTTCTTCCTCCATTTATAGAATCAGTCGCACAGGTTCATGGCGTTTCCCTTGCACTCTTCTTCCCAAAGCTTCTTCAACCATTGGTCAAAAAATCCGACACTGGCGTGGGGGCTCTCTACGCTTTGGCTGGTGGTGATTTGTTTTCTCGGGTTTTGGTGGCATCTCGGTAGCGTTGGGCTGATCGATGAAACGGAGCCCTTGTTCGCCGAAGCCGCGCACCAAATGGCGGAAACGGGCGACTGGATTACCCCTTACTTCAATGGCGAAACCCGGTTTGATAAGCCGCCATTGGTCTACTGGCTGATGGCGATCGCTTACCAAACCATTGGGGTGAATGAGTGGGCCGTCCGTTTTCCCTCAGCCCTAGGATCAACCGCCTTAACCGTGGGTGGCTTCCTAATTCTGCGGCGATTCGGTACACCGATTCCTGCCCTGGGAGGTGCGGCCGATTCCACCTCTATTCAGACCAGCGAAACCCAGCGCTGGTTGGCCGCGTGGATTGGGTCGGGATTTCTGGCATTCAACCTGCAAACCCTAGTCTGGGCACGCACCGGCGTTTCCGACATGCTCCTGAGCGGCTGCATTGGCACCGCGCTCTTTTGCTTCTTCGCCGCCTATGCCGAACCCGAGCAGCAGCCCAAGCAACTGGGATATATGGGGTTCTACATATTTTGTGGGTTGGCCGTCTTGGCAAAAGGTCCCGTAGGAATTGTGCTGCCAGGATTGATTGTGCTGGCGTTTTTATTTTACTTGGGCAAGTTCCGTGAGGTGTGGCGAGAAGCCATGCCGCTTTGGGGCATCGGGATATTTCTGGCGATCGCCGTTCCCTGGTACATTCTGGTATTCCAGGCCAATGGGCAAGACTATATCGATTCTTTCTTTGGCTATCACAATTTCGAGCGCTTCACGAGTGTCGTCAACCAGCACTCTGCCCCCTGGTACTTCTATTTTTTGATTGTTCTATTGGGTTTTGCCCCCTATTCGGCCTACCTGCCCTTGGCAATGGGGCGGCTGCGGTTTTGGTGCTGGCAAGACTGGCGATCGCAGCCCCGCTCCACCCATCTCGGCCTCTTTGCCCTGATGTGGTTCGCCGTAATTTTCATTTTCTTCACCGTTGCCGTCACCAAGTTACCGAGCTATGTTATCCCCCTGATTCCAGGCGCAGCACTGCTGGTGGCCTTGCAATGGAGTGCCTGGATGACAACCCCGACCCAAGCCAACTGGGGACGATGGCTCACCCATGGAGCCGAAGTCCTGTTGATGGTGGGTCTGGCAGGCGTGATGCTTTATTCTCCCAATTTCTTGGGAACCGATCTGGCAACGCCGGAGTTCCCTGCAGCCATGCAACAGTCGGGGGTTCCGGTCATCGGAGCCGTGATTTGGGGCGGGGGGGCGATCGCCACATTAGTCTTGCTCTGGCGTCGGCAGGGACGCTGGCTTTGGGGCGTTCAACTGACAACCTTTGCGCTATTTCTGATGTTCGCTCTGACGCCAGCACTGTTTGTGATGGATGCCCAGCGGCAGCTTCCCATCCGGCAGATGGCAGAAGAAATTTTGGCTCAGCAGCGCCGTAATGAACCCATTGTGATGATTGGCTTTGCCAAACCCAGTCTCGTGTTTTACACGCAGCAACCCGTCAAATTTCTGTCCAACTCTAGAGAAGCCGTGGACTATTTCTTGACATTGCCCATGGAGGGACGGCGACGGCGTACGCTACTATCTCTCAGTTTGCGCTATCGCGTTGTGGAGTCGGATCTGCGGCCCCGAGACTATCGCGTGCTCAAGACTATCGGCAAATATAACTTGGTGCGCATCCGGCTGCCCCTTTCCATCGCTCAAAGACAAAATCCCGGTGCTGGGGGTGGCGCTCAGGCTTCGTCCCCGACTCCGACGCCCGAAACCGAGTGAGGATTGACCGCTTGGCGCATCATTTGCATCAATTGCGAAAGATCCGGGTCGCTGGCTTGGCTGTCTGCACTCTGAGCCATAAGGTAGGGAAACACCGACAGCTCTGGGATTTGGTGTGCCGCCTGGGTATTTTCGGGGCTGAGGGTGACGATGGGGAGGGTCGCCAAGGCATCGCAGTGGCTCAGTTGGCGCAGATAGGATAGCGGTTCGGGCAATGTCCCATCCAACAACACCAAATCAGGCTTCCAGACTCGCGCGAGCAAATTTGCTTGCTCCAGATCATCCACCTCTAGCACCCGGCAGGGGTAGGATTGCAGCGCTTCAGCCAGGGGAGAAGAGACCGATCGCTCTAGCACCGCTGAGGCTGCTGGATCCGATCCCAAGGTCAAGTCAGGCTGCACGGCGATCGCCGGAGACAGGTGCAAAATCGTCAACAGCTTAGCGGCGGATTGTTCGGCCACGGCTTCTTGTCGCCGGATGTTGGCAATGGCATGCTCCAACGCGTCCGGCTGCACCGGGAGGTTGAGGAAATCGCTCGCCCCGTGGCGCAACGCCTGACTGCGCTCACTGCGCCCCGCCGTAACCAGCACAGGAATGTTACAGGTTTCGGGATG
This sequence comes from Cyanobacteria bacterium J06638_22, assembly GCA_039819145.1. Taxonomy (GTDB): domain Bacteria; phylum Cyanobacteriota; class Cyanobacteriia; order Elainellales; family Elainellaceae; genus Vacuolonema. Next base: position 9,727 of record JBCBSL010000037.1, read on the forward strand.
CGATCGCAGCAGCGTCAGCACATCCCACCCCGACAGCAGCGGTAGCAAGGGGTTGAGGAAAATCATCAGCGGCTGCAGTTGGCGCGCTTTTTCGAGCGCTTCGGTTCCCGAGCGGGCGATCGCCACCCGATAGCCCAACTGTCGCAATGCCGTGTAAAGGTCATTCAGAAAATGGGGTACTGCCTCGACCACCAACACCAGGCTATGGCCGGGCCAGGCTGTCGCCTTGGGTTGTGGCATGCGGGGCTTCACGCCTCGCAGGGAGGGATCCGGTGGCAGCAAGAGCGTAAATCGGCTGCCCTGGCCTTCGGTGGAGGTAAAGGTCACATCGCCCCCATGGAGCCGTGCGAGTCGCTGCGTCAGCACCAGCCCCAAGCCCGTCCCTTCAAACCGCCGCGTCAAGGGATGCTCAAGCTGTTGGAATTTTTGGAAAATGAGATGTTGCTGGCTCTTGGGAATCCCCATGCCCGTATCCCATACCGTGAAAGCGACCCAGCCATCCCACCGTTCCACCTTCAGGCCAATCCGCCCGGTTTCATCGGTAAACTTCATCGCGTTGGACAGCAGATTCGCTAGCATTTGCCGCAACCGCAACTCATCTGCCACGATGGTGCCGGTTCCGGGCTGCACATCCAGCGTAAATGGCGGAATCGGCGCTGTGCCGTCGGGATCTTGCAACTCCAAAGAATCGGTGAACTTGTGCATTTGCTTGGCCTGGGAAAAGGCACGGCAGCAAATAGTTTCAACGGACAGCGGAACCATCGTCAACTCCAACTGACCCGTCTCAATCCGGGTTAAATCCAGCATGTCGTTCACAATAGTCATCAAATGACGACCACTTTGATAGATCAGATGGGAATAGCGGGCTTGGCGCTCGTTTAGCTCGCCGACCATCTGGTCCTTCAACAGGTTGGATAAGCCTAAAACAGCGGTTAGTGGGGTCCGCAGCTCATGGCTAACGCAGGAAAGAAACTCATCCTTGAGGCGATTGAGCTGCACGAGGTCAGCATTTTTGGCCGCCAGTTCCTTCGCCACCTGGTGCTGCTCAGTAATGTCCTGAGCCAACACGAGCCAGACCCGCTCGGGGGGAACCGACGCGGGCAAATTCGCTGAGTGGATTAACGGCAGGCGATCGCCCAATAGGGTGCCCGAAAACTGCCAGACGCGATCGCCATCGGCCTTGGTTTCACACAAACATACACAGTTACCCGACTGGGGCAACCGCTGGCAACTACCGCTTTGTTGTAATTGATTGGTGGAGTGTAACAACGCCTCCCACATCGTGCTGTCATGCAGCGACCTTCCACTCTCATGGGCAACGGAGAATGAGGGATGGAAAGGAACCTCCATCCCATCATCAAGCGGGAGTGGCAGGGTGGCGTCAGGAAGCTCTGAGTCTATCGTCGTGGGGGATGGCGCACCCGCTTCAGACACAGGGTCTGTGAGAAAGGTACTGATTTCCTGCCAAATCGTCTCTGGATCTTGCAGCGAGGCCAATTGGTGGTGCCAAGCCGTATTTTGCAACAGGATCTGCCCCCCACTGGTTTGCAGCATCAGCGGCAGCGGCAAATCTTCTAGGAGCATCGCTAGGGTATGGAGGGGAAGCATTTCAGGATTGGGGGGTGCCGGGGGTTCAATTGCCGCAGCTATCCCCTCACCACCTGAGGAATTCTGCTTCTGGGTCGCCCAAAATTCCCACCACCGAGCCTGATTCACCATGCCCAGGCAGGTGCCATCTGCCGCCATAACCAACCAATGTTCCGTTGGCACAGCGATCGCCATCTCGTGATACAGGTCTTCCAGGCTGATTGACGCGGCCACCTGTCGGATGGGTTGCAACGCCGAGAAATCTCCCACAGCCAGATCAGTCGTAGAATCAGCCTCCACAGACCAGAGAATATCCTGTAAGCGCACTATCCCTACCGGTGCTTCCTGGGCGTCGAGCACGACAGCACGATCGCACTGCCGTGCTTTGAGGGCGGTTAAGACCGTCTCTATCCTGGCGTGAACTGCCACGAGGGGAAGCGGTCGCGTAAAATCGTTGACCGTCGTCAAGCGTCTCATCTCTACTCACCCCATATTGGGAGACTGTTGGGTAACAGATAATCTGGCATCTGCACCCTTCGATGATCGTGTTCTATCCCCGGTTATATCGTCGTCGTACTAAGCTATAGTGCCTGAAGCCAGGGTGTTGAGGCAGCTTCAGTTATTTTCCAAACGGTGAATAAAAACCTGCACTGCGCGACGCGGCTCTCATACATGCCATCGTTGCAGTACCTCTTCACAACATTGCGCCAACTTTAAGGCAAACCTTTCGAGGTAACACTTTAATTATGCCGTCCTCTTTACGAGAGCCTGGACGTTTCCGATTACAATGTAAGTTAAGTATTTTGACGACTTTGTAATAATTTGAAAGATTTATTGGTGATGCCATCTTTCAGGGATGGACTCCATCGCTGAAAGATGGCCTGTGTTGTTTTGTAATGACCGACTCGGATTCCCTTGCTGTTTCTCTGCTCTCTTGCGCTATCCTCCGCCCTATCTCATCAGATCCTGACTCAAATTCAGGAAAAGAATGGGGCTGCCGATCCGCAGCCGCGCTACAATCTGACTCAATTTGAGACACTCCAGGAGTTTTTGCAGTATATAGAGGATGCGCATGATCGCATTGATTGCCTCTTGATTGAGGCATTTGAGGAGAGCCCAGACCTCCTGCAGCATCTGAAAGAACTTACGGTTCTACTGCCGACCGTTATCCTAAAAGCAGGGGCAGCTACCCACGCGCCAGATGACTCCTCCCAGGAGCGGTTGGTCGAATCCCCCCCTACCTACCATGATGCGGTTGCTCACGTCGCGATCGCAGAGTTAACGCAAATCGATCGGTATATTGAGGAAGCGATCGCCCGATTTCTTCGCCTATCGAGTACCGATGCCCTACCCGGACACCCACCCAACTCCGTCGTCAACCTCAATGTCCTGAGTCACCTTTCGCAGCAACAGCATCGTCTAGCCGAAAAACTCAAAGCGCGCCTCGAGTATGTGGGTATTTATTACAAACGCAATCCCGCAAACTTTCTCCGGCGAATGCAACCCTCCGAACAACAGGAATTGATCCAACAACTCAAGCAAGACTATCAGAAGATAGTACTGAACTACTTTGCCTCGGAGTCATCCAACCAGGTCGATTCCGTAAGCGCCGCCATCGATACGTTTGTCAACCTCGCCTTTTTCGCCGACGTCTCTGTCGCCCAGATTGTCGAATTGCATATGGAACTGATGGATGAATTTGCCAAACAGTTGAAACTTGAAGGGCGCAATGCCGATATCCTGCAAGACTATCGCCTGACGCTGATTGACGTCATTGCTCACCTCTGTGAAATGTATCGGCGTTCCATTCCTCGCGAAAGTTAATTCTCTTTTCCCTTCCCCCTTTTCCCTTAGCTCCAGTGCTCCTGAGCGTTTTCCTCGACCTATCCTTGCAAGCCTCATCTCATTTGCAACCCCAGCTAGCGAAAAAACTTATGAGCCCTCCCAAGAAGACTTATATCCTCAAACTGTATGTGGCGGGAAATACACCCAACTCTGTGCGAGCCCTGAAAATGCTCAGTCAAATTTTGGAGAAGGAGTTTCAAGGAGTGTATGCGCTGAAAGTGATTGATGTCCTCAAAAATCCTCAGCTTGCTGAAGAGGATCGCATTTTGGCCACCCCAACCTTGGCAAAAGTTTTGCCGCCTCCTGTGCGTAAAATTATTGGAGATCTGTCTGATCGTGAAAAAGTGTTAATCGGTCTGGATATATTAGATCCCTACCTTTTGTATGATGACTTGGAGGATGCGGATGCCGAACCCTGATGAGGGCGATCGTCAATTTCTGCCCAAACTCATTGTTCCTCACCGTTAAGTTCATTTTTTCTCCCTTTATTTTCCAATTCCCTTTCAATGTCCCTACCCTAGACGCAGAATCACAACCATCTATGACAGACCTGGAGCATTCCGGACAACAGAACAAAACCACGGTCAGAGGGATCCAAAAAATCCGCACCATGATCGAGGGGTTTGATGATATCAGCCATGACGGTCTGCCCATCGGTCGGACAACCCTTGTGAGTGGAACATCAGGTACGGGGAAAACTCTCTTTGCCGTGCAATTTCTTTACAACGGTATCGTGCACTTCAACGAACCGGGTGTGTTTGTCACCTTCGAAGAATCCCCCGCCGACATCATCCGCAACGCCTACAGTTTCGGATGGGATTTGCAGGAACTTATTGATGAGCGCAAGCTCTTTATCCTTGATGCTTCACCTGACCCTGAAGGGCAAGAAGTCATCGGCAACTTTGACCTATCTGCCCTCATCGAGCGGATTCAGTATGCCATCCGCAAGTATCAAGCCAAGCGGGTTTCCATTGACTCCGTGACCGCCGTTTTTCAGCAATATGACGCCGCCTCGGTGGTGCGGCGCGAAATCTTTCGCTTGGTAGCACGGCTAAAGCAAGTAGGCGCAACCACCATCATGACCACGGAGCGTGTTGAGGAATACGGCCCGGTTGCTCGCTTCGGTGTCGAAGAATTCGTTTCCGACAATGTGGTCATCGTCCGCAACGTGCTAGAGGGCGAACGCCGCCGCCGCACCATGGAAATTCTCAAGCTGCGCGGCACCACCCACATGAAGGGCGAGTATCCCTTCACCATCATGAACCAGGGCATCAACATCTTCCCCCTGGGAGCCATGCGCCTCACCCAGCGATCGTCCAATGCGCGAGTCTCGTCGGGTGTGCCCATCCTGGATGAAATGTGCGGGGGAGGCTTCTTCCGCGATTCCATCATTCTGGCAACGGGAGCTACGGGTACCGGGAAAACGCTGCTAGTCAGCAAGTTTTTGAAGGATGGCTGTCGTATTGGCGAACGGGCGCTGTTGTTTGCCTATGAAGAATCCCGTGCCCAGCTAGCACGAAATGCTTCGTCCTGGGGCATCAACTTCGAGGAGCTGGAGCAGCAGGGGTTGCTGAAAATTATCTGCGCCTACCCCGAGTCGGCGGGTTTGGAAGACCATCTGCAAATCATCAAGTCCGAAATCTCGGAATTCAAACCCTCGCGGATTGCCATCGACTCCCTTTCAGCGCTAGCACGGGGGGTGAGCAACAACGCCTTCCGCCAGTTCGTGATTGGGGTAACGGGGTTTGCCAAGCAGGAGGAAATCACCGGCTTCTTCACCAACACGACGGATCAGTTTATGGGGTCGAACTCCATTACCGATTCCCATATTTCCACCATCACCGACACCATCTTGCTGCTGCAGTACGTAGAGATTGGTGGCGAAATGGCGCGCGCCATCAACGTCTTCAAGATGCGGGGCTCATGGCACGACAAGGGCATCCGGGAATATGTGATTACGGAGAAAGGCCCCGACATCAAAGATTCCTTCCGAAATTTCGAGAGCATTATCAGCGGTTCGCCCCGGCGCATTACCTCCGACGAAAAAGACCGCCTAGCGCGGATCATGCGGGGCGTTCAGGGGCGTTCGGAAGACAGCCCCGAGTCCACGCTGTAGGGGCCTTGTGGCACCTGCGATCGCTCTAAATCCAGCGTTGCTTTTCAGCCACACCCTAAATCTCCCCAAAAACAAGCTTGCATTGCGGCGATCGCCCCCAGTCAATGCCCAAAGTGTCCCCTCCCTCTCCACCGTTTGCAGGGGCAACGTGGCCGTAGACAGAAAACCATTGAGGGCAGTTGGAAATCTGTCCCGCCCGCTGAAACAGCCCTGGATTGTCGTGCACCATCTGAACATGACCCGTTTTCCATGTGGGGCGATCGCTGATCCCCTCTGGAACTTTGGGTATAGCTGAACCGACAGGAGGTTTTCATGACATCCGACAAGTTTCGGCGACAACTCCGCCACGAAGCACAGCAGTGGCAGATCGACGGGGTGATTAGCCCCGAACAATTCCAGCACTTGCAGAAACGGTATGAATTCGACCAGTTGGATTCATCGGCGCGCGATCGCTTCGTTGCCATCCTGATCGGCGTCGGCAGCGTGTTGTTGGGGCTGGGGATCATCACCTTCGTCGCCGCCAACTGGCAAGCGATTCCCCGCAACCTCAAACTGGTGCTCTTGCTGTCCGTCTTTTTGGGCGTGAATATTTCCGGCTACTGGTTCTGGCAAAAGCCCCTGCAGACCGACAACCGCCAGCGCTGGCAGCACCGCCTGGGAACCGGATTGCTGCTGTTGGGTGGGCTCACCATGGGCGCCAACCTGGCTCTCGGAAGCCAACTCTTTCACATTGGTGGCGACGCTTACGAACTGTTTTGGGTATGGGGCTTGGGCGTCTTACTCATGGCCTTTGGGCTGCGGATGCCTCCCCTGGCCATTCTGTCTATGCTCCTGCTGGGGCTGGGTTACTGGACGGGGTTATCCCAAACCGATCGCTGGAGTGGTCTACCAGGCCTCCCCTGGCTCATGCAAGGCATGCCCTTGTTTGCGGGAGCCGTGTTCACCTGGCTGGCCTACCGCTGTCGCTCTCGTATCATTTTTGGGATGGGCGCGATCGCCCTCGTCTCTTCCTTCTTCGTCAACATCAACGACTTGGCCAATCGTAGCGAGCTAGCCAGCTTGCCCTTCTTTGGCATTACCATGATCCTGCTCCCCGCCGCCCTGCTCTGGAGCTACGACGATGCCTTGTGGGATCGGTTGCGACGTCAACCCGCCTCGTTCAAGCGCTGGTTTTGCCCCGTGGCTCAGGGATTGGCGATCGCCTACCTAATCGGGTTGGTCTATTTCACCTCCTTCCATTGGATCTGGATGTCGTCCGACGAAGTTGTGCCCCTGACAACGCAGCTCGGGCATCTCCTGGGCGATCATCGATGGCTTTGGCTCAATCCAGTCGTGTTCCTCCTTGGCCTCATCACCCTAGGTAACTGGATCTTTCTCGCCCGCTCCAAGCCTCGGACTCCCCGTTGGCGGTTGGTACAAAGTGACCTGACGATGGCATTGCTGTTGCTGGGACTGGCGATCGCCCCGCTCTGGCACCTGAGCATTGCCCCCATCGGAGCAGCTGTCACCTTTCTGGCCAATGTGGTGTTAGCTATCTTTGCCGCCGGATTCATCCGACAGGGATTGGCACAAACCAACCGCAGCCTCTTCTGGTGTGGGCTGCTGCTCCTAACCCTACAAATCCTCAGCCGGATGCTGGAATACGAAACAGGTTTGCTGCTGAAATCCCTCGCGTTTGTTCTCTGTGGCGCGGGCATCATCATCATCGGTCTCTGGTTTGAGCGCTACGTCCGCCATCTGAATCAACCCTCTGTGCTAGCTCCCAAATCTGTGGAGGAAACTCTGTAATGCTGAACACACCCAAATCTGCTGCCAATGCTCAGCCGTTGCGCGATCGCCATCCCAACTCCCCTGCGATCGCACCCACAGCACCGTCTCCAAACGCAACCCAGCGGCGTCTCCCCCATTCCCATTGGGGATTTTGGGTTCCCCTCGCGATCCAAACGCTGTTGATTGCCCTAGCTCCAGCGCAAGCGCTCTACACAAGGGCGGTCGGCACACCCGTCGTGCTGCAAACCATCCCCGTCGATCCCTACGATCTATTTCGGGGCTACTATGTCACCCTGAACTACAACATTTCTAATGTGGCGGAGTTAGGGTCAATTCCTGGCTCGGAGGAGGCGATCGCCGAAATTCAGCAAGCCTTCCAAGACCAAACCTCGACCTTTGATCAGGCAACCGATCTCTATGTGGTGCTAGAGGCTCCGGCCAATGCAACGACCAATCCTCCTACGCCCTGGGTGCCTGTAGCGGTGCATCGCGATCGCCCCACTAGCCTGCTCGCGAACCAGATAGCATTGCATGGCGTCTACCGCCATGGCGGCATCACCTATGACCTAGAGCGCTACTATATGCCCGAGGCACAACGCGCCGACATTAACGATCGCATCGCCACCGTCCAGCAGCAAACCAACGCAGATGAAGCGGTGCCCTTTGTAGTCGAAGTCCGCGTGGGGGGACAGGGTCATGCCGTTGCCACAGGCTTCTGGCTAGAAGACACTTTCTTCCACTTTTAGCCAGGAGCGTAATTTCGACAAAACACCCGCCCCAAAAAAGGGACGGGTGTTTGTCACAAGATCCGACTGCATCTATGCGAGGACAGGCACAGGGCTATCCATCCAGCGATTCACCGCTTTGCCAATCACCGATAAGTCTGTCATCAGGTGATCGAAGCGATCGGGCGTCAAGGACTGAGGCCCATCCGACAGCGCCTTAGAAGGATTGGGGTGAACCTCGATCATCAACGAATCGGTTCCTCCGGCGATAGCCGCCATAGCCATCGACGGCACATATTCCGACTTGCCCGTACCATGACTGGGGTCAATCATGATGGGCAGGTGGGTGAGCGATCGCAGCACTGGAATGACCGCTAGATCCAGGGTGTTCCTTGCATAGCGGCTGTCAAAGGTACGAATGCCGCGCTCACACAGAATGACATTGGGGTTACCCGCAGCCATGATGTACTCTGCCGCCATCAACCATTCATCAATCGTGGCCGACATTCCGCGCTTGAGGAGGACAGGCTTGTCTTGCGCCCCAATCTTCTTCAGCAGCGAGAAGTTGTGCATGTTCCGTGCACCAACTTGCAGCACATCCGCCACTTCAGCAATCTTCTCGATATCTGCTGCATCCATAACTTCAGTGATGATGCCCAAACCGCTGGCGTCTTTCGCGGCTGCCAACAGCGCAAGAGCGCTCTCACCATGCCCTTGGAAAGCATAAGGAGACGTACGCGGCTTGTAGGCTCCACCACGGAGGAACTTAGCTCCTGCCGCTTTGACCCGCTTCGCCGTCTCCACGATCATCTCTTCATTCTCGACGGAGCAAGGACCCGCCACAATCACCAGTGCCTCGTGCTCACCAAAGGGAACGGCGCCATCGGGGGTCGAAACCAGAACTCGGCTGGGTTCCCCATGTCGAAACTCGCGGCTGACGCGCTTGTAGGGCTTCTCAACTCGCAGAACCTGCTCGATGCAATCACTCAGCTCTTGCAGTTGGAGCGCATCCATATCGGCGGTTTCACCGACAAGACCGACCACTGTCTTGTGGCGACCGACAATTTTTTCGGGTTCTAGTCCCATTGCGACAAACTCCTGACTGAGACGCTCGATCTCAGCCTCAGGAGTTCCGGGTTTCATCACTACAATCATGTCAAAATCCTAAGCTTACAGACTATCAACCTATACAAAGACATTCACCCAAGGATTCAATACTCTGGCCATTACGCCCGTGACGTATGTAAAGCCCGTGATGCCTAATAAACGTTGGAAAACAAACATTTAGCACGACCTTCATTCTACGCTGGGGCGAGCATTTGTCGGTGTTTTGCCCAACTTCCTGCTCTCTTCGTAACATCTCCTTAAAAAAGGGGACTTAGCAGTTTATGAGCCCCTTACATTACAAGGGTTTTCGCAAAAGATGGAATCGTCGCCTCTATCACTCTGGAATGCATAGAGTCGGCCGCGCTAGGAATTAGACTGACGATCTTGTCGAGATTCTCTCCAGGCAGAGGTCATGCGCCCGAAGTTCAGCTGAAATTGCTCGAAACCTACCAACCCACCGGGTGTTGTTTCATCCCACGATGAGGAGAGGACGCCATAACTTAAACCAAGGACACCCAGCCCGAACAAGCCCAAACTCACTAACAAAACGGCGGTGTTCGGAAGATCTACGCCGTGACTCACCGCCGCGTAGCTCACGACAAAGGAGGAGATACCCAACGCCGTAGGAACACCGCAAAAAAACGCCATGCGGCGTATCATTCGCCGGCTAACGCTGTCTGGAATCGCCATCGACTCCTGCCCAGCTTGCTTTCTAGCGGGCGCTGGGTCTTGCTTTGTGGCTTTGGCTGGCGTCTGTTTTGACGCTTTTTCCGCAGACTTCCGGCGCTTCGGCTCAAAGGGCAGCGCCGATCGCTCAGCGTCGCTTTCGTTGTTCTTGGAGGAATTGGATGCCATTGGTTTTGATCGATTAACCCCGGATTCCCAGACGCTTGATCAACGCTTGGTAGCGCTCAGCATCTTGCTTGCGGATGTAGGCAAGGAGGCGCTTGCGGCGACCAATCATTTGCAGCAAACCCCGGCGAGAGGAGTGGTCTTGCTTGTTGGCTTTGAGGTGAGAAGACAGGCGGTTAATCCGCTCGGTCAGCATTGCCACCTGCACATCGGCAGATCCTGTGTCGGTCTCGTGAACCTGGTAATCGGAAATGATTTCTTGTTTTTGCTCCTGCAAAAGAGACATAAGGCGTCGGCTCTGTGACAAATACAATCAATAATGATATCACGTTGCTTGGGGCGGATGGAAGTACCAGCTCCGTATTTCTCGTCTTTCTCACGCAGCAACGAGCTTATTGGCTGAGCCAGGCGATCGCCTCTCGAATCCACTCTTCGGCATCGGCCGTCTTGGCCAGCGCTTTATTTTGCCCCACCGCTCGCAGGGCTTGCAGAATTTCGCTGTTGGTATACCCCAAGGCCAGCAAGCTCATCTCCACATCCTCTTGCACCGAGGACACAGGAATCGCATCGGGCGCAGTCAGCAACCCAGATTGGACACGCCATTCGGCCAGCTTGGTCTTAAGTTCCACCGCTAAGCGCTCAGCGGTACGCGTGCCGACCCCTTGGGCGCGGGATAGGGCACGGGTGTTGCTGCTAACGATCGCCTGCACCAGTTCCGTCAAGCTCAGGGTGTCGAGGAGGGCGATCGCCGCCTGGGGGCCGATTCCACTCACGCTCAGCAGTTGCCGAAACAGATCCCGTTCGGCCATGGACGCAAACCCAAACAGCACCACCTGATCCTCGCGCACTTGCTGGTGGGTAAAAATTTGCACCGTTTCTCCAACCGTGGGAAACTCCTGGACTAATCGGGGAACGACCTGAATTTCATAGCCGAGCTGGTTCGCTTCGATGACCACGATGACGCGGCTGGTCGAGAGTTTCTGGATGCCGATGAGGCTGCCTTTGATGTAGCTGAGCATAGACGAAGCGCGATTTTGGGAAGAGAAACGGTGGGGTTGATATCGGCAGCAATTCTCATTTTGGAAAATTTGCCGTTCGCCCTGAGCCTGTCGAAGGGTGAACAGGCTTCGACAAGCTCAGCCTGAGCGGCATTTCATAAACTAACAAAGCCATACTGAGAATTGCTGTGATATCGGTGAAGGCCTGGTGGGCGATGCCCATCCGACATGGAATTGAGGCACATAATGCCAACCCCAAGCTTATTATGATGACTTCACCTGTGCTTTCTGGGCGCTATATCTTTCTTTGAACTGAGCCTGGCGCTTTTTGTGATCGACGATGGGTTGGGGGTAGTCGCAGGCATCGCGATCGCCCTTCGGAATCTTGCCCGTAACTAGCATTTCAGTATCGAGGTGGCGCACTTCGGGGAGCCACTGGCGGATGTATTCGGCCTCGGAGTCAAACTTTTGCGCCTGACTGGCCGGGTTGAAGATACGGAGGGGTTTAGGATCCATGCCACTGGAGGCGCTCCACTGCCAACCACCATTGTTGGCCGACAGATCCCCATCCATCAGATGCTGCATGAAGTAGCGCTCACCCCAGCGCCAATCGATAATCAGATCTTTGGTGAGGAAACTGGCCACAATCATGCGACAGCGGTTGTGCATCCAGCCCAGTTCGTTGAGCTGTCGCATGGCGGCATCCACAATGGGATAGCCCGTTTTCCCCTGGCACCAGGCGTCGAAATGCTGCTCGTCATTGTCCCAAGGAAAATGTTTGTAGGTGTCGCGGTAGGGGCCTTCGGCTAGTTCGGGGAAGTGGTACATGACATGCTGGTAAAACTCCCGCCAGGCCAGTTCTTGTTGCCAGGTGCGAACCCCATCGCGGCTTTCATCACTGCGGCTACGGTTGTAAATCTCCTGAGCCGCCGCCCAAACGGTGCGAATACCGATCGCCCCAAACTTCAGCGCCGGACTCAAGGTAGAGGTGCCGTCCAGGGCAGGTAGGTTACGCTCTGTCTGGTATTCGGCGATCGCCCCATCACAAAAGTGCTCCAGCCGATTCTGTGCCGCCCACTCCCCCGGCTCTAGCACCAACGGATTATCCCAGCCATAGCCCAAATCTGCTGCGGTGGGGAGCAGGACGGCACCTGCGTTTTCCGCTACTTTTTGCTGCGCCGCATCCAACCCTTTCACATCGGACAGATCGGGGTAGGGTTCGGCTTTATCGTGGGTGATCCAGTTTTTCCAGAAGGGCGTGTAGACCGTGTACGGGGTACCGGCGTTGGTCGAAATTTCCTTCGGATGGTGCAGGATTTGATCCCAAAAGGCTTGGTACTCGATCCCCGCTTCTTTCAGGTTGGCCGCAACGGTGCGATCGCGTTCCCGCCCGTAGGGTTCCACATCCCGATTCCAATAAATGGCTTTCACGTCCAGGGCGGTTGCAAGCTTGGGCAAGGCTTTGGCGGGGTCATCTTGCAAAATGAGCAGTTGAGTTCCAGCTTGCTCGTAGCGGTTTTGCAACTCCTGCAAGCACCCGATCATATAGGTCACTCGCGCCGGGGCAACGTCATCGCGCTCCAGGATGCTGGGATCCAGGCAAAACACACCGACCAGGTGGGGCGATCGCTCTCTTGCCTTTGCCAAACCCACATTGTCAGAAATCCGCAAATCGCGGCGATGCCAAAAAAGAATCAAGTCCGTCATGAATCCAATACTTGAAAATAGCCAACCCTTCGGCAGTAGCGAACAAACCGACCGCTAGCCGTTTACCAGTGTAGAAGGCCGCAGCAATTCATGCCGTGGCCTCCTAAAACATATGTATTAATATGAACCCAAGTCAAATCCAGCGTGATTTTCAACCAATGCTCTGGGCTATTCTCAATGCACAGAGCTGTAACTTGCGACTCACGAGACAGAGTTCTTATATCCGATCCGGTTCAATAGACCTAGAACCCACCTATCATTTGTGGCCGCTGCATTGCAGCGGCCACAAATGATAGGTGGGTTCTCCATCCTCGTAATATCAAATCCGGTTGAAGAAC
>JBCBSL010000038.1:0-22522 GCA_039819145.1 Cyanobacteria bacterium J06638_22
TCTGCTTGTATGACATGTGTCTATATGCAGTGGCACTACATAGGCAACGCCTATTACTGTAGCTATTAATTTCACGGTGCTCCGCAAGCTATTACCTGCTACGTGATTCATTCTTGTGTCGTCACTCCATTAATGTGCTCATGAATTCCAATCTTGCATCTATTCCTACCGTTGCCTTCGCTTCATCCCAATTAGCCGCTCTCCCCTACCCGGTTTACTTCGTATTTCAGAAAGAACATACATGGGATGATGTGATGAGGCAGGAAATGCCTCCTCCAGTGGAAGACGTTTACGATCGATTCAAAAGTGCATCTGATGCGTGGGGACCGCAGACTTATATCCAGTTAAAGCGGCGGGGATTGGACGTTCACCTCGTTCCCGAATTTGTCCCCAACGCAATTTGTGTCACAACTTACGAACACCTGACGATTAAATCTCGGCCTTATTCCAGCTACGTCGTTTGCTGTCGGCATGATCGTGGGCGACCCGAGATCTGTGAGCAACGTATCGTTCAGAATCACTTGAACTTAGTTGATAAAACCGATCATTTGCTGCCACTCTGGCCACAGCCCTGCCTAGAACCACGGAATCCTTCACGCCAATCAAGGGTCGAAAATCTCGTTTTTAAGGGACGCACCATTTACTTGGCCAAGCCATTCCACACTGCGGCATTCCTCAGTGATCTGCAGGATCTCGAGATTCAATTAAAGGCCAGTCCAGAGGATCCTGTCGAAGCTTATAAATCGTGGACAGACTACACCGATGCCGATGTGGTCATCGCAGTTCGCAACTGCACCGATTACGACCTCTCTATCAAACCCCCAAGCAAACTCGTCAATGCGTGGATGGCAGGGGTACCTGCAATTTTGGGTCCCGAACCCGCTTATCAAAATCTGCGTCGATCGGAGTTGGATTACTTTGAGGTACGCAGCGCGGATGAGGCGATCGCCGCTCTCAAACGGCTGAAAGAGGAACCCGGCCTGTATCAAGCGATGGTCGAAAATGGGTTGCGGCGCGCCCAAGACTTCACGGCGGATAGCAATGCCGAACGGTGGCGCAATCTTCTGGCAGGCCCCATCACCGATGGCTATGAAAAATGGCTAGCACAATCAGCCATTCAAAAGGCTGGGCGTCCGGTTCAGTTTGGAATTCGCTGCGTCAAGCACAAGCTAGAAAAGCGAAAGTTCGCTAAAAACATCAACTACGGCCCCAGAATGTTTCCTGTATAAACCTGTGGAAACTGACGCGTAGTGCGATGTCAGAGTATCTTCTGATGTCGCGCTACGCGCTTAAGTGAACCCAACGATGCTTTGAAAGCACCGCATCGCAGTACTTTCGACTAGCCTTACGTAAAACTCGCATCATCCTGAATAAGTTTGTTGATGGTGTGGCCGCGATGCGGCCACACCATCAACAAACTGCGTGAGTCCTGCTTAAGACATCACCCACCTTCAACAGAAGACCTAAGGCGCAACTTGCAAGTGGGCAAAATCCTTGCATCCAATGCCTGGGACAGCTATTGAGCAAAGTTATAAGCCGATTGCAAAGCCCACAGGATCAAAAACGTAACTGCTCCTAAAATCAAGGTTCCAGAGATGGCGACAGGAAGCCAGTTGTCAGTCTTATCAGATTTCATAACTCCTCGATCGTTGGATAATGGCTGGAATTAAGTTACATCAAAGCAATAACGTGAGAAGAGCGCCACATAGAGAGTCTGGATACAGCGAGGGAAAAGACCTCGGCTGTTGTCGAACCAGGATCCTTGGGGTTTAACGAACCACCTCGCATATTAATCGCGTTGGGGCAGAAACGGAAGTCATAAAGATAGCCGAAGTTATAAATTCATAGAGCAGGGTTTCTCTCAAAGCCTGAACGGATAACGATGCTAAGCAGCGGTGCAGGAGTCAAGAGAGCATGATGCATATGCCGTACTGGTTGGGGATTGATTTTGGTACATCCGGAGCGCGGGCGATCGCCATCAACGCGGAGTCCACTATCGTTGCCCAAGCCCAGTACACACTCGACGCGCAACAGCCAACGCAATGGCAAACGGCGCTGTGGGCCTTGTTGGAAGATATTCCTCCCAATATTGCGGCAAATTTGGCGGCGATCGCCATCAACGGCACCTCTTCGACCGTGCTGTTTTGCGATGTGCAAGGAATGCCCTTATCCGCCCCTCTGCTTTACAACGATGATCGGGGAAACGAGGTGTTGGATGCCGTGCGAGCGATCGCACCCAAGCAGTCCGTGGTCGGGAGTGCGACCTCCAGCTTTGCCAAGCTGCTCTGGTGGGAGCAGACCATCCGCCCGACGGTTGCCCAGCCAAAGGCTGCCCTTATTTACCTGATGCATCAGGCCGATTGGTTGGGCTTTTTGCTGCATGGGGAAATTGGCATTTCGGATTATCACAATGCCCTGAAGCTGGGATATGACGTAGGGACATTGCGCTACCCCGACTGGATCGTTGACCGATCCACCCGTCTGCCCCGTTCAGCATCCGACCAAGATGCGAGCTGTGTACGCGCCTCCAATATTGTGTTGCCCCAGGTGCGTGTGCCCGGAACAGCGATCGCCCCTCTGCGCCCAGAGCTTGCCCAGCGGTTTGGTATCGCTGAAACCTGTCAGATTTGTGCGGGAACCACGGATAGCATCGCCGCATTCCTCGCCAGCGGGGCGCGATCGCCTGGGGATGCTGTGACCTCCCTTGGGTCGACCCTGGCCTTGAAACTCCTGAGTGATGTTCGGGTTGATGATGCCCGCTATGGGCTGTATAGCCACCGCCTAGGCCAATCGTGGCTCGTCGGGGGAGCCTCGAATACGGGGGGAGCAGTTCTACGACAGTTTTTTGAGGCAGAGGAGCTGGAACGCTTGAGTCAGCAGATCGATCCCCAGATACCTTCGTCGCTTTCCTACTATCCTTTGATCCGACCGGGGGAGCGGTTTCCCATTAATGATCCCCACCTCGCACCGCAGTTGGAACCTCGCCCAAAGGATCCGGCAGAGTTTTTGCAGGGTCTCTTAGAAGGCATCGCCCGGATTGAAGCCAGCGGTTATCAACGCTTACAAGAATTGGGGGCAACGCCACTCCGGCAAGTCTATACGGCAGGGGGCGGTGCAAAGAATGCGACGTGGATAGCCATGCGATCGCGCTGCCTTGGAGTTCCCGTCTACCGCTCTCCACAAACGGAAGCGGCCTATGGCACGGCTCGTCTAGCGCAGAATGGTGCTATAGAGTCCATTGCGTTACCCCATTAACAAGCGCTACGCGCTTAGGGCGCGTCATCAATTGATTGCAAAAGCCTTGCAGGATAAGTGCTTACGCGCCCGCCCCAAAACCATGATCTAGGGGCTATAAACGCTTCTGTAGAAGGACCTTGACACCTAATTGAGACAGCCCCTAGGCAGAAGCTAATTGTTTTCTTTTGAAAATCACGCAGCGTATAGCTTCCCAAAAATTATTGGTTGAACCGAAGCACTTGCTATAAATTTAATGAAATGTACAGTAAGTGCTTCAAATAACTGAGCTAAGCAGCATTACATAGACGATAGGTAGAAGGCTCTAGTACGTTGTTGCGACGAATGGTGATATTTCTGGCAGTTTTCCAGCAACCTCAATGCTTTACTCACAGAGTCGGTTGCTATTCACCCCGTTAATTTCTTTGGATATTGCGATCGCTGTACTCAACACCACCACTAGCTTCCTCTCTGAACTATGGCATTGGGACAGAATCAAGGATAATATGATTACTCTAATCCTTGCCGTAGGGATAGGTCGATTCTGGCTCACGCTCTCACAGGAGCCGATGTCATCTACGATGCATGCAGGCAAACCCGTAAGCTGACAGATGATCGGCTTATCTTTGACTCTAGAGCCAACTCTTTGCGAATCGACGAACTTGCGTCTCCTCTTTGCCACATCTTTTTTCTAGAACAGTTTTTCTAAAACAGGCCGAGAAGAGATGAGAAGATGAGCTGGGGTAGGGCAGGTGGGCTGAGCCATTGCCCTGTGATCACCCGAACAGCGCCATCATTCGCGCCATTTATAGTTACGAAATAATAATAGTTACGACGTAACAGTTACGAAGTAATAGCTACGACCTACAGATAGCCTGAGTGCGCTACCCCTATGATTTGCTGTCTTAACCCAAAGTGTCAGAAACCTCTGAATCCCGATGATGCATCGGCTTGTCAGAATTGTGGCGCCCCCCTGACAGCAATGTTGCGTGGGCGCTATCGTCCGGTACAGGTTATTGGTCAGGGGGGCTTTGGTCGCACCTATCTGACGCTCGACGAAGATCGCCTGGGTACGCATTGTGTCTTGAAGCAGTTTTCGCCTCAAGTTCATGGCACGAAGTCCCTGGAAAAGGCAGTTCGCTTATTTAACCAAGAAGCTATTCGACTCGATGAATTGGGCGAGCATCCACAAATTCCTCGGCTGCTCGCCTACTTTGAACAAGATAATTATCTATACCTAGTGCAGCAATTCATCGAAGGCCAGAGCCTGATGCAAGAGATGCGTCAGAGCGGAGCCTTCAACGAGCGCCAAATTCGCGATCTGTTAGCCGACCTCTTACCGGTGCTGCGGTTTATTCATACCCGTCAGGTGATTCACCGCGACATCACGCCTTCTAATATTCTGCGGCGAACCCAAGACAACCGACTGGTGTTGATCGATTTTGGGGTAGCGAAGCAGGTTGGCGAAGCCGTCGCGGGTGAAACAGGCACACGCATTGGTACCGAAGGCTATGCCCCCATTGAACAGTTTCGTGGTGGGCGGGCATACCCAGCGAGCGATCTCTATAGCTTGGGCGCAACCTGTCTGCACTTGATGACGGAAACCCGTCCCGATAATCTCTATGACCCCCTGGAAGGGCGCTGGATTTGGCGGCAGCAATTGATGGAGCGAGGAACCGTGGTGAGCGACCAGTTCGCTGAGATCATGGATATGCTGCTGAAAGATCTAGTCAACGATCGCTATCAATCTGCAGATGAGGTGATGCGCGACCTCAATGCCGACTACTTTATTCCGGCATCCCAGGGAGAGCGTAAATCAGCGATACCAAAGTTTCGCCCACCCAATCTGTCACGCACGCGCACGCGCTCTGACCGCACAGCAGCCTCTTCGCAGCGATCGCCCGCCTCCGCACCGACCGCAACCCGCACCTCGCGCCCGCCGACATCGGCTCCCCCCACCTCCTCCCATTCAACCGCCCGTCCCCCCGCAACCCGCCCGACCGTCGTGCAGGTTTCGGGATGGCGCTGTCTTCATACGCTGACAGAGCATTCATCCTGGGTGACGAGCGTCGCCCTGAACGCAGCGGGCAATCTCATCGCCAGCGGCAGCTTGGACGATACCGTGAAGGTCTGGAATCCGCAGCGGGGGACGCTAGTCTACAATTTGACCGGCCATACCCGTGATGTAAACACGGTCGCAATTAGCCCGGATGGCAAGACCCTGGTGAGTGGCGGCGATGACAGCATGATCAAGGTCTGGTATTTGCCCACGGGGGCATTACAGCGGAATTGTAAGGGGCACACTCGCGATGTCAATGCCCTGGCGATCAGCCCCGATGGGCGCGTCCTAATCAGCGGTGGCGAAGATCGCACGATTCGTTTCTGGCAGCTCTCCAACGGCGCACCCCTACGGATCTTGCCCGGGGTACTGAGCATGATCAAGGCGATCGCCGTCAACCCCGATGGCAGCATGTTTGCCAGTGGCGGTTTAGACAATAAAGTGCGCCTTTGGAACCTGCAAACGATGGATCAGCAGTCGATGCTGGCGGGGCATGTGACCGCTGTCAATGCCTTGGCCTACAGCCCCGGCGGTACATTTTTGGCTAGCGGCAGCCGCGATAAGACGATTAAGCTCTGGAATTTAAGCACGGGAAGCTTGGTTCACAACTTTGCAGACCATACCCGCGATGTGAACACAGTGATTTTCTCGCCCGATGGCAAAACGGTCATTAGCGGGAGCAGCGACACCACCATTAAGCTATGGAACGCCGAAACGGGCGACCTTATTGATACGTTGATTGGCCATGCAGAAAGTGTCAATGCGATCGCCATCAGCGCCGACGGTAAAACGATGGTGAGCGGCAGTGCGGATAATACCGTGCGTGTCTGGGTTCAAGGCGGGTAATCAGTTAGGAGCCTGGATTAAATAAAAAAACATATTTTTGGGGAGAAGCGTGGCGGTGCCACGCTTCTCTCCAAAAATATGGCAAGTTAATTTATTCGTGATCCTTAAAGCGGTGTGCAACCGCTTCAGGCATAGAGATGGTTGTGTGTGGGCGCAGCGTGCCCACACACAACCGCATTTAGCAAACGTGCATAGCGCTATACATCTAATGTTTTCGGAATTACTGGATAAAAATTGGCTTACACGGTAAATTGACTAGAGTCAATTAGTAAATTCCCTAAATTGAAGACGATCGCAGCTCTCACGATGAGCGCGACTCCTCACTATCTCTTTCCACACCCGTTTAGGCAAATAACCCACCGACTGCGATCGCCGAGCTTATCGTCGTATATCCGCCGTACATCATATTGTTGTCCTCCTTGAACAATCTTGTCCCTCGCTAGTCAATCGTCTGACATGGCCATGACAGACCTTGGATGCTTTGAAAAGCAACACCTCAAAGGTTCATCAAGCGTGGTTGATGCATAGAGATACGGTAATTTTGTGGGTATTTTCCTCTGTCAGGCTCTATGGCTGATAGCTCCAGAGCTTTTCAGTCGAAATGGGCTTTTACAATCCAACTTCGTAAGGAAAATCATCAATGCCTGATTTTTTAACGAGTATTACAAGTGAGGTGGGGAGTTTTCTCCCCAACTTGGTTGGTGCTATTGCCATTCTGATTTTGGGATGGTTACTCGCCACCATCTTGGCATCGGTCACTCGGGGCCTCCTAAAAAAGACAAACATTGATAATCGCTTGGCCGCTATGGTGACTGGCGATCAACGAGGCGACTCATCGGTACCCATTGAACAATGGATTGCCACAGCAGTTTATTGGATCACGCTGCTATTCGTGTTGGTGGCATTTTTCAATGCGCTCCAACTCGGTACCGTTTCAGACCCCCTGAATGGCTTTTTGGAAGAGGTATTTGCCTACTTGCCAAAGCTAGGCGGAGCCTTGTTGTTGCTGGCGCTGGCCTGGCTCATCGCCACCATCAGCAAATTGTTGCTCACCCGGGGCTTGCAACGGTTTCGTCTCGACGAACGCCTGAATGAGCAGTTGGGAACCACCGATGGCGATGGTGGAACACCCGTTTTGCTGAATGAAACCCTAGCAAACGCGGTGTATTGGTTTGTCTTCCTGTTCTTCCTGCCCTTCATTCTGGATGCATTAGATTTGACAGGCCCGTTGGGTCCTGTGCAGAATCTACTGGATGACATTCTGAATGCATTACCGCGCATTCTGACCGCCATCGTCATTGGTGTGGCGGGGTGGCTAATCGCCCGCGTCGTGCGGGGCATTGTGACAAACCTTCTGGCTGCAACGGGTGCTGACCAGTTGGGCGCTCAGATAGGGTTACAAAGCGAAGCGGGTTCGATGTCTCTCTCTGGCATCATTGGTACGGTTGTCTATGTGCTGGTGTTGATCCCCACAGCGATCGCCGCCTTAAATGCGCTGGAAATCGATGCCATCTCTGGCCCCGCGATCGCCATGCTGGAGGTCGTGCTGGAGAAAATTCCCCAGATCATTACCGCCATCATCGTTCTGGGCGTGTTCTACTACATCGGTCGGTTTGTCTCAGAACTGGTGGTCAATGTGCTCACCAGCATTGGGTTCAACAACGTCTTTAACTGGATCGGCCTGCCCGAGATGTATACCGTTACAGCCACCGACACCACTGCGCCTGCCGCTGGTCAGCCGATGCCGCCGCCGCCGCCACCTGCTTCCAGCACCGCGACGATGCCACCGTCACCGCCCCGCAAGCGCACTCCTTCTGAGGTTGTCGGAGCCTTGGCTTGGGTCGCCATTGTCCTGTTTGGCGCGGTTGCCGCCACGGAAATCCTGGCCTTCGACCAATTGACGGTTATTGTTCAAGCGATTCTCCGTATCTCTGCTCGTGTATTGAGCGGCGTTGTCGTCTTCGGCATTGGTCTGTATCTGGCCAATCTGGCCTTTAGCCTAATTCAGTCTTCGGGCAGTCGGCAGGCCAACATCCTGGCGCAAGCTGCACGGATTGCCATCATTGCCCTAGTGGGTGCCATGGCACTGCAACAAATGGGCGTTGCCACCAGCATTGTGAACCTCGCCTTTGGTTTACTGTTTGGCGCGATCGCCATCGCCATTGCCCTAGCCTTTGGTTTGGGCGGCCGGGATATTGCTGCCGAGCAAATCCGCGAATGGCTAGCCTCCTTCAAGCAGTAATCACGGCATCCTCGGATGCCCATTAGCTCATGTAGAACCCCGGCATCTGATGGATGCCGGGGTTCTCTTATGGCGATCGCCCCTGCCGATCGCCTGCTTCAAGCCAATGTCTGAAATTGCTGAGAGCCTCCTTCAGTTGGTTCAACGCGCGTTCATGAAGCTTCCCGTAGCAGGTACGCAGCTCCAAATAGTCCAACATTGGCATAGGCAGCACTCCTTCCTGGATGGCAGCCTCCTCGTCTTCATCATCCATCCCATCGATAAGGGCTTTTTCTGGTTCAGATAGTTCTTCCCGGGCATCCTCTAGCCGCCCTTCTGCATAATACGCGTTCAGAATTTCGGCAGCATGTGGATGAGGATGTCCCTGCTCGATGCGAACGACATCATCCTCATGAACACTCCAGTAGAATTCTTCTGAAATGTAAGGATAGAGAGTAAAACGACCAATCGCCATCAGTTCCGCATCAAGCAGTGGAGCTATCCCCCCATCTCGGTCAAACGGTTCATCAGGCGAACTGCGCCACAGATAGTCGAGATGACCAAAGGCACGACGATACCCTTCAAGCGTATTTTCAGTCGGAAGTGTTGGATGTTCGATTGGATAGTTTTCGCCCGCATCCGGGGCTAGAAACACCACAAACTCGCCCCCTTGCAACAGCGGTAGATGCTTATACCAGCTATGAACACCAACTAAATGTCTCTCAAACGCTAGCCATTGGGCATTGGTCGGCCTTGGAAGGGATCGGGCATCTGCTGCTATCAACATTGAATTTCCTCTCGCGGACGATTCGCTCAAGCAGACGCAACTAACATAGACGCAATTCCGGTGAATTAGCGCCAGCGTAACGCATCCCAGGGCAGAATCTGATTGTCCAGATCTGCGAACAGCATTCAGGCGCCTTCGCCCAACATAGCAGGCACATCAATCTCCTTGATGCAGGTTGCCCGTGACAACGACAGGACACAGCGAATGATGCTGAGAAGATCGTCTAATGGAATGGCTTCGCCTCCATCGAGCCTTTCAGCGGCTAGATCTGCCAGGACTTCCGGGGTACCCACATTTCCTGGGTTGATCACCGTTACGCCGATCTGCTGCGATCGCAACTCCTCTCGCAAAGAATGCACCACACCCCGTAAGCCAAATTTGGAGGCACTGTTGGCGACCTCCCGCCCCGAAAAGTTATCCAACCCAGAAAGCGCTCCCATAAACACCACTTTGGGATTGGGCGATCGCCGCAGCGCCGGGAGTAACGCTTTCACCAATCGAATGGGTGCAACGAGGTTCACAGCAATTACGCGGGTAATATCCTCGTCGGAGCAGGCTTCAAAGCTGTACTCGGGGGTAAACGCATGGGTTTCCCAGGTTCCACCCATGTAGAGCAGGGCATCTAATGAATCACTGCCAACTGCTTTGGCAATGGTTTCGACTCTCGACATCTCAGACAGATCCGCTTGAACCCACTCTCCAACGGGGGCTTCGGTGCGCGATACCGCCAGGAGGCGATCGCACTGGGAAACAAAATGCTCGGCGACTGCAAGCCCAATGCCTCGACTGGCACCCGCTACGACTATGGTTTTAAGTGTCATATTCAACTCAGCCTACTCTCATACCGATTTTTCCTTACTAGACAGTGATGCAGTTTTGGGGTTCATTCCTCAACCACAACCTTCTTAGATAGTTGTGGTTCAGCATGAATCGACTTGGGAAAGCCAGGAGCCCAAGATCGCGTTGACCGCATCCGGGCGCTCTAGCTGAACCCAATGACCGCCTTGCATGGACTCATATCGCCAGGGGGCATCGACATGTTTGTAGCTCCGGGCGAGCTGTCCTTCGGTCATCCACTCGTCATCTCGGCTATAGATGCCGAGGGTTGGTACCGTGAGTTGCTTCTGTCGTTGGTCTGTAAAAAAGTGGCGATAGATGGCGTCGTAGGAGGGATTGGCCTTTTCCCATATCGTCCAGAAGGTTGTGTCACTGCCATCCGTCAGCTTGGCAAGGATGCGCTCGGCATCCGGATGGGAGGCAAATTGATGCCGAAATCGCTTGGCTTCGTTGCTCAGGTACCAATATCGACTGGCTCGATCCATGCCATGCAAGATTAGCCACAAGTAACGCCCAAGGTGCCCCGTGGCAATATCTTGCAGAATCTCAACCGTGTGCCCTACGGATAGGGCGCAGTAGCTTGAAAAGCGTGTTGGATAGTTCGCAACCGTTTCCCAAGACACCGTTGCACCATAGTCATGGGCAATGAGATGGACGCGATCGAGTTGGAGAACATCTAGCAAGGCAATGGTATCAGCCCCCAATTCACTAATGCGGTATCG
This sequence comes from Cyanobacteria bacterium J06638_22, assembly GCA_039819145.1. GTDB lineage: Bacteria > Cyanobacteriota > Cyanobacteriia > Elainellales > Elainellaceae > Vacuolonema. The sequence goes on from JBCBSL010000038.1 coordinate 10,707, forward strand.
CTTTGGGTCGGTGGGTATGGCGCTCTCGCCATGGCCGATCCAATCGACCGAAATGACTCGCAATCCCAAGGATTGGAGATAGGGCAGCTGATGTCGCCAGATGGTTCGGTCATCGGGCCAGCCGTGCAGTAACAGCACTGGAACGCCTGAATTCCCCGTGTCGGTCAGCGCATAGTCAACACCTCGAACTGTGACGCATCGGGAAACGAAGGAGGTCGAAGTTGGATGAGGTTGATTCATTTTTAGTCGTTGCTAACCGAGCCCAACCGAAGACCGAACTTGGTAATCCCTGGAAAATCCATACCGAGCTGTTCTGAAAACAAGTCGGCATAGAAAGACATATAGGGCTTGAACCCAATCGATTCGTAAGTATGACGAGCAGCATCATTCCCATTGATGATCATGATTCCAGCGTGGGAGTGGTTCTGCGATCGCCCTTCCTCTACGACCGCTTTCACAATCTCTTTGCCCAAACCGCGCCCCCGTGCCTCTGGAACGACCGCAACGGTTTCGATAATCCAGGTGGCCTGGGGCATCAAAATGAACGGGCGCAAATCACCGCCCCACATCCCCAAATAGCGATCGCGAAAGGTGTCTGCAACAGCATTTGACCAGTTCAATTTCTGGGCGATCGCATCCAGTCGCGAGACTCGCAACGGCGTGTAGTTCTCGTCATTGGGCACATACCCGGCAGCAGCAGCGACGGGCTTTCCCTCTTCTTCCAAAATGATGAAATCTTCCACATCACCCCAGTTCGAAGCGTCTACCCGGAGTTCTGCCTCAATAAACGCCAACGCGCTGGTTCCTGTGCCGCCTAGCAGATCTTCCCAAAAGCAATGGTTAAACGGCGGCAGGGACGCTTCATACTCAATTCGAGCCAGGAACGGGATGTCCGCTTTCGTGGCTTTACGCGTACTCAGTGTTGCTAGCATCAGACCCTCCTTGAGGTGCCCCTCAGAAAAAGATACAATCTGTATGTATCCAAAGATAACGAAGCACTATCTCGTTTGTCAAGATACATACTGTCTGAATGTTTAATTCCAGCATTGTATTATGGCTGTCAAGCTCACCAAAGCCGAACAAACCCAACGTACCCGCCGAGCCATCCTTGATCGGGCGCGTCATCTGTTTGCAACCCAAGGGTATGCCGCCACAGGTACGGAGGAAATTATTCGCGAATTAGGGATTACGCGCGGAGCTTTGTATCACCAGTTCAAAGACAAGCTGGGGGTCTTTAAGGCTGTCATTACGGAAGCCTATGGCGAAATCACAGCGCATATTCAAATCCAAGTTCAACCACTAGAAACCAATTGGCAGCAATTGATCACTGGCTGTCGAGCGTTTCTTGAAGTGGCCCAGCAAGATGAGATACGGCGATTGGTGTTTGTCGAGGCTCCAGCCGTGTTAGCCGCCGATGACTTGGTTGAGATTGACCAGTATGGCTTTGGACTGCTCTATCAGTCCATTCAAATTGCGGTTGATGAGGGAGAACTCAATACCGTTGATGCCGAAGGATTTGCGCATCTAGTCAATGGAGCCCTGAATGAGCTCGCCGCCTGGGTTGCCAAATCTGATGATCCTCAGCGATTGCAAACCGCCACGCGCCTCATCGAAACCTTACTGACCCAGCATCGGCATTAACGGCATCTACCCCAACGCTTAAACCCGCGCTTTTAGACTTCAACGTTACGGCTTTTCAGTCATATAGCCTTACGTATTGAGATTAGAACCAATCATCTGTTGAAAGCCCCGCGCTGCGGTTCTTTCAACAAATGATTGGGTTTTACGGCTATTTAACCGGACTTGATATAACGCCTAGTTTTCGCCTACCGGAATTTTGAGGATAAATTCTGTACCCCACCCCACGGAAGAATCGACCGCTATCGTGCCACCGTGATTCTCGACAATAATTTGACGGGCGATCGCCAATCCCAAACCCGTTCCCTTGCCGACGGATTTTGTAGTGAAGAGGTTTTCAAACATCTTGTACTTAACCTCGTCTGTCATACCCGTCCCGTTATCCTTGATCGTGACAATGGCCCATTGCTGATCCATTGATAGCTGGGTTGCAATCTCGATGCAGTTTGGCTGCGCCTGAATCTCTGTATAGCTTTTGCCGTGATTGGATTCCTCCAGCGCATCAATTGCATTCGCAAGCAAATTCATGAAAACCTGATTCAGTTGCCCAGGGAAACAGCGGACAAGCGGCATTTCACCATAGCTCTGAATGACTTGAATTTCGGGACGATGCTCATTTGCCCTTAAGCGGTGCTTCAGAATAAGGAGTGTACTATCAAGCCCCTCATGCAGTTGAAATGGCATCTGATACTCTGTGTCCGATCTCGAGAAGGTTCTGAGACTTATACTGATATTGGCAATTCGCTTGACCGCCTCCCGCATAGAGCATAGAAGCTTCGGCAAATCCTCTCTTAAGAACTCCAAATCTATCGCTTCAATCTGCTTTTGAATAGCCTGGGTTGGATGGGGAATTTCTTGGTGATATAGATCCAGTATTTCGAATAAATCTTTGACATAGCCCTGGGCAGGGTTTAGGTTACCTGACAAGAAACTAAGTGGATTATTGATTTCGTGGGCTACCCCGGCAACTAAGCTTCCTAGAGCAGACATCTTCTCTCTTTGGATGAGTTGCAATTGCGATTGCTGCAACTGTTCCAGGGTGGCAGTGAGCTCGATCGCCTGCAATTCTAGTTTTTGATTTAATTCTTGCAGTGAGATTTCAGATTGTCTTCGCTCCGTAATATCTAGATACGTCCCTAACATGCCAATAACTCGACCACTGCTGTCATGGAGAGGCGCTTTATTGGTTTCCAGCCACGTCTGTTTACCCTCAGCATTCAACTGCGGTTCAATAATTCCAAACTCTGCTTGATCAGTGAGCATGACTCGGCGATCGCACTCTCGGTAAAACTCTGCTTCTTCTGTTTTCCATGGCAGGTCGAAATCTGTTTTACCCACAATCTCCTGTGGAGAACTCAGACCAGCATCCTCCGCAAAATTTTGGTTGCAACCCAAATAGACCAAATCATGATCTTTCCAAAAGATTGCCTCAGGCAGGGTATCCATCACAAGTTGAAGGAGTTGTCGAGATGTCCTCAGCTCAACCCCGACTTGCTCACGTTGGGTTCTTTCCTGCGCTTGAACCTGTTTTAGGCGTTCTATCTCTGCACGCGCTTGGCTAAGCTCCTGTTCTAAGTCAGCGATCGCCTCATTAGGGCAAACCGTGGATGACTCTGACGTCTCCATCATTTATTCTCCAGACAGAAGAGGTTCTCAGTTAGATTTCCCGAACAACGATGCGTTATAACTATCGCCGTCAGTCGCGACTCACACTCTGATTCCCGTACCAGAGGGGCATTTCTACTTGAGAGGATATTGTTCGAGAAAGGGCGTGATACGCGCCTTCTAGAAAAATCATCCTTGGATGCTGCGACACCATACCAAAAGCTATCACAAGTCAACGGTAGATCTCTGATAGAACAGTACCAAACGTTACGCCCAAAAGGGATGCCCACTTCATTGCAACCCAAAGCCTATCGTCTCCCTTCACCAAAACTGAGGCATTTAAGGCAGAACCGAGCATTCTCTAACAACCCCACAGCGCAGGGATCCTGAAGAAGCACACATCTTTTTGGTGCTGTGAGCAAATTGCGCCCACAACACAAACAAATTTAGCCAGACGACCTAGGCATTGCATAAGGCCAGACGACCTGGGCGTTGCATAAGTTCCGCATCTAAACGGATAACGCTATAGGAATACGGCAGATAGTTTTTTGGGAAACATTGACCAATCGGTATAAGCAATGTTAGGTTTGTATTGTGGTTGAACATACAGCAGATTGCAAATGACTCGCGGCCCAAGCAAGCAATTCGACATTCAAGTCGCTTTAGAGCAGGCTATGAACGTATTTTGGGAGCACGGCTACGAAGCCGCCAGCCTCTCTGAATTGCTGAAGACTATGGGGATTGGCAAAAAGAGCCTGTATGACACGTTTGGCAACAAGCAATCGCTTTTCCTTAAGTCGTTGGAGCACTACGCCCAGACCAATCTGCGAGACACGCGCGATCGCCTTTCTGCCGAAGGCTCTCCGTTAGGCAATCTGAAGCAAGTGCTGAAAAACTGGCAGGAGATTCACAGTCAACCCGGTAGCCGTGGCTGCATGCTAGGGACAAATATCGCCGACTTCAATACCGAAGATGGGGCGATCGCCCAAATCATGCGAGCCTACTTGCAGCAAGTGGAAGATGCATTTGCCGCTACATTAAATCGTGCCCAGGCTGCTGGGGAAATCAGCCCCGGGGCTAATCCACGAAACCTCGCTCGTCTGCTAGTTTGCATGACTCAGGGTCTTGCCTTAGTCGGGCGTGTGATGGATAACGGCACAACCTTAGAAGGTGCAGTAGACGCAGCCATTGCCCTTCTCGAAGAAAGCTAAATTTTTTTGGCTTAAAATAGACCGATCGTTCAAAGTTTTTACTTCGTTCTACTTCAATTCACTCTAATCAAATCCAAAAGGAGGATCTCCCCATGGCATACGACATTCGCAACAAAACCGTCTTGATCACTGGCGCAAATCGTGGCATTGGCAAGGTTCTGGTTGAATCGTTTATCGACCATGGCGCGGCCAAAGTGTATGCTGCCGTCCGTAAGCTCGAAAGTGCTGCACCTCTGGTTCAGAAATATGGGGATAAAGTCGTTCCGCTTCAAATCGATTTGGCCGATGCCCAATCCATCACGGCTGCCGCTCAAGCCGCCCAGGATGTTGAGGTGGTGATCAACAACGGTGGAGCCTTTCAGCAAGCCGCAGCTTTGGATGAAGGGGCGATCGCCTCGCTCGAATTCCAAATGAACATCAATGTCTATGGCTTAATACACATGGCACAAGCCTTCGCTCCCGTGCTCAAGGCCAATGGGGGCGGTGCGTTCATCCAACTCAACTCTGTTGTTTCGATGAAAACCTTTGCGAACTTTGCCACCTACTCGGCGTCCAAGGCAGCATCCTACTCCATTACCCAGGGGTTGCGCGAATCGCTGGGCGAGCAGGGCACAGTCGTGCTGAGTGTTCACCCTGGCCCCATTGCGACAGACATGGGTGATGCAGCGGGGTTAACGGCGATCGCTGAACCACCTACCCTGGTTCCCGACAGCATCATCGCTGCACTTAACGCAGGAGATTTCCACGTTTTCCCTGGCACAATGGCAACGCAAATGGGCGGAGCTTATCAGAGCTTTGCGGAAAACGTCATCGAAGCCAATATGTCTGAGAGCTAAAAACTTTCTATCAGAAAAGGTTAGCGTTCCCACGGGGCGCTAACCTTCTTTTGAACATGCCTTAGCCAGGCTTTTGGCCTGCATTTATAGCCATCACTCTCAGGGCTAGGACAAGATATCGAACGGTCATTCCCGCGAATGCGGGAATCCAGAAATGCTGAGTGCAATGCCCGATAAGCATTTGATGGATGCCCATTTTTATGGGCATGAGGGAAACCTAACAGCCTATCCTGGCTAACTCAAGCTATATAGCCTTACGCATTGAGATTAGGACATTTTTTTTTTGAAAGCCCCGCAGCGCGGGGCTTTCAAAAAAATACTGGGTTTCACTCAAGGGCGTAGTGCTATAAAAACCACTCATTGAACCACAATGAGCGAGTGAGCACCTGGCCCCGTCTCGATAACGTAGTCGGTTCGCTCCAGGCTAGGTGCATCGGCATTTTCGACGACTCGCCAAAACTCTAACGCTCCGTTTCTAGGTTCTGGTGTTTCATACTCAAATAAACCTGCGACAACATATTGGTCCGTCGCATCGAAAGCAATTCCTTCCGGTAGAATACCATCAAATGTCCAGTCGCCCGCATGGGTTAGTTGACCTGATGCTGTATCAAACTGAACCAGGGAAAGTGAAGATTGGCTATATCCCGGTTCCTCTGGCGAGAGCCAGGTTTGGCCGATGTTACTGGTAGCAATGAGGGTACCATCGTTTGAGAAAGCAATGCTCTCCGCATGTCTTGGCAGAGAAACGCCCCCAACAACAAAGTGCCGAGCTTCATCCTGATCTAGCGGCGCTAGCTCGATAACCGTCAACTGTGATGGTGGGGCGTTCACATAAAATCCTCTGACGTCAGGCCCCCATTGCAGATCATTAGTCACATAAAAGCGACCATCGCGGGAAAACTTGCCCGACATTGGCCATTTGGACGTGACAACTCGGTTGCCCCAAGGCACCACATCGCTGACATTCCCCGCAGCATCACGAACCACTCGAAAGAACTGAACCTGTCCTCGAAAATTTACATTCACAGCAATAACATCGGCTGTGGGATGCCATTCGACATGGTGCGGCAGCATCCCGCCATCTGGTAGTTCTGCCACAGGCGAAAATCCTCGCATCGGTAGCTGAATCGGTTCCCCAAAGCGACCTTCGGTAAACGTGACAAACGTCATCGGTGCCTCTGGCTCTTTCGTCGCTAGCGCTAGCGTTGTCCCACTGGCATCGAGGGAAACACCCTGCGGATCGATACCAACCTCTACCTCTGCAATGATCCTGGGGGCGGCTGGATCCGACACGTCGACAGCACGCAGAATCGTTCCCACATCGAGATCGCTAATGAGTTGATCACCAGGTTCACGCGGTTCCTTTGTCTCAGCGACAAAGATGGTGTTGCCGTCTTGAGAAGCTACGAGACTATAGACGGGGTTAATCACTGAGTTGGAAACTTCAATCGAGCTGGTTAGCACAGGGCTGTCGGGCAGTGGCAAGGTAACGATTGAGAGCTGATCCGTCCCGCGTGGCTCCCCTAGTTGCCCGTCGATATAGGCGTAGGCGCGCATATCTGCGTCCGAGATAGCCGCAATATATCGCCCCTGAAAGTCTGGGGGACGTTGAGCCGGGGACGGCTGAGCCCAGGCAAGTACCAACACGACAATTAATCCTGCCAACGCGGCAGCAAGCTTTTTCAAATAGAGCATTGTAAAAATCAGAACTACAATCAAAATCCAGAATTTAGCGATCCATCGATTCCCTTTAGGACTTACGCATTTTTTTGATGGTGTGGCCGCGCCGCGGCCACACCATCAACGATTCAATCAGGACGACGCAAGGTTTGCGTAAGTCCTGCCCTTGTTGATGCTTGGGAGAATCATGGATGCGTGATGCACAGGTAACGCTGCCTGCTTCAGGTGAATTTTGTGCAAGCCAATTGACGCTTTTCAGCGTAGACGGGCGAGAATAATAATGTCCAATGCTTTTTGGGGCAGCATTAATAACATAAGGTTATTACGATGAAGCTTCATGCGTTTCAGTACTTCGTGGTCGTTGCAGAAGAGCTTCACTTTGGGCGAGCGGCGGCTCGATTGCACATCACGCAACCCGCTCTAAGTCGACAGATTCATCGATTAGAAGCGGAAATGGGCGTAAAGCTGTTGCACCGAACCAAACGTACCGTCGAGCTAACAGAGGCCGGAGCTGCATTTTTAGTCGAAGTTCGCAAGGTGCTTCAGCAGACGGACTTGGCGATTCAGATTGCCCAGCGCGTTGCCCGAGGGGAAGTGGGCGCCCTACGGATTGGGTTTACCGCCTCAGCTATGCATACCCTCTTACCTGAAATTTTGAGGGAATTTCGCGATCGCCATCCCGACGTCAAACTGACGATGAGCGAAATTTGCACGGTGGATCAGGTTAAGGGGCTGAACAGTGAAACGATTGACATCGGCTTTCTCCATCCACCACTCAATGATGCATTTCTGAGCCTGCATCCATTACAGGGCGAGCGATTATTGATTGCCCTACCCGAGTCCCATGCCTTAGCCGGACAACCCCAACTATCACTAAAATCCCTCGTTGCTGAGCCTTTTATTGTGCATCCTCGCTACGAAGGGCCGATTCTCTACGACCAATTTTTGGCTCGTTGTAGAGAGGCCGGATTTGAACCCAACATTGTCTATGAGGATGGCAAGCATCAAACCCGACTGGGCTTAGTCGCAGCAGGCACAGGCATCACACTGGTTCCTGAAAGTCTGCAAAAGGCTGGTTTTCCTGGTGTTGTTTACCGGGCGATCGCTGGCGATTTTTTGGAACTCCAACTCGCTGTAGCTTGGCGAAAACAGTCTGCATCACCCGTACTGCAAGAGTTTCTACAGGTCGTTGAACAAGTGGATTACCAGACAAATCAAAGCCCATGAACAATGGGTTGAAATCCTTATGAAGACTCATGCTTTGTAGCGACCGAGAAACGTCTTCACAGCTTCGGCTACCACATGCTCAGCCTCTGCATCACTGATCGTCAAACCCATCACTAAGAACCGTGGCCAGAAAATGACATCGTTGATCATCCCCAGAAATTGTCGTGCAGCTAGTGGAACGTCTTGGATTTGATAGCGATGCTGCTCAATTTCCCGCTGCAAATAGACATGTAGCTGGTTGAGATAGGGTTCCTTGCCTCGACGGTAGAGTTCTTCGCCCAATTCTGGGAAGCGGGGAGCCTCAGCGATAATCACACGGGTCAACGCTTCAATTTTAGGATCCCGTAGCAGGCGAGCATATTCCCGCCCGATCGCCGTTAGGGTTGTTTCTGGCTCAGCATCTTCCGTCGATAACTCAGCCGCGTTCACTTTTGTTTCCCAAACCCGCTCCATAATGCCGCCAAACAAGTCGCGCTTGGTGGCGAAATGCTTATACACCGTCGCCGTGGAAACGGACGCCTCTTTCGCCACCATCTCCAGCGTTGTGCGCTCATAGCCGACCGCCAAAAAATGCTTGGCAGCAGCATCCAAAATGGCCTGACGCTTCTGCTCAGCAACAGTTTTTCGGTAGTCCTCAAGCGGCATCGATAACCCACGGCTCACAAACAATGCCACCAGTTTACCCGCTTGGCCTATCTATGGACAAGATAAGGTAAGCCAATCAACTTACCATTGACAATCTTTGGACTCACCTTGCACTCTTTCTATAGTAAGTGACTCAACTCACCATAAGATGCAGGAAAATCCAATGAAACGCTACATGGCTTTGTTCTTAGGAGGGCTCGTGATGGCGGGACTGATCAGTGCCGGAATTGTTAGCACACGTCCCGACCCAACCATTGCGACGGAAGTGGTGCAAGCCTCGACCACAACCGACGATTTGTCTTCCCTTTCCACTCGGTTCGATCGTCCAGATGCCCTCCAAGGGTGGCAAGAATTTCAGGTGTCGGGATGGGTGCCGAAGTGGGAACCACCTAGAATCGAGAACAGCCAACTGGTGCTAGAGCCCAGGTCTTCTGGTTGGTTCGAAGACAACACCGCCGGACACCTGTACCGTGAGGTAACCGGGGATTTTATTGTAACGACGCGAATCAAAGTGGAAGGAACCAGCACACCAACGCCCCAGCGTTCTTTCTCATTGGCCGGGTTGTTCATTCGGGAACCGCGAACGATTGTGGCAGAAAGCTGGATGCCGGGGAATGAGAACTGGCTCTTTTTCAGTGTTGGCACTGCCTTCCCCGCCGGTCGCCCACAGTTTGAAATGAAGTCGACCTACAACAGCCTTTCAACTCTGAAAATTGCCGATTCCCAGGAGGGTTGGACGCGGTTGCGGATCGCTCGCTCTGGCGAGCTGTTTACGCTGTTGTCTCAGGAGGAGGGATCAGACGAATGGCAAATACTTGATCAGTTCATCCGGCCAGACCTACCTGAAACCCTTAACGTTGGGCTCACAGCTTACGCCGATTGGGATTCGATGGCTCCCGACTATCCCAACTACCAGCAATACAACGAACAGGGGGCATCTACCCAAAATCCTGACTTGATTGCTTATGTGGAATCGATCGATTTTCGTCGTCCGACAACCCCGCGCTTTCCGATCGCCACTCTCGATCCCAGCGTTTCGTTCGATCCACAACTCTCTGAAGCACGGATGAGCGACCTGATGGCCAATTGAGAGCCTGAATTTCCCTAACCCCTATCCTGGTGCCGATGTCATTTGGTTCGGCATCAGGCGATTCAGAGTCTTGAAAGAGGTTTCTATGCAGCGTCAATGGATTCGTTTGCTGATGATATTTTTGGTGGCGATTGGGGTGGCGATCGCCGGAGCCAACTTGCTCGCCTCATCCCCCAACATCGACTACAGCACGGGATACCAAACAACGGACTCGACCTCCACAACTGCATCCCTTGTGGAGTTTCCGGCTGATTATGGTCAACAGTTTTTTCAATATACAACGGTCGATTGTCCGAACAGCCGCATTGTCCGGAAGATGTTTGTTAATCAAGAGTCGTTGGAGGCCATCGCAACCAGCCAAATCGTTCCGAGTGGCACCGTGATCGTCATGGAAACGCACTCGGCACAGAAAGGCGATGGAGGACAGCTCGTTCCCAGTCAACTCAACAATGTGTTTATCCGCGAAAAGCGCACGGGTTGGAGCGTTCATCCCGATAGTGGAGAATGGCAATCGGCTTGGTATAGTCCTTCGGGTTCCCGTGTGTCTAGTGGGCAAAGTTCTTGCATTAGTTGTCATACGGGGGTGCGCGATCGCGACTATGTCTTTACCCTGCCCGCTTTAATCAGCGCGGCTCAAACGGGACAATTACAACGCCAGCAAACTGAGTTCGGCACTTCCGTTTGTCGTTAGATTGCTTTCCTAACGCGAGTCTCCAACGGACAGATCAGCAGAAAAATATAGCGCTATATATCTGGTTAGGACAATAAGAGGTCGTCATGCCCATGAAAATGGGCATCCATCCAGCACCTATCGATGAACGCATTCACCCTATTTGGATTCCCGCATACACGGGAATGACGGCTGAGGAGAAGGTACGGGTCTATTGCCATAACACCTTGGTGGTTTCAACCGCCAGATTTGTCAAACAACAGCTCAGATATCAAGTCGTGCCACCTTCGGCAACCGCTCCGGCTCGACGCGGATCGGCAGCAGCACTCAAGCCACTGTCAGGCTCCCATAACGCTGCTTGCACCCCGCCGAAATACATGGACGGTGCCGAGAACGGTTGCAGCGAAAAAACCGATTGGGGCGAAATGGGCAAATCGGGTTCAAAGGAAATCTGAGAGGGCTCTTCGCCCACTTCCACATGGAGGCGCGGCGATGTAATTGCTTCGGATAATGGCAGACCGCGTTGAATGAAATGCAGTAAGGCTTGAACAATCGCTGTCGTAATGCGAGAGGCTCCGGGGGAGCCGATCGCCAGCACAGCTCCATCCGCGCGCTTTGCCAGGGTGGGAGCCATGTTGGAAGACAGGCGGGTACCTGGCGATAAGTCCTCTAACCCATGGGGATGTAATTCGATTTCACCCAACGAGTTATTGAGCCATAGTCCCGTTCCTTCAACCATCACACCTGAGCCATAGCCAGCCGATGCGCTAATGGAACAAGCTAACCCATCGGTATCCACCGCTGAAACATGAATGGTAGAGGGTGACTTGACCAAGGAGTGCAGTTTATCCAACCGCGCCAATTCCAACAACTCTGCGACGGCTTGTGAAAGATCGGACGCTCTCTTAAGGTGATGACTGCGGTAACCCAGCACAGCTTGCTGAATCTCGATAAGCTGCTGAACCGAGGTGCTATCCCACTGAGCAAACGATCGCTGATCGAGTAGCAACAACATTGCGGCTAAACAAGCGCCCCCGATCGCAGGTGGTGGATTAGTAGCAATGTCCCACTCTCCAAAGCGAAGGCGGAGGGGCGATCGCTCGATCGCTCTGTAAGCTGCCAAGTCTTCGGCTGTGAGGAGACCATGGTTTGCCTGCACTTCGGCAGCGATGCGTTGAGGCTCTCTACACCGGTGAGCTTGGACAACGCATCGC
>JBCBSL010000039.1:0-22509 GCA_039819145.1 Cyanobacteria bacterium J06638_22
AACCCATTCGTCGGCTTATTTGTATACAGCATCTACCTTATTGCCTCATCGGGGATTACCGAAACCCATAAGCCGACGAATGGAAGAGAACAGCAATTACCCAGAACGATCTGTGTAAAGAAATATGTTTATACTGATAAAACAACAGGTTAATTTGCTTGTTCTATTGAAACAAGCTGCTAAATTAACCACATCGTTCTACCAAACTGCGATTTGATCCGTTTAAACGCGATCGCTACCCTCCAATGTCTGGGCACCTGTGCAGAGTTTGCACGACGGCTTGTTTTGCCCCCGTCTTTTTCCACTTTCTTTGAGTTCTCTAGGAATGCGAATGGCTCGTTTCCTCAACTTTTGGCATAGCTTTAGAGGGTTGCGATCGGCACAGGTTTGATTCATTACTGTTTTTCCTGTAATCTTCCGTGCATCTCATAGTTGTGTATCTGTTCGTGCATCTTATGTCCGTGCATCTGTTCCCGATCTCCTTATCCGCAGGAGTTGACTTATGGTAATGCTTCCCGCCTGCTCTTCCTATGACATCGAGCTGCCTGACTGGTTGCAGCGGTGCTTGCGCTCTGAGTCAGCGAGTGTTCCTACCGATGGAGCGCCCCGATCAGATGGCTCCCCCGAGCTGGATATGGCGCTCATCTGCAAAGCCTTCCAGTTCGCGTATGAACTGCACGAAGGGCAACTCCGGGCTTCGGGAGAACCTTACATTGCCCACCCCATAGCAGTAGCGGGGTTGCTACGAGACTTGGGAGGCAGCAGCAGTATGGTGGCAGCGGGTTTCCTGCATGACGTGGTGGAAGATACCGATATCACCCTGGAGGAACTAGAGCAGCGCTTTGGGGAGGATGTGAGTCGTCTGGTGGAGGGGGTGACAAAGCTCTCGAAGTTCAACTTCTCCAGCAAAACGGAGCGGCAAGCCGAAAACTTCCGGCGGATGTTTCTGGCCATGGCTCAGGATATTCGCGTGATTGTGGTGAAACTGGCCGACCGATTGCACAACATGCGAACGCTGGAACATCTGCGCCCCGAAAAGCAGCGACGCATTGCCCAGGAAACCCTGGAAATCTTCGCCCCCCTAGCCAATCGCTTGGGGATCGGTCGGTTTAAGTGGGAACTGGAGGATTTGTCGTTCAAGTATTTAGAATCCGATTCCTATAAACAGATGCGAGATCTGGTTATGGATCGACGCGCCGATCGCGAAGCCTATCTGGAGGAGGCGATCGCCCTTCTCCGCCCTAACCTAGAGCAAGCCGGCATTGCCATCGCGGAGATCAATGGCCGCCCCAAGCATCTCTACGGCATCCACAAAAAGATGGAACGCCAACAGAAGGAATTTCACGAAATCTTTGATGTGACGGCGATTCGCATCATCGTCAATACGAACGAAGACTGCTACCGCAGCTTGGCGATCGTCCACGACAAATTTCGCCCGATCCCCGGTCGCTTCAAAGACTATATTGGCCTGCCCAAACCCAATCGCTATCAGTCGTTACACACCGTTGTCATTGGCCCCAAGGGGCGTCCCATTGAGGTGCAAATTCGTACCGAGGAAATGCACCATATTGCCGAATATGGGATCGCGGCTCACTGGAAATATAAAGAGGCCGGACATTCCAGCAGCAAACTAACCTCGGACGATGAGAAGTTCACCTGGCTCCGGCAATTGCTGGATTGGCCCAGCGACCTGAAGGATGCCCAGGAATTTCTCGACAATGTGCGGACAAATCTGTTTGAGGATGAGGTCTTTGTCTTCACGCCGCAGGGAGATGTCATTGCGCTGACCCAGAAGTCAACGCCCGTGGATTTTGCCTATCGGATTCATACGGAGGTGGGTAACCACTGCGCTGGAGCGAAGGTCAATGGGCGAATCGTTACGCTCGATACGCCCCTGCGCAATGGTGACATCGTTGAAATCATCAACCAGAAGAACTCCCATCCCAGCCTGGACTGGCTCAACTTTGCCGTGACCGCAGGCGCCCGCAATCGGATCCGCCAATGGTATAAGCGATCGCACCGCGAGGAAAATATGCAGCGGGGGCGCGACATGTTGGAGAAAGAATTGGGTAAACAGGGCTTTGAAGCCTTGCTCAAGTCTGAACCCGCGCAAACGGCGGCTGAGCGCTGCAATTATCAGACGGTGGATGATTTGCTGGCTGCCCTGGGCTATGGCGAAGTAACCCTCAAGCTCGTGGTCAATCGACTGCGGGAAGAAATCAAGGCCCGCCAGCCGATCACGCCAGCACCAGACTCACTCTTGCTGGATGACATGCTCCTGCCCGTAGCGGAGCCGACTCCCGCCCCTTCCACCTCTGGTACACCGATTGCTGGGATCGAAGGACTGCTCTACAGCCTAGCGGGATGCTGCAATCCGATCCCTGGGGAGCCCATTATTGGTGTGGTAACCATGAGCGGCCGTGGCATTTCTATCCACCGCCAAGACTGCAAGAATGTAGCGCAGATTCCGGGCGATCGCCTCATTCCTGTCAGCTGGAATGATCCCGATGGCAGCAGCCGCCCACAGACCTACGCCGTGGAGCTACAGATCGAAGTGATCGATCGCGTGGGTGTTCTCAAAGATATCCTGTCGCGCCTCAGCGATTCCAACATCAATGTCCGCAGTGCCCAAGTCAAAACCTATCCGGGACAAACCGCCGTCATTAACCTCGGCATCGACATCCAAGATCACTCCCAACTGGAGCGCACCTTCACCCAAATCCGCAAAATGAGCGATGTGCTGCAAATGCGTCGCGTCTGCGAGGTCAATGCCAAGGGAGGCTGCGAATAGGTTCTAAGGGACAACTGGCGACTGACGTCGCAGCTACAGGAGCAAAGTCCGCCTTCGCGGACTGAGAGAATTTGTGATTCGAGAACCCGCAATAGCGCGCGATCGGGGATTGTTCTGCTAGGCGCAGTTTCAAACGCCGGGTTGGTTTACATAGCTTGAGTCAGCCAAGATAGGACATTAGGGTTCTGTCATGCCCATGAAAATGGGCATCCACCAAACGCTTATCGGTCGCTGTCCTTAGCCTTTCTGGATTCCCGCATTCGCGGGAATGACCGTTCGATATCTTGGCCTAGCCTTAGTTAGCAACGCTTCCACTACCACATAGCATTAGGTGGGCGCGGAATCGGCGCTGGTAGGGGAGACGGGTTCGGTGTAGCCTGCGCAATGCAGTTGTCATACTGTACAAACCCATCAAACTCGATGCTTGACTGGTTACCCTGTGCATTGAGAATAATCTGCCCATCGGTGTAGCGACTGCCAGAGCCAGAGGGTATCTGCGACAAATAGTAGAGATTTCCTTCCAGAGTTAGTTCTGCCTGATCGGGAAAGAACGTCACCTGAAACTGTCGCCCATCCTGGCAAATGTAGAGGCTTGCGTTGGGATTTGGCGAAGGGGTCGGCGATACCGGCGGTACCGGGCTTGGGGAAGGGGACGGTGATGGCGTGGCGGTTGGCGATGGGGAAGGCGTCGGCGTTACCGTTGGCGATGGACTTGGGCTTGGACTTGGACTTGGACTTGGCGTTGGAGAGGGAGTCGGTTCAGGAATCTCGGATTGCGGATCGCAACCAGCATAAACCCAGATGCCATTCGCTTCGACAAACCCTTCTCCATTCTGGATGTAAAAGGTGTATTGACCATCGGTGTAGCGGGTTATCCCAAACAATTCTTCAATTTGATTGAGTTCAAAGGTCTGCTCCGAGGGAAGCGTCAAGCTCACCCCCTCGGTCTCATATTGAAGGGGAAACTCGACCTGAAAGGATTCGTTATTCCGGCAAAGAAACTCGACCGTTTGGGGGCCGTTACTGGTTTGGTTGAAAAATTGTACTCCTGGTATGTTGTCTGGCAGTCCTGGAGAAATGCGACGGATAATGCTCGCCGTCAAAAATGCCAGAATAGGCAAGATAATCAGCCAAATCAGCAATCCTCTACGTGGCATGATGCTGTTCTCTCAACGTACCCCAACTCCGACCTAGACTCGGTTTTGCCTACGACCATCTGCTCCATTGGACGATAGAATGACCAGCAAGGAGAGGGCGATCGCCAAATCACCTTAGGCTGACCAGCCTTAGACTGACTGGCCTTAGGCTGAATCACTCTAGACTGCATAATCCTAGACGATCGGGATATGCAGTTTGCACATACAAGCGTATTCCCCGAGTCCTGATACAAGCGTACATCGGGCGATCGCCAATGTGCCAAAAACCTTTTTGCCGAAATTTTTTCTCCGCTCCCTCCCCGTTGCCAAACCATGCCCAACCCGTTTCTCGCCCTCGACTATGAACCCGCCTTCGAGTCCCTGGGTAGCGAATACTACGACCTTGTGGATGCGGCAGATTTTCCCCAGCATATCCTCCGGTTTCGCAATGATGCCTTGCTGCCCAAGCTGGGATTGGGTCCTGCCGCAGTAACCGATGCCGACTTTATTGAAGCCTTTGGTCAGTTTGAGGGGCGCACTCCGCTGCTGGCCATGCGCTATCACGGCTATCAGTTCGGGGTCTACAATCCAGCCCTGGGGGACGGGCGCGGTTTCCTGTACGGCCAAGTGCGTGGCACGGATGGCGAACTCTATGACTTTGGCACTAAGGGTTCGGGGCCAACGCCCTATTCACGGAACGGCGATGGTCGCTTGACGCTCAAGGGCGGTGTGCGCGAAGTGCTAGCCGCGGAAATGCTCCATCGACTGGGCGTTCGTACCTCCCGATGCTTGAGTTTGGTGGAAACGGGGGAACGGCTCTGGCGAGGGGATGAGCCATCGCCGACGCGCTCCTCTGTGATGGTGCGCTTCAGCCGTTCGCATATCCGCTTTGGCACCTTCGAGCGGTTGTATCGCCTCGATCGCCCGGATCTCATTCGTACCTTACTCGACCATGTCATCGCCACTTACTATCCACACCTGCACGGGCAACCGGATGCCGATGCCCGCTTCTATGCCGAACTGGTGCAACGGATGGCTGAACTAGCCGCCCAGTGGATGTCGGTGGGCTTCTGCCATGCGGTACTCAACACCGACAACATGTCCATCACCGGAGAAAGCTTTGACTACGGCCCCTACGCCTTTATTCAAACCTTTGACCCGCGCTTTACGGCGGCCTACTTTGATTACTCGGGACTCTATTCCTACGGCAATCAGCCCATCATCTGCCGCAAGAATCTAGAGATGTTGCAGGTGCCTCTGTCACGGGTGATGGCACTGGCAGACCTGGAAGCAGGGCTAGTGCAATTTGAAGAACACTACTTCAGTTCCTACCGTCGGCGGATGCTGAACAAACTGGGACTCCCCCAGATCCCCGATGACCAGGCCGATCAGGTAATCGGGCTAACACAGCAGTTCCTTCAGGCCACGCAAATTGGCTACCACGACTTTTTCTTGACCCTACGACAGCAATTTGCCCCCAACTGGCGGGAAAGTGCATCGCACATTTTGGAGAATGTGATGGCAGAAAATGCAGAAGCACTGGTCAGCAGCTTCAAGCAGTGGCGGCAAGCCTATCACGGGGCACTCCAGCAAGTGCCCGAAACGGAGATGTCCACCGTGCAACGCTGCCTGGATGCCCACAATCCCGATCTTGTGATCGTGCGGCCTGAGATTGAAGCCATCTGGGAATCCATTACGGAAAACGATAATTGGCAACCGTTTTACGATCTCCTCCAACGCATCGAAAAATCAGTGGTGGAATCGTAAGGCGGCATAATAAAGATCTGCGACTTCTTTCCCACTGTAAATAGGCTTTGTTGCAGATTGAGAAAGAAGTCGCAAATCTAGCTTGAAAAGAATTGCCTGTAGTTTCAGATCTGCGACTCCTTTCTCAATCTGCGATAGAGCTTTTGGGCAGTGGAAAAGAAGTCGAAGATCTAACTTGTCTCAGAACTAGCAGCTAGGAGTGAAACGGAACGGAGAGCAACGGCAGTAGCACCCAGAGCCATTTCAGCCATTGCAGCTTTGATGGGGTGGGGGCGATCGCCGAGGGTTCAGCTAAAAGAGCATCGATACGCTGTTCCAGGCGAATGGGCGCGGTGTCATGCAGCGCGACACAATTGATCGCGGCCATCTGAGTGGGTGCTTGGGCAACCTGCAAAAGTGCCTCGGCCAGCGCCAGCGGATCGACCGATTGTGCGGCATAGCGATCGGCTCGCATTTCGCGCAACAGCAGTAACTCCTGCCATAGGGGTTGGGTATTGGGCAACCAGGCGGTCAAATCACGAACCCAGCCCAACCAGAAAAACCAGAAGGTGTCGTGGTAATACAGGTGAGCCTGTTCGTGGGTGAGAACAGCCGTCAATTGCTCGGGTGAAAGGGTTGCCAGCAAGCCCTCGCTCAGGATCAGTTGGGGATGCCAAAAGCCAATTTGCCCGGCGAAGAGAGCCGGAGTTTGCAGCAAGTAGCCTTCACAGTTCGGGCGATCGAGCGGCGGGAAAGACTGGATCTGGTGGAGCGATCGCCATCCTTGCCAACCGCGATAGGCCAGCGTTCCCAGCGCAATGCTCAGACAGCCTAGGCCCAGCCAATAGCCAAAGCTACCGACGGGAATTGAAAACATTTTGCCCTCAGCCCCCATCGCCAAAACCGCGATCGCGGTTGTCAGCACGACAAATGGCGGGATTAAGAAAGCACTGAGGGCCATGCCCCAGGCCAGGGGCGTCTTGTCGGGGGTGGGTCGCCAAACCCAGCGGAGGGCGATCGCCAATCCCAAAGCGGTCAAAAGCAGGCTGATATGCATGGCTACTTCCCCCCTTCTCGTTGCTGACGGGCATGACGAATGCGCTCGGCGATCGCCTCAAATTGATCGGCACTGGCGCGATCGAGGCTGTCGGCAAAGGCAGCAACCACATCCGGGTTGCCCACCGAGAGGAAGCGCTGCAACTGATCATGGGCTTGCACAATCTGCGCTTCTTCGCGGGAAATTCGAGGCTGCCACACAAAGGCGCGATCGCGTTTATCGCAGGTTACCCAGCCCTTCTTCTGAAGACGCCGCAGTACCGTTGTCACAGAGGCATAGGCCAGCTCGCGATCGGGATCCGCCAAAATTTGATCGTGAATATCTTTCACGGTCGCGGTACCGGCCTGCCAGAGGAGATCCAAGATCTCGTTCTCCAACGGACCCAGGGAAATCTGGTGAGGCTTAGAATCAGGGAGTGGAGCCATCAGCAACTATAGGGTTAAGTAATTACGGATCGTACCAGATGGGCTGGTACCAACAATAGCAATTCGCCACAGCGATCTAGCCATCAATCGTCCGCTCATCGTAGCGTTAACCCCTCCGAACTTCCGGGGAACCTCAACTATTCTCAATGTTTGACACGCTGTCTTTTGACATCCTACAAACGGGTCGCTAAAACTGGGCGTGGACTGTTTAAAGCTCATCTTTTCATGTTGTCGGATTGAGTCTGGTGCTTGAGCGGATGCATCGTGTGATGCATGGGGAACCCTTAAGCCTCAGAGCGATCGACATCTGCCAGATGAACCCATGGGCAGATAAAAGGAAATGATGGAAATACTCAAACGGGGCGTGATCAACGCCCCGTTTTTTTGCTCCCTGAACGGGACCCTACTTCCACAGCCTGACAATACATCTGCTGCGGCAACATGGGACAACTCAACCGCAGTTGCCCAACTACGAACAAGACATTAATCTGGTTGATTTAGCCGATTTGGTTGGCCTGAGTTCTTTCTACTTTGTCCGCCTGTTCAAACAATCGATGGGCAGCTCTCCACCAGCAATTCTCATTTTGGGAAATTTGCCGTTTGCCCTGAGCGAACAGACTTCGACAAGCTCAGCCTGAGCGGCATTTTATAAACCAACGAAGCCATAATGAGAATTGCTGGCTCTCCACATCAATACTTGATTCAGCAGCGAATCGAGCGGGCAAAATGACTTTTGCAGCAAACTGATCAATCCATTATGAATGTGGCACTGGACTGTGGATTCAATAGCCATAGCCACCTCAGCAAACGGTTCCGTCAGCTTATAGGCATCACACCAAAGGCTTGCAGAGCTAGTTGTTGATGTTTCATAGCTTTGAGCGATCGCGCACACTCAACTTTTTACTGTCAGCTCGTAGCGAAAAGGTTGCGCAAGTAATTTGGCGGAGGTGGTGCTTGTGCCTCACGTAACGTCAGGGAATAGGATGAACGAGTCAACCGCATTCCACCGGGAAACGAGAGCTGAGGTAACCATGGCAAGCCTGATGAAAGTCGGGGAACTGGCAAAGCAAACAGGACTCTCAATTCGGACGTTGCACTATTACGACGAAATTGGGTTACTTTCACCCTCCCACCGGAATGAGATTGGGCACCGACTTTATAGCGAGCAGGATATCATCCGGCTGCAACAGATTATGTCGCTACGGCAGCTTGGCTTTTCACTCAAAGAAGTTTGTGAGTGCTTAGAAAGTCCTGCCTTCTCACTTCCAATCGTGATTAATCTGCATCGAACCCGACTCCAAGAGCAGGTCACCTTGTCGCACACCTTACTCGATCGCCTGAATGCGATCGCAACAGATTTAGAAACGACCCAATCGGTTGCGGTTGAAACCCTAATCGAAGTTATGGAGGCGATTACAATGTCTGAGCAATACTTCACACCCGAACAACAAGCGGTTTTGGAAACACGATTTCGGCAAGAGGAAACTGATTGGCATGACCTCCTCACCAAAGCACAAACAGAGATGCGCAAAGGAACCGATCTCAACAGTCATGCCGTGCGGAGTTTGGCGAAGCAGTGGCTATGGAGTATGAAATCTCTGATTGGCGGTGACGCGAAAATTTACGAGTCGATGATGCGGATGTATCAGCAAGCGGGGCCAGAAGCAGCGAGTTGGGGAACCATGGACTCAGCCACGTTTGACTACATCCTGAAGGCCGTTTCATTTTTGTCCCTGGCTGAACATACAAATTTGCGCATTGATACGGCTAAGATCTTTACGCCAGAAACAGAGCAAGTCATTCGGTTGGGCAAAGATACCATTCGCCAGATGAAGTTTGGCGTTTTTGGAACGGAAGGAATGCTGCTGGGATTGCTGGCTGAAGGGACGAGTCCTGCGGCAAAAGTGCTAACCGATGCAGGGGTTAGTTTTGAGGCGGCGCGACAGTCAATTGTGCAGATCCTGAGTGACGCGGTTAGCTCGAAGGGCGATCGCACGGGCTCTCAAGCACCCCAACAACCTGCCGAACAAGCCATGAGTGAACCCACCGAGCTATCTTTTGCACCCAGGGCAAAACTGGTCATTGAGCTAGCCCTTGAGCAAGCGGAGCAGTTCGGTCAATCTCACATTGCCCCAGAACATTTGCTGCTGGCCATCTTGCAGGAAGGCGGAGGCGTTGCAACCCATGTGCTGCAAGAGCGGTTTGGCCTTGACTTAGCGCACCTGGAACAACGGCTGAGGTCGGTGATGTCACGCTAACAACTTATACTAAATCCGATTGAAAACCCCCAAACGATATTTGGGCTTTTCAACCAGATTTGATACGACTTCTGACAATGGGAGAGAGGCGATCGCCCCTCTCCACGAAACCTCTCCACGATCAAAAAGCTCACTCACTCGGACTAGCTGCTGCACCAATCAGGTTGCTCAGTGCCGTTTCGATGTTGGCAATAACATCAGCACACTCAACCAAACCATGACGCTCCAGCAGATAGTTGGGATCATTGTAACCAATCCACACCTGACCCGCTTCATCTTCCCAGATCAGCGCCTTTTGCGGCAGATCGATCGCGGCTTCCTGGTTGCATTGCATCAGTGGAGTACCTGCTCGAGGATTACCAAAAACCAGGACTTCCGTCGGTCGCAGGTCTAAATCAACTGACTCGGCTCCACTGGCATGGTCAACACGGATGAATTGGGTCAACCCGCGTTCGGCTAACACTGCTTCCAGGCGATCGCCCGTCTGCGCCACACTGTAGCTACTGCTCATGCTAATCAGGCCGTTGTCGATATGGTCTTCGGCAGGAGCTGAAGCCATAAATCCAATCGCCAGAACAACAGAAAATGCTCCAATGCACAGGAGCCTTATCAATCGCTTCATCGGTTTAGTCGTCTCCGTAGGGCTAATGATCACTGGGTACAACTTTACTCGCATCTGCTTCTCATAGAAGACTTCTCTGCATTTTGCCTCAAATTTAGGTACGTCACGATAGTCAGGAAAGTGACGAGGGAACCTTATTGCTGGGACATCGGGCACAGCTTATGGGAAAGCGAAATCATATGAAAGCAATACGCAGCTTGCAAAAGCGTATTGACGAGCACTTAGAAAAGATTAGGCTAGAAGAACAGAAGGAGTTTCCCAATCTAGGACTAATTCGCCATTGGACAAAAGAAATCCAGGCATTTGAGAAGGGAATTCAGCAAGCGAGGAAGCGGTTAGGGAGGTAGTCATGCAACTAGGATCAAGATCGCTGGCCATTCAAGATGAAACATTGCGAGTTCTCATTCGAGAATTAGGCGATGAATGCAGCCGTGTACTGGAACTAATCCATCAACTGCAGCTACCAGGTTTACAGGATAGTCAAAAGGTAGAAATCCTGGCAGAACTAGCTGCATCTACTCTTCACTTACACGCTCACTGTGATGAAGCACTTCAGAACTCTCTTGCAGACGAGCTAGAGCAATTGTCAGAGGATAGTGATAGCTAACCATATCTTGAAGAACGCGGAACATTCAGTCAGGCACCCCCGGCTTTGCTGAGGGTGCCTGACTGGCATCGATTAATACTGATAGAGTACTTTTGGCATATTCTGCTCCAGTGGGTTTTCCTTCAATGGTTGCCATCAGACTCGCGCCTCCAATCAGAAGCAAATACTGCTGTGAGAATGCAGCCGGATCGCGCACACCCGCCTCAGAGGCCAGTTGCATAATGTATGCCCGAACTGATTCCCTCAACTGAACGGAGACTTGGTGGGCTGGATGAGCGGCATCTGCTATTTCTAGAACCGCGTTAATGAAAGGGCAACCTCGGAAGTTAGGGTTGGCATACCAGTCCTGAAGGACATCAAACGTTGCCAGAAGCCGCTCTTTGGGCACACCGCCTTTGCGGGCGATCGCATCTTCAAACCAACCCAACCATTCTCTAGCTTGATGCCGCATGACTTCCAGAATGAGGTCGTCCTTTGAAGGGAAATGTCGGTATAGCGTACGCTTTGCAACTCCAGATGCGGCAATCACCTCATTAATGCCAACATGCTGGATGCCCTTCTGGTAGAAGAGTTGTAACGCTGTTTCTAAGATTTGCTGACGGGCTGCACTCGATTCAGAACTCACCATAGCAAAGTAGACAAACTTGTCTCCACAGGGCTATACTACCAAATACCCAAGGGAGACAGACTTGTCTCCCTGCTTGCGAAGATTTTGATTGCGTTGGTTTGAGCAGGACAAAGCCTCTTGTCCTGCAAGTTTTCCATGCCCAAACATAGCCCTTCTGCGGGAATAAGGAATCAGCTTATGAAAGGAATATCTAGGAAACCCGATCTAAATGACCCAGCTTTGCGAGCCAAGCTAATGCAGGGGATGGGGCACAACTACTACGGCGAACCCGCATGGCCCAATGAACTTCTTTATATTTTTCCAGTCGTGATGCTAGGAACATTAGCTTTATGTGTAGGGCTAGCCGTGCTGGATCCAGCCATGGTTGGGGAACCTGCAAATCCCTTTGCGACTCCGCTAGAAATTCTCCCAGAGTGGTATCTCTATCCTGTGTTTCAGGTTCTCCGCGTCGTCCCTAGCAAACTTCTGGGTATCACGATCATGGTTTCTATCCCATTGGGACTCATGGGTATTCCGTTTATCGAAAGCGTAAACAAATTCCAAAATCCGTTTCGCCGCCCAGTTGCCACTACTGTTTTTTTGATTGGTCTCCTAATCACGCTCTGGCTTGGCATTGGCGCTACGTTGCCAATCGACCAGTCATTTACGCTTGGGTTGTTTTAGGTATTTTGAGCGTCGTCGAACTCCCATGATTGCTGCCGCCAGCCCAATCGTTGCTTGGCGAATGATGTATCCACTTGGGGCAGGTGAAGCTCCACAAGCTCTATCGTTTCTCGAACCAGTGCTTCAAGCTGCATGACTGCCGCAGGAGCGTCTGTATGGAACAAGCTTTCGAGGCGATCGCCAAGGTTCTCAGGCGCAATCTTCATTTGTTCGACAAATGCATGCATGCGCTTGAACTGGAAGGTTGAGTAGTACGAATGATTGAGTCCAGACAACACACCCAGGATGTTTTGCGCGGACTCGACAAGGACTTGAGCATACCAGAGGGTTGCGTCTCGACGCGCGAGCTTTTCTTGTATTCCCCAAATCGGAACAAACTTGAGGTAATGCTCGACCATCGCCTGTGCCAGTCCATCAGGATAGTGGACGATTCTAGCTTTCCATGTGTGGATAAGAGAATCGCCGTAGAGTGGAATTCCGGTCAATGTTCCAGACAACGCTTTCATAAGTGGCGTCTGAACATCAAACTGCTCCAGAATGTTTGAAATATCTTGTTCCCACTGGGCGATCGTCACATGACCAAACTGGCACTCGACACCATTGACCAGGTAGCTTTCGGCGAATCCACCCTCTTTGCGATCGCCCAACAGCCACAACCGCTCTGAGCTATGGTTCTGTTGACGTGCAACCTGCAATTCATCCTCAGAAGGCAGTCCGTCGTAATAAATGCTCATGTCACAATCCGAGTATTCATCACACAGCCCTTCTGCCACTGAGCCTGCCACCATTGCGGCTTTGGTTTTCGAATTCGCAATGTAAGCTTGGACGTTACGTTTCGCCAAGTCCAGTAAATATCGAGCCCTATCATTCATGGATTTCTATACTTTGCGTGAGGATATATATCCATGATGCAACTCCGATTACTGACCTAACTGGAATACTCCAACGACTGTTCCCGTAAATAGAGGTAGAGGGGAAACCCCAAGGAAACACCAACGGTAAGCGTGCCGAGTACTGGGAGCCAAAGTAATGGAATATGGCGATCGCGCCCTTCGGCAGCCATCAAAACAAATAAGACAAATGCGGATACAATCACATCGAGCCAACCAAAGGCTGCAATGCGAGATTCAACAATTTGCTGCAAAAGTAATTCGAGATTAAAGCCGCTGTGGAGTATCCAAGGAACAAATTGTGAGTAGGGCAAGGCAATACCAAGGAGAGCTAGAAGTAAATAGAGGTGCTTGGTTTTCATCTTGTGAGGTTCCTATCAACGAGTAGTTAACTACATTTCAGAGATAGATTGCGATCGCGCCTTTGTAGACAGCAACCAAGCTGCACCGAGCAGGGCGGAATATCCGCTAAATAGAAAAGCGGCATAGCGTCCGGCTGTTTCGGGTTGCATATTGCTCATGAGACTTGAAAAGCCAGCCAGCAGCGGAATCTCGCTTAGCATTCCTGGCAGAGCGAGGCACATGGCACCCTGCAACCAATCGTCTCGTTCAATGTTTTGCCATTGCATCAGCCCCAGCGATACAGCCGCATACAATCCGCCAGTGACAACCACATTGAGCCAATAGCCAGCCACCGATGCTTCAAAGAAAACTGAGCCCATAATGCGATAGGTTGCGGTTGCAGCAGCCCAAATGATGAAGCCGATGGAGATGAAGCGAATCCGGTCTTTTGTCGTCATGGTTTTGTCCTGCGTGACAGTGTTAACGTAATAGCCGTTACGTTAATCATTAATGTAATAGCTGCTACATTAACTGTCAACCTATGAATCGACCTATTGAGCCTCAGAAGAAACAAGCCCTTTTAGAGCAATGTCTAGCGGCGGCGATCGCTGCCGGAGCACTGGATACCAGCATCAATGCGATCGCCAAAAAGGCTGGTACCAGTGGACGAATGCTGGTTTACCACTTTGGTTCTAAGCATGAATTCGAGCGGCAACTCATTAGCCTACTAGAGACGCACCTGCGTGAGAAGCTCTGGTCATTTCACACGCCTTCTGTCGAAGGAGCGGATGGGTTAACAGAGCGTTTACTCGAAATGTGGCGGCATTTGACATCACCAGACATGCGAGGCTTGCTCAAACTGACGATGGAGCTAAACCAACGCGCGATTCAAGGCGACGTAGAGACCCAACACTTTTTAGAGCGAGAGAGTCAACAATGGGTCGATTCTCTCGCTAGTCTTACTAACGATCGAACGGTGGCTTTATCGTTATTTCACTTTTTCCAAGGGGCAATTCTAGACTTTCTAACCACAGGCAATGCGGAACGCGGACAACAAACGATTCAAGCATTTGCGGAAGCGCTGCAGTAGCAGAGCAGGCGCTTCGAACATGCCACACCTTTGATCATCAATCAGCTTGTGTCTTCACTGTGCTGGGTCGTCTACCCCACGGCTTCAAGACAGAAATGCCAATGATGATAAAGAGAAATAACACCTGAAGGATGGTTCCAAACAACACACCCTTTGCATCAAATTGGTAGATCGGATTGTTGAAAGCTTGCAACCCTTCCTGTGAGGACAACTGCTCAGCTGTGTTTCCCCACGGGAATAGCCAGAAGGTTCCAAATACAACCAATCCTGTTGTTAGAAACCACTTTGTAATAACCCAATAAAACTTCGTAAAGCCATAGTTTGTCACCCAACAGAGCAGCGTAGCTGTGATGACTGAACCAATCGCCGAGGGAATCACAATCCAGTCGTCTAACAAATTTATTGCTGAATTGAGGGTATTGAGGACATCAGCATTGGTTGATGTTCTATTCCTTAACGATAAAAGAAACATGCTCAAAACAGTCCCTGTCCAAAGAGCAGCAAACCCAACATGGGCAGACAGTAACCAGTTTTTTTGACGAATGCTTATCTTTGACATTTTTCCTCCTATAGTGCTATGCACGTTAGTTAAGTACGGTTGTGTGTGGGCGCGGCGCGCCCACACACAACCATTTCTGTGCTTGACGCGGTTGCACACCGCTATAAATTGCTCTAACTAAATGGGCACAAAAAATTGACACAAAAACTCTGAGCCACCCGAACATGGCTGGGATAGATTCAGACAGCTCAAAAATTAAATGCGCTAATAGTCAATATATTAACTAATTTTCAAGAGGTCAATACTTTGCCTTTCTGGTGGCTAGAGAAAATTATGGGAAATCTGTTCCAGGAGCTTCAAAACCTCTTCCTGCTTAGCCTCTGAAATCCCGTCAGTTGCCTTTTCGATCGTGGCTGCGCCGATCGCGGGTAAGACATGCATCAGCTTTCTCCCTTCTTCGGTCAGCCAAATGCGAATGACGCGGCGATCGCTCGGATCTCGTTCACGGTAAACCAGATTGCGATCTTCCATGCGATCGACAACTCCGGTGAGCGTTGCCCCCAACTGCTTGAGCTTATCGGCAATTCCTGACGTTGAAAGACCATCCTCTTCCCATAAACAACAGAGAACGAGGTAATGAAATGGCGTCAGCCCATAGGGTTCTAGTCGCTCTAAAAAGTCTCGATACATCAATTGAGAGACTAATTTGACCTTATATCCTAAGTTGTAAGGCGCTAAGGCATGTCGCCACTGCTGAAGGAAATCAGAGTTTGAAGAGACATCAGACATGCTGGCTAAAACCTACGACCAAACTAATCGTTAATGCGTTAACTATCTTAAGACAGTTATTCGCGTCTCGCTGCAATCGGCTCAGACATTTCTTCCTCGTAGCGCTATAGACCGCAAGAAACGGGTGGTTTTGGGTGGCTGCGATCGCTAAATTGAGGATGACAGGATAGATGGATGATGAAGCCAGCCCATGAACGCCTCAATCGAAACCAACACCTATGATGGCGAAACCTATGAGCGGATTTCTAAGGCGATCGCCTTCATGCGCCAAAACCACTTGAATCAGCCTGACCTGGCAACCGTTGCTCAGCATGTGCATTTGAGTGACTATCACTTTCAGCGATTGTTCACCAAGTGGGCAGGTATTAGTCCCAAGCGGTTTTTGCAATATCTGACGGTGGAATATGCCAAATCAAGAATTGCTGAGACATCGAGCTTATTAAATCTCACTATGGATACGGGATTATCGAGTCCAGGCCGTTTACACGATCTATTTGTGAAGCTGGAAGCGATGTCACCAGGGGAGTTCAAGGCGGGAGGGCGGGGGCTACAAATTTGGTATGGAATTCATCCAACCCCCTTTGGTGAATGTCTGATTGCAACGACTCATCGTGGTATCTGTAATTTGCTTTTCCTGGATACAGCCAGCAACGATGCGGCTGAAGCTATTCTCCGAGCAGAGTGGGTGAATGCAGATATTGTGCAGAATCAGCAGGTAACCCAGGAGGTCTGCGATCGCATCTTCAATCCAATTGCAGCGAGTCGTGAACCGTTAGTGCTGTTCGTCAAAGGCACCAATTTCCAAATTCAAGTTTGGCGAGCACTTTTGGGTGTTCCATTTGGCGGACTCACTACATATCAAGGGCTAGCAAAAGTAATGGAGCGTCCAACGGCTGCAAGGGCTGTCGGCAATGCCTTGGGTCGCAATCCAGTGGGGTATTTGATTCCTTGCCATCGCGTCATTCGAGAATCGGGTGAGTTGGGTGGCTTCCGCTGGGGATTGGAGCGCAAAACAGTTTTGATGGGCTGGGAAGCTAGTCACAACCAGGGCGTGAGTTAAAGCGATTTTTCAAAAAGCTTGTACCCGCTGGCTTCGGCTACGCTCAGCCAGCTATCGGCTACGCTCAGTCAGCCAGCCGTTTGTGCCCTGAGCGCAGTCGAAGGGCACCGCCTTTATCAGCAAACAACCATAGCGGTGTGCAACCGCGTCGAACACACAACTGGACTTGACTATATGTAGGAGCAGATATGAGGAGATTGGATATCGCCGAGCTTTTGTTGCTTGCGGCGTTATGGGGCGGCTCGTTTTTGGCGATGCGAATTGCAGCGCCTGTTCTTGGCCCTGTTTGGCTCATTGAGTTTCGCGTCTTGCTGGCTGGCTTAGCCCTTCTGCCCATTTTGGTTCGCTTGGATCTGTGGCGTGAGGTGCGCCGGAATTGGGTGTTACTGTTCACTGTTGGCTGCATTAATTCCGCTATTCCGTTTTCGCTCCTTGCTTTTGCCTCCGTATCGCTGCCTGCCGGATTTACCTCGATCCTAAATGCAACGACGCCACTGTTTGGTGTGATTGTGGCTTCGGTTTGGTTACGGGAAAAATTGACCCTAACTCGGGTGATTGGATTTGTTCTGGGCTTCGTTGGTGTGGTGATTTTGGTGGGGTGGGAAGCGATTACTGCAACCCCTGCTTTTGTGATGGCGGTCGTTGCTGGGTTGTCGGCCGCGGTCATGTATTCGATCGCCGCCCCCTTCATTCGACAGCGATTAACGGGGGTTCCCTCGTTAGTTGTTGCAACCGGAAGCCAGCTCGGGGCAGCCCTCTTCCTTCTTCCCGCGTTGCCCTTTACCATCCCGCAGCAACGACCCACAGCAGGCGTTGTCATCGCTGTCCTGGCTCTCGCTTGGCTATCAACGGCCTTTGCCTACATCTTGTACTTTCGCCTGATTCAAAACATTGGCTCGACAAAAGCCTTGACGGTTACCTATCTCATTCCGCTGTTTGCCATGCTTTCAGGCGCAGTGGTTCTTGAAGAAGCTGTCACCCCTGCGATGATGCTGGGCTGTGGTTTGATTTTGCTGGGAACGGCGATCGCCAATGGTCTGTTCAAAATGAAGCGCGTTGGCAAAGTAAGTGATGATTAGCTTAGCTGTGCAGCACTTGAGTCGGTTGGCTTTACCGCAAACACATAGGCTCTTTGGCTTTCGTACTCTACGCCGGGATATGGGGCTCTCTCGATGATTTCTATTTCTTCAAACCCATGCTCTTTCAGACAATTAGCGATAAAGTCCGTGGAGAAGAACGTAAAATCTATATCGACTTTTTTACCGAGAAATTCTTCTACGTGGATGATTTCTTTACCAATGTGATAAGTAAAAAGGAAGAGTCCACCCGGCTGCAATACACGAAAGATTTCGCGGAAAGCGATGCCGACTTGTGCTTCTGTAAAGTGAACGATGGCATAGAAAGCCACAATTCCAGCTATTGAGTTCGATTCAAACTCAAGTTCAAGCATGTTTCCTTTTTGAAAAGGGATCCTAGGGTGGATCGTTCTGGCCTGATTTAGGCTCTTCTCTGACAGATCCAAACCAGAAATTTCTAGACCAAGATCGTTCAGATATTTTGTTGTCTGACCCGGCCCACAGCCAAAATCCCAAATCGGTTTCTTATCCCCGATCATGCGTGAGAACTTGTGGAGTATTTCTCGGTCTTTTGGCTTTTTTGCATGTTCTCCAGAAAATGTTTCTGCATAGTCTCTGGCTACTGTGTCATACAGCGTTTCTATTTTGCTTAGATCCTGACCCATCACTATTAGTCCCGGTTGTCGTAGGAAAGTGCTAAGCCCGTGACGTTATGCAGCTGAGGGCATGCCGTTGAGCAGCGCAGGAACAATCCGTTCACTTGCCAGTTTTCCCCCAAATAAATTGCGAGCCGCAGGGCCGAGCTGGAGCGCCGCTGCTCCGCCCATGATGAACAGGTTACACCCTGCCCAGCGAAGATGAGAATCCAGTACAGGTAAGCCATGCACCAGCGACAGGGGATGGGTCGCACGGATATCCGACACCAGCGACCAGTGGTTCACATCCAGCGTACTGCCCGTTGCCAACCAAATGCGATCGATGGGTAGATTAGCGATGCAGTTGTGGGTGGCCGATTGTGTGCAGGTGACTTTCCACGCCGCTCCTTTCCATTCTGCCGATTGCACTTCGCACTGTTCGTAAAAAGATAGCTTGCCCTCGCGCTCCCATCGCCGCAACTTAGTGAAAATGGCGGGGGTCAGGGATCCACCATTACGGGCGGATTGAATCATCTGCCAGCGGCTTTCCCAATCGGGTTCGGCATGGAACCCCTTGAGGTATTTGGGGCCAAGCCAACCGGGGGCGGCATCGAACAGCTTTTCGTAGAAGGTCCGTCGCGCCATCATGATGACGTGAGCCCCCCGAGCGATCGCCCCCGATGCCAAATGCCCACTCGTCAGCCCACTGCCCACAATCAGCACCCGCTCTCCCGCCAGCCGCAATCCTCGCAAATCAACCTGGTGGGAATGGAGCAGGCGATCGCTCGGATAGGTAAACGGCAGAGTTCGTGCCCATTCGGGACGGTTGGGGGTGCCTCCGGCGATCGCCAACACCACTCGCTTGGCCGTTAGCATTTGACCATCTGCCATGCCCAACCGAAACCGCTGCTGCCTTTGCTGACATACCTGTTCGATATGCTGCACCTGTGCCGGAACGACCCTCCCTTGCAACCCCCAGCGACGAATCACATCCTGGCAAAAGTCCTGGAATAGTCGGGTGCCCGGTAAATCATAGGGGGGAAAGAGTTCTTGCGGGCGAAACTCCGCAAAGGTGCGGAGGGCATGGGGGTTGGGGTCAGGGTGATGGACGGCTGGCGATCGCAGATGGGGAATTTCATAGGCCGCAAACTGTTGCTGCCATTGCCGCAGCCAATCCCCGGCTGGATCGAGCACCACAAAGCGCTTCCGCATTGACTTTTTCTTTTGCAGTAGATGCGTCACTAGCGTTAATGCCTGAGGCCCTGCGCCGACGATAGCGATATCAGTGGATTTTGGCAGGGATGGCGCGTTCAGGGGCGATCGCATTGGCATAGAGCAGTTCATGAAAGGATTTGAGCCGTCTGAATAAAACACAGGGTTGCATTAACAAACCCAACTCAATATGATAATGATTATCATTTCAATCCGCTAGTCTTCAGGAGTTGTTTATGATTGCCGCTATCAATCCAACAGACGATCGCACAACCGTGCCGGTGACCGTGCTGACAGGCTATCTGGGAGCCGGAAAAACAACGCTATTGAACCGCATCCTGACCTATGAGCATGGCAAAAAGGTCGCAGTGATTGTCAACGAATTTGGCGAGGTAGGCATCGACAACCAATTGGTGGTGGATGCGGATGAAGAAATTTTTGAGATGAACAATGGCTGTATCTGTTGCACAGTGCGAGGCGACTTGATTCGCATTATTGGCAACCTGATGAAGCGGCGCGACAAGTTTGATCATCTGGTGATTGAAACGACGGGGTTAGCCGACCCGGCTCCAGTCATTCAGACCTTCTTTATGGATGATGAGGTGCAGACCCAAGCCCGGTTGGATGCCGTGGTGACGGTGGTGGATGCTTGCCATATCCAGCAGCATTGGGAAGCGGATGAAGCGGCGGAGCAAATTGCCTTTGCCGATGTGATTTTGCTGAACAAAACTGACTTGGTGACGGTGGCGGAGTTAGAAGAACTGGAGCAGCGGATTCGCGGAATGAATGCGATCGCCAAAATCCACCGCACCCGCGACGCACAAATCGAGATGGATGCCCTACTGGGAGTCAACGCCTTTGATTTGAACAATGCGCTGCAAATCGACCCAGAGTTTCTCAGCGAAACGGCGCACGAACATGACGAAACGGTCGGTTCCATTGCCCTGGTCGAGTCGGGTGAGCTAGATGGTGCCAAGCTCAATGCCTGGTTAGGCGAACTCCTGCGTGAGCATGGGCCTGATATTTTTCGCATGAAAGGTATCCTCAACATGGCCGGAGAAGACAACCGCTTCGTGTTTCAAGGGGTTCACATGCTGTTCGATGGACGCCAAGATCGCCCCTGGAAATCAAGTGAATCCCGCAAGAATGAGCTGGTCTTCATCGGTCGCAATTTGGAACAGATGAACTTGGCAGAGCGTTTTCGGGCTTGCTTGGTGAGCTAGGGATGGCAATGTTGGATTTCATAACGATCGGTTGTGTGGGGCGCGGTGCGCCCCACACAACCATTTTTGTACTTCACGCCGCTGCACACCGCTATAGATTTTTGATTTTGGATGAGTTTTACCCTTGGTTAACTGACAAAACTCACAAGCCCTCACCCCAAACCCCTCTCCCAACCTGGGAGAGGGGCTTTGAACGTACTTATAGCTTTCTTACTCCCCTTCTCTCCTTGTGGGAGAAGGGGTTGGGGGATGAGGGGAAAAAGATTTGTCAGTCAATCAGGTTTCACCCTCTAGCCACTGCACCCTCTCACCCTGAATACCATGCCTAGAGCGAAGACGCAGGATCTCCTTAAACTTCTGTGGCACACGACGTTATCGGACTATGTGACGGCGATCGCCTGGTCACCCGATGGAGCATGGCTCGTTGCCGGTTCTGCCGCCGGAGAGGTCGTGCGATACGGAGCAAAGACGGGTGAAACGACCGTGTTGCAAGAAGCACAGGGAGAATCGGTCGATGCCCTAGCGGTTTCCGCCGATGGCACATTTCTGGCGGCGGGTGGGCAAGCCGGAACGGTATGGATCTGGCGGCTGGACGACAACCCGCCAACCCTCGTCACAACATTGGAGCATCCCCGTGCTTGGATCGACCGCCTGCAATGGAATCCCCGACATCCTGAACTTGCCTTCAGTCTGGGTCGCTATGCTCAGGTATGGGATGCCACACTCCAATCCGTCATCACCACCCTGAACTTCGAGTCATCCTCGGTGCTGGATCTGGCGTGGCATCCGCGGGGCGATCGCCTGTCCGTCAGCGGCAACCAAAGCATCAAAACCTGGCAGCGGCAAGACTGGGACGATGACCCGATCGTGCGGGAAATCGGAGGAGCAAGTGGGGCGATCGCCTGGTCAACCGATGGCACCTTCCTCGCCTCTGGCAACAACGATCGCTCACTGCTGGTATGGGAAGATGGAAATCCTTATCCCTGGCAGATGCAAGGCTTTCCTGGCAAAGTCCGCCATCTCGCCTGGTCGATGCCCAAAACGGCGATCGGTGCGTCCCTTCTTGCTTCTATTAGCGGTGAAGGCATTGTCGTCTGGACAAAAGATTGCGATCCGTCGGTTGGCTGGAATCCCCAGGTGTTGGATACGCATCAGGGAATGGTGCGGGCGATCGCCTTCCAACCCAACACTTTACTCCTCGCTTCCGCTGCCGAAGATGGCTGGCTCTGTCTGTGGCATAAAGCCAGTCGCCTTATCCAAATCCTTGAGGGCGCACCTACTGGATTCTCCTGCCTCGCCTGGCACCCTCAGGGGAGTGCGATCGCCGCTGGCGGCAGCCAAGGGGAAATCCTTGTGTGGACAGAAGCCCTAAAGGGGAAAGGGTTTGGCTAGGTAAAAACTGGGTCGCTGTATTTGCTCAGGGAGGTTTGGTGGCTAACGACCAAGCTTACCGGATGCAGATATCCTTGAACACTCAATGAATAACCTCTCAGCGATCGGTGTGCGTGGAGTCGTTATACGGCGATCGCTGTTACGGTTTCTCTATCGTTTAAAGACCAAAAAAGAGATCCAAAGCCATCAGTGATTAAGGTAAAGCAAGTAGAGATAAGCTTTCATCTTCATAAAATAATTTGATCGACCTAACCTCTAGACGCAGCAGACTCTCAACTTGTGTTGTTGAACAGTTTCCAAGTCGAAGCCAAATAACTTTTGGTGGATTCCCCAACACTAAGCTTAGATCGTGCATGTCAGCATCTTTC
>JBCBSL010000040.1:0-22434 GCA_039819145.1 Cyanobacteria bacterium J06638_22
TTCGATCAGAAATTCACCTTTCTGATTTGTCAAAAAATAGACTTTAATTTTCAAGGCTTTAACGAATTATATGAGGAAAAATCATTATTTAGGCATAGGCACAACATGATACTTAGTGTTGAAGATGGATTATTTCTATACACTTCTCCCAATGGCCATAATGAGATGTGGTGCTACCCAAGTCTTGCGGGAGAGGATTTGTTAACCAGTTGGATGATTCCTAAAATACATGGGGACAACTACTTTAAAGTATTTGCTCACTATATGTTTCAAGCTGTTTCTAATGTGACTATTCTTTTCCCTGATCTAGGTCAGTACATGGATTATCTATAATCGTTCGTTTGGATAGAATTAAATTGAGTTGTGACATGATGCGCTACGCTGCACCCTATGAGGATTATGGAGTTATGGAGTTGTTTGAGCAGCATCGAGGGTGGTGACGGCGGCGGACGGCGCGGATGCGGCCTCGCGTGCTGGCGGAGTATGTGGGGCAGGATCATATTTTGGGAGAAGGGCGGCTGTTGCGGCGGGCGATTCAGGCCGATCAGTTGTCTTCGTTATTTTTTATGGCCTGCCTGGGACGGGGAAGACGACCCTGGCGATGGTGATTGCCAATACGACGCGGGCGCATTTCATTTCGATTAATGCGGTGTTGGCGGGGGTGAAGGACATTCGGGAGGCGATCGCCAACTTAAACAACGCAATATCTCGAATGCCAATCGCCCCACCAGATCGTTCAATAATCCTGCGATGCAGCTCTAGCACCTCAATCAATGCTAGGAATCGCATTACGCTAAACGACGATAGAGTTCAGCATTTTTTTGCAAGACGTAACCAGATGACTCAACAAATTCACTCGTTCGAGCGTTGAGCCAATCGTCCAGTCCAATTTTTAGCAATACTTCGAGCGGAACGCCATACAAAGCTGCCAGATCCTGTAGCTTTTGGAGTTGGCTATCTGACAGTTCAAGGGTGATTGAAGCCACGGCGATCGCTCTCCTCAAATCACTGAGCATAGTCTAGCATTCACCCTCAACGGATGCCCCTTTGTGCCGTCCTGCTTGCAAAGTCAGCGAATTGCTATGGGGCAAAACTCAGAACCTACAACGCCCCAGGATTGGGATATGTCATGATGCGTTACGCTAGCGCTAGCGCATCCGGCGGGACTGTGGGGTTATGGAGCTTTTTGAGCAGCATCGGGAAGTGGCGACGGCGGCGGAAGCGCCGTTGGCGGCGCGGATGCGGCCTCGGGTGTTGGCAGAGTATGTGGGGCAAGGGCATATTTTGGGGGAAGGGCGGCTGTTGCGGCGGGCGATTCAGGCCGATCAGTTGTCTTCGTTGATTTTTTATGGGCCGCCGGGGACGGGGAAGACGACCTTGGCGATGGTGATTGCCAATACGACGCGGGCGCATTTCATTTCGATTAATGCGGTGTTGGCGGGGGTGAAGGATATTCGGGAGGCGATCGCCACCGCCCAGGAAAAGCGGGGCATGTATGACCAGCGCACGATTCTGTTTGTGGATGAAGTGCATCGCTTCAACAAAGCCCAGCAGGATGCCCTGTTGCCCTGGGTGGAAAACGGCACTGTGATTTTGATTGGGGCAACAACGGAGAACCCTTACTTTGAGGTGAACAAAGCGCTGGTGAGCCGATCGCGCGTATTTCAGCTCAAGCCATTGGATGATGGCGACTTGGACGCGATTTTGCAGCAGACCTTGGGCGATCGCGAGCGGGGCTATGGTCATTTGCAGGTCGAGATTGCCCCCGATGCTCAGGCACACCTAATCAACATTGCCAATGGTGATGCCCGCGCGCTGCTCAATGCGTTGGAACTGGCGGTGGAAACCACGCCACCTAACGCCGAGGGGGTTATCTCTATTTCTCTAGCCGTGGCGGAGGAGTCGATCCAGCATCGGGCGGTGCTCTACGACAAAGAAGGGGATGCCCACTTCGATACCATCAGCGCCTTCATCAAAAGCCTGCGGGGTTCCGATCCCGATGCGGCGTTGTATTGGCTGGCGCGGATGGTCTACGCCGGGGAAGACCCGCGCTTCATCTTCCGGCGGATGCTGATTTTGGCGGGGGAGGATGTGGGGCTGGCCGACCCGAATGCGGTGGTGGTGGTCAACGCTTGCGCTCAAGCCTTCGACCGGGTGGGAATGCCAGAGGGACGCTATCCCCTGGCGCAAGCGACGCTTTACCTGGCGACCTGCCCCAAGTCGAACAGCGTCATGGGCTTCTTCGATGCGCTGGCGGCGGTAGAGCGGGAGCGGGAAGACGATGTGCCCGTTCACCTGCGGGATGCGAACCGCGACAAGCACAGCTTTGGCCATGGGCAGGGCTACCTCTATCCCCATGCCTACCGCGATCACTGGGTGGAGCAACAGTATCTGCCCAATAGCTTGCAGGGTCAGGTGTTCTATCAACCCTCGAACCAGGGATATGAAGACGCCATTCAGATACAGGTGGCACGACAGCGGGAAGCGCAGTTGGCTGCACTGGTGGAGCGGGGCAGTGTCTCCGAAGTTCTCACCTTTAGCCCTACGGATCGGGGAAAAGACCGCTGGCTCCAGCGCACCCTGGATCAGACCGGGGAACGGTTAGCCGCCGTGCGCGATCGCCTCTTCGACTTAGCCAACCCCAAACGCCACCATGTTTTGCTCACCCTCAACGCAGGCAGCGGATTGCTCACCTGGGAGGCCGTGCGCCGTGTCCCCGAAGGCTCTGTCTATGCCCAGGTTGCCCACCAGCAGGATGCCACTGCCCTCCAGGAGCAAGCCGCCCTTCTCCCGGAACTCAGCCGCCCCATTCTTCTCCAAAGTCCGTTGACCGATTTGACCGCTGTGCTCCAGCAGGAATCTCCGACGCTGCGGTTTGACGGGATTTTGGGACGCCATGTGCTGGCCGGGGCAGCGGAGCGGGGGGCGATCGCCCGTCTCCTACTCCAGCGCCTCCAACCCAATGGCACCCTGATCTTGGCAGAATCCCTGCCCCGCCAGGGACAGCGCCTTTACGACCTGCTCCCGGATACCGCCCTCAAACCCGCTCTCCGTAAGCGACTGACCAAAGCCGAGGATGCCATTTACACCAACGCCCATTCCCAGAATCTCGACAGCACGCTGCATTGGGATGTGGACGATTGGCATTCCTTGTTTGAGTCATTAGAGATACAAATTCATCTGGATTGTCAGGTTGAAATTACGCACACCGATCTATATCTTTCACCTGCTCTGCTCGATCGCTGGTTTTCTCCGGGAGCTGAGAAGCCAAGCTATGCCGATTATCTAGCCGAATCCTTGTCGGAGAAGGATCTCAGAGCAGTGAAGGAGGCGTTTGGGCGATCGCTTCACAATCAAACGGTGTCGTGGAAAAGCGCGATTATTTATATTTCTCTCTCATCACACACGGATTGATCCCGACCCTTTTGGCTAAACGCTAGGGATTACAAAATATTTCACTGAGATCAACAGATGTGGTGTTAAACAATTAGGAATTACCCTACAGATAGTGGGTATACATAATTTTTAACCTGAATCTTCCGTTTTAGGGTGTGAATCCACAGAAGGTAGTATTTTCAACCCTTTCAGTCCTTTTCCCGTCGGTTTCATCCGTACCTTTACGGGGGCTTAAACTGCGGTGAAATGCCGGATACCAGCGTTTGTCCAGGGGCTATGTTAGGATCAAGGGGAATGGTTATCCGCACTATTGGAAATAGAAGGGGTATCCGGAGTGATAGCAATCACACCTCGTTCTACTGGACGACGGTGGGGCACTGTGAGCTTCGCCTCAACATTACATTTAGGGCCAATCTTGGATTTGCTCTTGACTGACGTCCCTTCCCGCTGGAAGGCAGAAGTCCGTCTCGGGCTCCAAGAAGCCTTGGTCAATGCGGCCAAGCATGGCAATCAGCTCGACCCGAATAAGACGGTTCTCGTCGAATTTTTTATCTTGGACGACGAATACTGGTGGATTGTTGCCGACCAAGGTTGTGGATTTGAAACTCCTTGCGACTGTGGTTGCCCCGACTCGGATGATGCCTTAGAAGCATTACAGGGTTGCGGACGAGGTCTGTTCATCCTACATCAAATTTTCGATCAGGTTCACTGGAATCCTAAAGGCACCGAACTGCGGCTCTGCAAGCAGGTTCGGACGAGGATGCGCTTACCTCTGGTTTCCTAAATAATTTTGCTTGAGGATCGCGAGCCAGCTTGTTCGACTGCAAGCAATGGTGAAAGCCCAAGTATCACTTGTGCCCGCTACCAGGTATAGCTGTAGCCATCAAGACCCGGACACGCTATCGAACGGTCAGTCCCACGAATGCGGGAATCCAGAAAGGCTCAATATGCTGACCGATAGACGTTTGATGGATGCCCATTTTCATGGGCATGACGAACCCTAATGTCCTATCCTGGCTGGCTCAAGTTATAACAAACACAAGTGATAGTTAGAGGTTTATCTGGCTATGGCTCAGAAAGGATATTGCCATAGCTGGATGTGTTTCCACTAGGCAAAGTCAGCCGCATTGATTTGACCAACACGGGTGTTTTGTAGCAGCAACAGGCGTTCGCTTCCACTGCGGATCAACACATCGCTGTCCTGTTGACTGATGGTGAGGTCGGCGAAGCGTAAGCCACCGAGAACAATGCGATCTTGCCCGTTCTGGAAGTCGGTCACTCGGTCGAAGCCATGCCCCCGACGGATGGTAATGCGATCGCGCCCATTCCCGGTTGTAATTCGGTCATTGCCCAGCTCTCCAGAAATGCGATCGCTGCCCAACCCGCCACGAATCACATCTCGACCCGCACCACCGCGAATCACATCGTTGCCGCCCTGCCCATTGAGAGTGTCATTGCCAGTGCCACCGAACATGACATCATTGCCCACACCGCCATTGAGTTGGTCATTGCCCAGGTTACCGCGCATCAGGTCGTTGCCTGATCCCCCAAGGAGTCGGTCATTATCAACGCCACCCAGCAAGGTATCGGTACCGGCACCGCCCAGCAGGATATCCACCCCATGGCCGCCAACGAGGTAATCATTGCCGGCATTGCCCACGAGGCGATCGCGCCCTCTACCCCCCAGCATACGGTCATTGCCGGAACCTCCAGTCACCGTGTCAGTACCGCTGCTGCCAATCAGGCTGTCATCGCCATTGCCTCCAAGGAGGTTGTCATTGCCGAGCTGCCCGGCCAAGCGATCATTGCCCCCAAGACCACGCAGGGTATCATTCCCCGCCAACGCAAACTCTACATCTCGTGCTTCAGTGCCTGTGAAATTATCATCAAACGGGGTGAACCCAGAGGCATCGTTATCGGTCGTCGTCACTTGCATAGTCTGAGCGCTCAGCTCTGAAAACGCAGCATCACTTTGAGCCGCCACAATCTGCACGGATACCGCTGTGATCTGGTTACCATCCACGTCAGTATCGTCTTGCCCAGTGAGAGTGACGGTGGCACCTGTATTCCAGTTGCTCTCGTCGAGGCTGACTGTCGCCGGAGAAACTGCCACTTCGCCCGTATCATCGCTGCTGATGGCAAACTCTACGGGAGTCAGCGGTGCCGCATCCAGGGTGATCACAAACGTATCGGTGCTGCCATTCTCTCCCACGGTGGCCGTCGCCTTACTCAGAGTGAAGCCCGCTGTGTCGTTGTCGGTGATGGTGATGGTGGCGGTGGATTGGGGGGCGATCGCCGCATTACTAACACTGACCACACTCAAAGCAAGGATTTCATCGCCTTCTACAAGCTCATCATCCAGGATGGGCAGGGCAATGGTTTTAGTGGTTTCGGTTGCAGCAAAGGTAACGGTCAGGGGAAAATCGGTATCGATGTAGTCAGCGCCATTGCCCGTCGCCGTACCGCCATCAAGATTGACCTGAACGGTGGTAATGCCACTGAGATCGCCGCTACGGGTTAGGGTCACTACATCGCTGGTGCCCACATCCTCGCTAACGGTGTAGCGGGTATCGCTGAATTCCACACTGGAAATCAAGCCGATGCTAAAGCGATCGGCTTGTACCGGACTACTGACAACATTCCCAGCAATGTCTTGCGCATCGACCACTTGAACATCAATGTTCGGAATGTTCTCGTTCGCATCGGTGACATCGTAGCTGGCGACGTACGTGGTGGCGTCTGTCCAGGTGCCGGAGGTAAAAGTGAGGACGCGACTGGGATCTTCTTCACTGGTCGGGAAGCTGAGTATGGGATCCACCGTGGTATCCATCGCTTCACTGAAGCTCACGGTCAAGGTGAGGCCATCGCTCCCGACGTTGGCATCTTGAATGGTTTCAACACTGGGCACAATCTCAGTTACCGTCGGCGCAGTCGCGTCGATGGTAAAGTCAAAGCCTGCTGAGATCGGAGATACGTTACCCGCCACATCCGTTGCCGTTGCCGTTAGCGTGTAACTGCCATCGGCGAGCATCGTCCCTGTGTGGTCGAAGCTCCAGGTCCCACCTGTCGCTATGGCTGTACCGATAGAAGTGCCGTTCAGAAACAGTTCGACGGTGCTATCCGCTTCTGCGGTTCCCGTAAACACCAGCGTCGTGTCACCGGTAATGTTGTCGATCGCTGCTGTGTCGTCACTTAGGTTGGCGATCGCCGGGGCATCTGGGGCAGTGGTATCTACCGTGAACTCGAAGTTTGTTGAAACATCCGAGGTGTTCCCTGCCACATCCGTCGCCGTTGCCGTCAGGATGTAGTCCTCATCCGTCAGAGCAGTGCCCGTGTAGTCGAAGCTCCAAGTGCCACCCGCCGTCGTGGTTGTCATACCAATGGATGCACTATCCAGGAAGAGTTCGACGACGCTGGCCGCTTCTGCCGTTCCACTAAACTCTAGACCTTGGTCATTCGTGAGGTTGTCTGCGGCTCCGCTATCCTCACTCAAGCTATTGATACTCGGCGCATCCGGAGCCGTGGTATCTAACGTGAATGCGAAATTCGCCGACGCATCCGAGGTGTTGCCTGCAATATCAGTCGCCCGCACTGTCAGGACATAGTCCCCATCGGTCAGCTCAGTACCTGTATAGTCGAAGCTCCAGGTGCCACCCGCTATCGCGGTCGTTGTCCCAATGGATGCATTATCCAGGAATAGTTCGACGGCGCTGTCCGCTTCCGCGCTCCCGCTGAACTCCAAGCCCTGATCATTCGTGATGTTATCCGCCGCTCCGCTATCTTCGCTTAAGCTATCGATGTTCGGTGCAGCAGGCGCACTCGCATCTACTGTAAATTCGAAGTCTGCCGACGCATCTGAGGTGTTGCCCGCAAGATCGGTCGCCCGCGCCGTCAGGATATAGTCCCCATCCGTCAGTTCAGTACCTGTGTAGTCGAAGCTCCATGTACCGACTGTCGCCGTGGTAGTGCCAATGGAGTTCCCGTCTAGGAATAGTTCGACGCTGCTATCTGCTTCCGCCGTTCCTGCAAAAACTAGAGTGGTGTCGCGGGTAATGTTATCGTCCGCCGCACTATCATCTGTAAGACTATTGACGACGGGGTTCGCTGGAGCTGTTTTATCGATGGTGTAGCTCTCTCCCGTAGTGAAATCGCCATCATTCAGCCCAGACCCACCCAGCGGATTCGTATCGTTATCGGTGATGGAATTGTTATCGCTGAGGTCGAGCCGCAGGGTGCCATCGCCTGTCCCCGTGTTGACAGTGACCGTGTAGATGATATCGTCGGTCGTCGTCGCGTTGGTAACGCTTGCTCCCGTAATACCTGTAACAGTGAGGGCAAAGTCGGTGGCGTCTACACCGGACACCGTGCGATTGAAGGTAACGCGGTAGTCTACGCTGGCAGCATTCGTGCGCAGGTCTCCAACTCGCATAATGCTGGTGACAACAGGGGAAGTATCATCGCTGACAAGGGTGATGGTGCTGGCATTGTCCGTACTGTCAACAACATAAGCAGCATCGCCGGCTAAGCCAACAGTGAGGGTTTCATTCACTTCGACCAAGCCATCATCCACAGCAGTGACCGTGACCGTGACACTCGCTTGGCCATCGGGAATGACCAAGCTGAGCTGATTGCCTATGACCGTCCCGGAGCTAAAGCTATAGTCGCTGTCTGTAGCATCGCCGCTGAGGTTAATCACAACGGTCAACGTACCGTCAGTATCGTCGCGGGACACGGTGAACGTAGCGGTATCAGCCGGAGACTCAGCAGCATTGGTATCACTCGCTGTGAGGCTCACGATCGGCAAGATGACATTGACTGCACCAGGCGTGCCAAAATCGCCAGCGCCATAAGTTGTATTTGAAGGAGCCCAATTTGCCCCCACGTTGTTATCTAGGGTCGGATCTAGCAAGGACATGGATGCCCCGTTTGGATCCGGGAAGTTTGGCCCCCCATCGTATTCAACGCGATCGATCTCTACACCGACGGTATTGGTCAGGATGATTTCGTCATCGCCATTGGCCAGCAAATAACTGCTGTATTCATAATCAACAGAAACGCCGCCATTGGAGCCAGAGTCAGCATTGCGCCCCAAAATCAGATAGCCTCCCGCTGCAATAATTAGCGGGGCACCGTTGGCGATCGTGTGGCTATCGAGACCATCATCGGCAATCGTCCAGCCATTGATGTCGATATCGTTAGCAGTCGGGTTGTAAAGCTCGAACCATTCGCCATCCGCATCGCTGACAGCACTTGGATTTTGAAGAATTTCGTTGACAACGATATCGCCTGGTTGAGTGTTGTCGAGGGTGTAGATTTCATCGGTGGTAGGTTCGCCCGCAGGTAGCCCATTGCCGACCAAATCGGTGATGTTTTGCGCTCCGGCTAGATTCAACCCGACCGTGCCGTCAAAGTCCGCTAAGTCACCGCCAGAAACTGTCACTTCATAAACGGAAGCACTGACTTGAATGACTCCAGAAACCGTCGCGGTGGTTGTGCCATCGATCGCAAAGTCGTCCGTATCAACGTTTTGCACATCCTCGTCAAAGGTGACGCGGAAGGTGAGGCTATCGGCATTGGTGGCCGCATCGCTAGGCGTTTCGCGAGTAATGCTGTCGAGGGTGGGGGCAGTGGTATCTACCACAATGTCGTTGTTATCTGCGAGAGATGCGCCCGGCGAAACCGTTAGGGTGACATCATTCCCTAGGCCATCTTGCAGGGTTGCACCGCCCGCTAAGGGCAAGCCTGTGACATCTAAATCAGCACTATCTTGTCCAGCGACAACGGTGTAGGTGCCCGATGCCGTCGTCGAATTGGCAAAGGGCGTAATTGTGACGCTGCCACCGTTATCTAGGGTGAGGGTGAGATTTCCACCCGTCAGGGTCACCGCTTCTGAGAAGGTGACGGTGACATTCACCGTATCATCAATGCCAACGGTGCCATCGGCGGTCGTCGA
Source organism: Cyanobacteria bacterium J06638_22 (assembly GCA_039819145.1). Lineage (GTDB taxonomy): Bacteria > Cyanobacteriota > Cyanobacteriia > Elainellales > Elainellaceae > Vacuolonema. Next base: position 9,350 of record JBCBSL010000040.1, read on the forward strand.
GCTGATGGACACAATCGCAGAGCTATTGTCGAGGGTGTAGGTTTCGTCGGTGCCAGGGTCGCCCGCAGGGAGGTCATTACCTGCCAGATCCTGAATATCTTGACTCACTGCTAGGTCTAGGCCAACGGTGCCATCGAAGTTGGCCAGGTCGCCACCCGAGACGGTGACATCGTAGACCGAAGCACTGACTGCATTGACTCCAGAAACAGTCGCTGTGGTTGTGCCATCGACGGTGAAATCAGCTGCGTTAACGTTTTGCACATCCTCATCGAATGTGACGCGGAAGATGAGGCTATCTGCATTAGTGATCGCAGCGCTGGGGGTTTCGCGAGCAATGCGGGTGAGAGTCGGCGCAAAGCGATCCCCATTAATCAACACCTGATTCGTTTGACCATTATTCGCCACAAACGCATCCAGGTCACCATCCCCATCCAAATCCCCTAGACCCACACCTCTGCTTCGGGTCGCACCGGGGGGCTGAGTGGTGGCATCCGTGAAAACACCGTTGCCATCGTTGAGTAACAACTGGTTCGTTTGACCATCATTCGTCACAAACGCATCCAGGTCACCATCCCCATCCAGATCTCCTAGCTCCACAGCTCTGCTCTTGGCCCTACCGGATGGCTGGACAGCAGCGACCGTGAAGACACCACTGCCGTTGTTGAGCAACACCTGGTTCGCTTGATTCGTAAAATTCGCCACAAACGCATCCAGGTCACCATCCCCATCTAGATCCCCTAAACTCACATCAAGGCTATTGCCCGTACCGGGAGGCTGGATAGCGGCCGCCGTGAAGATCCCACTACCATCGTTGAGCAACACCTGGCTCGCTTGACCAAAATTCGCCACAAACGCATCCAGGTCGCCATCCCCGTCTAGATCCCCTAGACTCACACCGTAGCTATCGTCGCTACCAGGGGGCTGGATGGCGGCCGCCGTGAAGACCCCACTGCCATCGTTGAGCAATATCTGGTTCGCTCGACCATCATTCGCCACAAATGCATCCAGGTCGCCATCCCCATCCAGATCCCCCAGACTCACACCATAGCTCCTGTCCCTACCAGGGGGCTGGGTGGCGGCCGCCGTGAAGACCCCACTGCCATCGTTGAGCAACACCTGGTTCGCTCGAAGAACCTTCGCCACAAACGCATCCAGGTCGCCATCTCCATCTAGATCTCCTAAACTCACACCAAAGTCATTGACCGTATTTGGAAGTTGGGTGGCGGCAGTTGTAAATACCCAACTGCCGTTGTTGAGCAACACCTGGTTCGCTTGAAAATTATTCGCCACAAACGCATCTAGGTCGCCATCCCCATCTAGATCCCCTAAACTCACGTCGTTGCTACTATCCGTGCCGGGAGGCTGGGCCGGGTGGGCGATGAACTCTGCTGGGCCGGTGGCAGCGGCGATGGTGAACTGAGCTGTGTACGCAGTGGTTGTATTCCCAACGACAGACTGCACAGCGTCTGTGACGACGACTTCAATTTGCTCACCAGGCTTGTAAGTACTGGTGGGGGTGAAGGTAACCCGATTACCACTCACCGAAAAGCTTCCTGCGATTTCGCCGGTTTGGCTACCAAAAATCTTGATGCTCGTGTCGTTGATGGTAGATGAGTTGATAGTTTCGTCAAAGGTGATGACTACAGGGCTGTTAGTCCCTGCATCGATATCGTTAGCGGTAGGTGCAATGCTGGATACGTTGAAACGTGCCATGATGCGGTTGATTTCCCTGGGAACAACAGTTGAAGAGGAGTGAGATTGGAGCTGTCTTCGAGACATGGCAAATCTCAGAATCTACCAGGGGGATGGCAGGGGCTGAGGCACTGAATCCTTGGAAAAAAGGGATGCTTCAGCCGAGAAGCTGCTGCCAGTGCGGCAGAACCGGCACGACAAGACCTGTACGGCGCGGAGCACAGGGGTTGATAAACCCGTCTAAAAACCCACGTCCATGTGGGCGCGGAGGCTATGCTGATGGATTGCCGCAGCCCACTTGAGGGGCTAGCAATGGGAAACTCTGGCTAAGGCTGTAGCGGTGGGGACAGCAGAACAGCAATTGGCAAGGGGAGATGAGCTTCGCCGGGGGTCTTCCAGTTGGGAGAGCAATGGCTAGCTCAACCGTGCGATCGCCCTTCAGAGCACCATCACAACCTGCTGAGACTCGGAGCCATTGTTTCTGGAACTGGAGTTAACTGACAGGGAGTATTCCCAGAGTTGTAACGGCTCTAACGACGACCGTCCTAGCTACACGGAGGGTTAAAGGATAGATAAGCAATTTTGCGGATGCAAGCGTCATTTCAACCTGCTGCATTTTGCCCATCTAGGGGCGATCGCCTAGATGGAACGCCAATAGTGTTTTCATGCTTTTGGCTTCAGGACTGGAGAACTTGGGCGATCGCCGCTTCCAGCTCCGGTTTGCTCAGGTCTGTAATGACAAAAACTTCTTGAAACGATTTGCCTTTGCGGGCGATGAGCTTGAAGCCGCCCCGCGTTGGAACAGAGACCTTGATCTTGAGCGTCTGAGTATTGCCTTTGGCGCGCCCAATGACAGCAGGTGTTACGGTGCCGATGTGGGGTAGCTTTGCCAACCGCTCTAGTACCGGAATCAGTCCTGGAATATGAGTCGAATGGTTCCAGACTACGCGCCCGGTGCGATCGTTGGCCATGGTTTTCCTTGCGCAAGGAGCGCGACTGTCTGTGGGCTAAGCCTTTTCTAGCGGAGCCATCGTTAGCCCCTCGCGCCGGAGCTGCTGGTGATAGAGTTCGGCCTGTTCTTGCGGCCCGACCCAAACCACCGCTTGCCCATCGAAATGCACCTGGTTCGTCAATTCCCAGGCTCGGTCTTGGGTCATTTGGGGAATATACTTCATCAAGCAATCGGCCACATGTTGGAACGTGTTTACATCATCGTTCAGCACAATCACTTTGAAGTTTGGATAGATCTTACGGACGGTTTGCCCCGCCTTTTCGGGAGCCACCGTCGGAGCAGTCGCCATCGCACGAGTTGTCAGTCGCTGCATGGATCTCACTCTAAGCGCGGTAAATGAAAAAATGTAACGTTTTCCTTTCATTTTCAGTGTACTCACCATCCAACCATTTGGGTAGAGGGTAGTAAGGACGAAGGGGCGATCGCCCCACATTTGATCGCCCAGAGATCGTGATTCTACGGAGAGATCAACGATCGCCCTTCAGCCTGTGGAGAACGTGTGATCTAGAAACCCGCCCCTAGAAAGGGTTTCAGCCATTGCTGTGGATCTCTGTGGAAAACTTGCGAATTTTCTGTGAAAAACCTCGGGAGAACCGCGGGGAAAACCACAGGGGGATCGTGGAAAACCCTTTCTGCATCTACATCCTGTGGAGAGCCCTCAACGTTTTCCACAAGTTTTCCACAACCGTGGAAGTTGGGCGATCGCTTATTATTTCTTGATCCCAGGATTTTTTCCACACTTTCCACACCCCCTACTACTACGGATCTTTCTTTTAAATTTTCCGATCCAGAAGAAGAGAGAACAACGGTGAAAGTCTTGTCGAGAAAGGGGTTCAAACGATCGCGTTGAACGGATGAGAGAGGAGTGATAGAATCGCCGTCCAAGCTTCAAATGCTGATGCAATTTCCACCGAGCTGACCATTCACAGGTGGTATTGTGTCGGAATTTTGGCTTGGGTTTTCCACAGAAAATCTATGGTAGTCTGCACTTTTTGGGCGGTCTTCTTGGGCTGTATGGTTGCGGCGACGGATTGGGCGATCGCGAGCAAACAATACAGGTTATAGTGCGTAAACCCAATCATCCCCAGTTCTCATTTACGGCGTCTCGTTCCATGAAATTGACCTGCACCCAGAGCGATCTGAACATCCATCTATCCCTTGTCAGCCGAGCGGTTCCGTCGCGCCCTAGCCATCCCATTTTGGCCAATGTCTTGCTCGTTGCCGATGAAGAGAATCAGCGGGTACGCCTCACCGGATTTGACCTCAGCTTGGGATTGCAGACGAGTTTTTCGGCACAGGTGGAAATGGGTGGAACGCTGACCTTACCCGCACGGTTGCTATCCGATATTGTGACGCGCTTGCCCGATGGCAATCTCACACTAGAGGATGACGATGACGCGATTCAGGCAACCCTAACTTGTGCGTCGGGTAAATACCAGATGCGAGGGTTGGATGCGAAAGATTATCCGGCCTTGCCCAGTATTGATGCCAACGAAGATTCCAGCCTGCCCGTTGAAGCGTTGGTCGAAGGGTTGCATGGGTCGTTGTTTGCGGCGAGTCGGGATGAGGCAAAGCAAGTGCTGACAGGGGTTCATCTCACGGTTAATCCGGAGGGCATTGAGTTTGCTGCAACGGATGGACACCGCTTAGCTGTTGTGCAGACAACCCCAGAGTCGGGCAGTGTCAAGACGGACGCTGATTTTGATGTGACGGTGCCGGGGAAGGCCTTGCAGGAATTGGAGCGGATGTTGCAGGCGAATCCGGGAGGCGAGGCGATCGCCGTCCGCTTTGACCAAGGGCAACTCACCTTCGAGTGGGAACATCAGCGCCTCACCAGTCCCTTATTGGATGGGCAATATCCCAACTACCGTCAGCTCATTCCCAGCCAGTTCTCCCGGCAAATGACTTGCGATCGCAAGCAATTCACGAGCTCTCTGGAACGGATCGCGGTCCTCGCTGACCAGAAGAACAATATTGTTAAGTTCAACATCAGTAACACAACGCAGGAAGTGGTGCTTTCGGTTGATGCTCCGGATGTAGGTAGTGGTCGTGAAGCCTTCCCAGCTCAAGTATCTGGCGATGATTTAGAGATTGCCTTCAACGTGAAATATCTCCTGGAAGGACTCAAGACGTTTACAACGACCGAAGTTCAGATGCAGTTCAATGCGGCTACCAGTCCTTCGATTCTCACGCCCCTCGGTGGTATGAAGATGACCTATTTAGTCATGCCCGTTCAAGTGCGTAGTTAAGGTTATTTCTCAAAGGTCTTGCCGGAATGCTCTGACCGCTTGAGCACGAGAGGCGATCGCCGCACATCTTGCTAAGCGTTGCAAATCAATGGTTGGAGTGAATTTGCTTCGTGATGACAGTTGATATCCCGTCGACGGCAACTGGTAAACGCTAATTTCACTAGCTTCCCAAAACCACACTTCTGGTACGCCCAATGCTTCATAGCGCTTGAGCCTGTTAGGGCCACCGCTGGTAATCACGATCTCAATCGCCAAATCAGGAATAGATTTTTTCTCACCAAAACAGTAGGATTCATCTGCCTGGACAGCGACGATCGCTTCGCGTTCTTGGGAAAAGGATCCGGTTGCAACAAAGTCCATCCCGGCGTTGAGCATGAAATCCTCAACGAGGTAGCCAATGTTGCCTTTGACAATTTCATGTTCTGGAGAGGTAGACAAAATTTCTAGCTCTCCCTCGAAATAGAACAGACGAACGCCGGGGGAATTGGCAAATCCCTGCTGAATGGTTTTGAAATTTTCCCAACTAACACCGATTTGAATGAAGCGTTGTTCCGTTGATGGTTCGAGAAGCTGGGTCATGTTTGCCCTCTGCTATCTATAAACCAGAATAGATCAAAAAAACAGTACCTAAAAAAAGCCCCGGCTATTAGCCGGGGTGAGTCCGAGAGTTGAGGAAAGTTGTTGGTCTACCAAGTGCAACGATGGCTTAGCCGAGATACTGTTGACCCCGGTAGGTCATCGGTACACCCAGCCGTTGGGGCTGAGTTTGTGAGCGCGGGCTGCGGAACATGACGCCACGATAGACGCCAATTTGAACCTCTGCGAGGGCAGTAACTTCAGAGGCAGAGGGTGTGTAAGTCGTACCACGATATTTCAGCATCATGGGGGCAAATCTCCTTAAAACGAAAGTGTGAGGGCTGAAGAGCAGTGTGTTGACTGCTTTCGTTGTGTGCTGAATAGATCAACAGACAAATCCGATAAAATTCCTGGAGATAGATTGTGTCCTTGATCAGGGTTGGTGTTGATGCTTGTCACAGAGGTGATGTGAGCGATCGCCTTGCGTTTTGTCGCAGGCTTGAGTCTTCCAACAGGTTGATTAACCGTTGAATAACAAATGACTAAGCGCTGTTAGGTCTGAACAAGGCCGTGGTCATAATTAGACTGAGGAGATAGAAAAACTGCATGGCTAGACGAGCTGAATGGGCAGACATATCAGCTCATGGCTGAAGAGGCATCATGCTTTTCATGGAGACTGGACTCGATTGATATGACCCCTGTAGGGCGATCGGGTGCTTTCTAAGCCTTAAAGGGAAAGCATAGCGACTTGTGACAAAACACGGATTTCGCCTCAGAGCACGTGAAGTCATGAAGAGATCCGAGAAAACACGGGGAGCATCCATAGGTAGAGATGGTGTTGGTTGTCGATTGTGTATGGAATTTTGTAAGAAGCAAAAAAGTCCCCCATGGTTAAGCTGAAATCTCTCAAACTGGGTCAAAAATTCACACTATTGCTGAGTATCTTCTTTCTGATTGGCATCTCAGCCAGTGGCTTGGCAATGTCTCGCATTCTCAACCAGAGCGCCCAGGCTCAGGTGACATCCAAGGCACTTATGCTGATGGAGACGATGAACTCGGTGCGCAACTACACGTCGACGCAAGTGAATCCTGAGCTGAGTCCGCGTCTAGAAGTGGAATTTTTACCGGAAACGGTGCCGTCCTATTCCGCCCGCGAAGTCTTTGAAACGTTGCGTTCTAGCCCTGAGTACAGCGATTTCTTCTATAAGGAGGCGGCACTCAACCCGACGAATTTGCGCGATCAAGCAGATGCATTTGAGGAAGTGTTGATCAATGACTTCCGCTCCGAATCCGTTTCCTCAGAGGTGAGTGGGTTCCGCACCACGCCTGCTGGGCAGGTCTACTATATTGCTCGCCCAATCCAGATTCGTCAGGAAAGCTGTCTGGAATGCCACAGCTCTCCATCCGTGGCTCCGGCCAGTATGATCGAGCGCTATGGTGCCGAGAATGGCTTTGACTGGACGTTGGATGAAATTATCGGCGCACAGGTGATTTCCGTGCCAGCGGTTACGGTTCTCAACAGTGCGCGGCGATCGCTCCTACTCACGATGGGTATCTTTACGACGGTGTTTGCGATCGTTATCTTAGCGGTGAACTACTGGCTCAATCGCTTTGTGGTACGCCCGCTCAAGCGCATGTCGGCAACTGCTGAAACCGTCAGCATGGGCGACACCGATGCCGAGTTTCCTCAAACTAGTGAGGATGAGGTGGGAATGCTGGCACAATCCTTCAACCGGATGCGTATGAGTCTACAAATGGCCATGCAACGGCTCGATCGGTATCGCTCGGAGCGCCGTGGCTCGTCCGGGGCATCTTAGGCTCGCCGGCTGATCTCAATCCAATTCTCAACGTGGCTAAATTTATACAAAGTCCGGTTCAATAGCCACAAAACTCAACTATCGTTTGCGCCCGTTGCAACGCAGCGGGCGCAAACGATAGTTGGGTTCTTCAAACGGATTTGATATTAGATATGAAACAAGTGCCGTATGAATCGAAACTTCCGATTCATACGGCTTTTCGGCAATGTTGCCAGTTTTTATATTTTTGGGTGCGATCGCTCAATGGGTCCCTCAATTGAACCCAATTGTTGCGTCAGACAATCGCTCGAAAAACTGGTTCTCGCTGGCTGAGCGTCGCCGAAGCCAGCGGGTTGTCGCGTGTTCTGAGAGCAAACGAAGGGCACAGGCTTAAAGGGTAAATTCTTTTCCAGAATTCTCCCTACGACGAACTCTCGTCACTGCTGCCCGTTTCGCCTTCGCTTTCCTCAGCGTTAACTTTGGGAACAACATCGGGTCGCTCCATCCCTTCCCAACCGGGTGGCCGCTTGGAGTTATACCAGGCAATAGAGCCAATAGTAATGGCAGCAATGAACCCAACAACATAAACCAATGTGAACGAGAGCGGGAAACCCCCAGCACTGCTCTCGACAACGGCAATCGATAGATTTGACATAACTCTCAACTATCCTTTCGTGCAATAGCGGATGCAGTAGGTAATGGAGGCAGTGTACCGTATCTCTGCCTCCATCACCTGACCTCATAAGGGGAGTAGGACTGACGCAAAACTCGCGTCATCCTGCTTGGAGCTGTTAAAGGTGTGGGCGATCGCCCACACCTTATAAAAAAATTACTCTGCTGCTTCGACTGGAGGCGGTTCTGCCGGAGGTGCAGCGGGTGCAGGTGCGGGTGCTGGCTCTGGTGCGGGTGGAGGCGCAGGTACGGGTGCAGCTTCCACAGGAGCAGCGGGCTCTGGCGGTGGGGCGGGTGCAACCGGCTCTGCAGGGACAGCAGGCGGCGGCGGAGCGGCAGGTGCTTGAGGTCGTGCGACTGGCTCAACGCGTGGCTCAATATCCGCAGGGCGCTCAAACCGGGATGGAGAGGGTGCAGGGCTATCGGGTGGGCTGGAACGGGAGGTGCGATTGGACGGTTCACGCCGTTCTGAAGAGGGAGCGCGTTCGTTCGAGCCTTCCTGGGCTGAGTCTTGGCTTGATTCGGTGGCTTGATCCTCTGAGGCATCATCGCCAGGGCCTCTCGCTTCTTGAATTCTGCCAGGCCGAACCTGCTGCAATTCAATCGTTGCTTCCCGGCCTCGAAGCTGGGGTAGTTCAGGGAAGGACTCGACGGGTAACTCTTCGACGGCGGGATTCATAAAGTTGCGCCACACCCGGGCGGCCGTCGAACTGGCTCCACGGGTTGGGCTGTTGTCATCATTGCCTAGCCACACGCCCGTCACCATTTGGGGTACATAGCCAATGAACCAAAGGTCACGGCGATCTTCTGATGTTCCGGTTTTTCCAGCCACTGGCCGATTCCCGAGGGAGGCGTTGCGTCCCGTGCCGCTTGTCACCACCCCCCGCAACATCCAGGTCATGATGTCGGCAGAATCTTGATCGATGGCTTGTTCCGCAGCAAAGTCTGCTTCGTAGATGACTTCACCATGACGGTTGAGGACACGCGTAATGCCGTGGGGTTCGATATGGGTACCACTGGTGGCAAGCGTGCCATAGGCTCCCGTGAGTTCCAGCAAGTTGACTTCAACACTTCCCAAGGCAAGGGAATAGGCTGGGATCAGGGGCGAACGGATGCCCATCCGTTCTGCCATGGCGATCGCTGGATCGAAGCCAACCTCAATCAAGACCTTGACCGCAATGATGTTGATAGAACGAATTAGGGCATCCCGCATGGACTGGTTACCGCTGTAGTTCTCGCCGTAGTTTTTGGGTTCATACCCATCGACAACCAGCTTGGCGTCCACGTAGGTCTTGTACGGCGATACCCCACCTGCGATCGCCGTCGCGTAGATAAAGGTTTTGAATGTCGATCCAGGTTGCCGCTGAGCCTGCACAACACGATTAAACTGGCTTTCGCCGAAGTCATTGCCCCCAACCATGGCATGGATATGACCGTTGCGGGGGTCAATCGCGACCAAGGCCGCCTGGGTAAACCGTTGTCCGGGGCCATAGTCGGCGATCGCCTCGTTGACAGTTTGCCGCGCCAGCTCTTGCATTTGTGGATTGAGGGTTGTCTCCACCGTCAATCCACCGATTTCCACATCCTGTGGATCGATCAGCAGCGGCAGTTGTTGCCGCACATATTGCGTGAAATAGGGGAAACGGCTGTCTAAGTTGCGAGGGGTACTCGGTGTGAGAGCCAGCTCCGTGGCGGCCGCCGTCTGGTGTTCTTGGCTGGTGATGTATCCGGCCTCTTCCATCCGCTCTAAAACCAAGTTGCGGCGACGCAACGCCACCTCTTGATTGACCAAGGGCGAAAATTCGCTGGGTGCCGGAGCCAGCCCGACAATCATGGCAATTTCCGGTAGGGTCAGTTCATCCACCGATTTGCTGAAATAAATCCAGGCGGCATCCGCTATACCGTAGGCACCGCCGCCGAAATATACCAAATTGATATACCGTTCAAAAATCTGATTCTTGGTCAGCTCTTGCTCCATCTTTTGTGCGAGGAGCGCTTCCCGCAACTTGCGTTCTAGCGTCTGATCCTGATCCAGAAATACAATCCGTGCGAGCTGCTGAGTGATGGTACTGGCTCCTTCCACCACCTCTCCGGCTCGGATGTTGGCGAGGATGGCCCGAGCGATCGCTCGATAGGCGACCCCTTCATGCTCATAAAAGTCGTTGTCTTCTGAGGCTAAAAATGCTTCTTTGACCTGAGTTGGAATGTCGTCCCAGTCGAGACTTTCACGGGTCGCTGGCCCGATCTGTTGCAGAATGGTGCTATCCACTGCCTCGATGGTTAGCGTTCCATCTCGGGTGTAGGTGAGGGCATCCTCGGGCTCAGGCAGGTCTGACCGCATCTGCTGGATGGTGTGATAAGACGCTCCTATCACCCCCGTCGTTCCAAAAATGGTGGCCAGCACCGTCCAGGAAACCCACGACTGATAGAGGGGGCGGAGCGATCGTGGCCGACGTTTGGCTAATGTCTTACCGGGTCGAGGCTGCAATCCTGAGCCCAGCGCTGACTCGGTTGCCAGGGCTTCTGGTGAGGAACTGGGAGGATCTGAGGCGATCGCCTCAGGTGATGGCGACCCATTGTTAACCGTTTGGGGAGATGATTGTGCCGCGAATAGATGAGACGCTAGGGATGGCTGTGAGTTCGCACTAGATCCTGCAGACGAACCCGAATGCTCGATAACGGTTGCCTTAGACTTGCCTTGCAAAAAAGCTTGAAGTCGTTCACGAAAACCAGTCACAATTACTCCTCACCTGCGCCTGTTTGATCCGAATTAAACCGATTTCTTGAACCGCTGGGAAATGCCTTAAGCAACCTAGCTCAGTGGCCTCCAGACTTGGATGAAACCACGCTGCACCATTTCTGCATTAGTTGCAGCATTTTGCACGAAATGCTGTGTCACAAATATCAGCTACGCTACAAATGCCAAAATCCGAACCCATCTTGAACACACAACACAACCCTGCAAAACGGCTAACGATTATCCGCAACCTACACTCAAGCCTGAAGCACCAAAGTCAGATATGAGTCTACCCCAAATTTGAGTGAATACCCAGGGTCTGGCCTTGCAGTAACACTATGCTAGCGGTTGATCCAACGCCAAACCTTGAGTGAATAAGGTATAGCCAGATTGTCTTGATGACTCGAGCTGAGGGCGACATAAATCAGTGGCTGTGGCTTCAACTCGGTGTTTTGATCCTCAGACATCTTGCAAAATGGCTCCATTTACCAGGGCAATTCCTCGCCGTTTGCATGCCAAAACATGCCTGTGTTCTCTAGATTGATTGCATCAATCCGTTGCAGCAAACCTTGCACAGACTCCTCGGGGGAAATGCCACTAAATCCTGTCATGCGCGTGCTGACTAACCCTGGATGCAAGATGCCGACGGCAATGCCCCGAGACTTTAGGTCATGGGACAGGGATTTCCCAGCCATCGACATGGCGACCTTCGACATGCGATAGCCATAGGAACTCCCAGAAGTGTTGTCGCCAATGGAACCCATGCGACTGGTCATCAATACGATCTTTGAGCCGTCATGCAAATTGGGCAGCAAACCATGAACAACGCGCAAAGCACCCAGAGCATTCACTTCAAACTGTTGCCGAATGCTGTTGAAGTCCAAAGCATCCAGGGTGATGCGCTGGAGAATTCCGGCATTGTTGATCAGAAGATCCAGCGGTGTTCCTGCCAATCGTTGGGCAAGGTTTGCCACATTATCGTCGGAGGTAATATCCACCCCCGATTCGATCCGGATATCTAGCGTTTGTAGCTCGTCTGATGGCGATCGGCACACGGCAATTACGGTATCGCCGCGCGATCGCAACTGACGACAGTATTCGAGGCCAATGCCACGATTGGCGCCAGTGACTAAAACAGTTGCCATAGTGTATTCCTACCTCAAGCCGCGATCGCTCTCTCTCTATCAATTATCGGCTTGATCAATTATCGGCTTGCAAGATACGTTTTGGAACACATGGATCCCAGAAGGCATTGCTACTGAGTATTCTAGGGCTTACGCATTGGCTTGATAACGTTTGCTACTCGTTGTCCTCACTCTTTGATCGAGAGGCGGAAGAGGACTTTTGAAGAATTCGAGCAGGGATACCCACAGCCGTCGCTTGCTCAGGGACGTCGCTCAGAACCACAGCATTGGCACCAATGTTTGCATCGTCACCGACTGAGATTCTGCCAAACAGCTTCGCTCCGGCTCCGATATTCACCCGGCAACCCAACTGAGGTGCGTCCAGAGGGCGATCGAGATGCCGCAAGCCCATCGTGACGCCTTGGCGAATAATCGTGTCATCGCCAATGACGCAGTAGCCATGAATCACAATGTCACTCTGGTGCTCAATCACAACACGTCGCCCCAGCCTGACCGTGTAAGGCAGCTCAATCCCATAGCCATTGCGCACCTTGCGGTAAAGCGAACGATACAAAATGCTGAGGGGGGCACGGAGAGCTTTGGATTTTACTTGCATTCTCCACACGCCAAAGCGATGTACGGCAACGGCTCGGAACCCTGGCAACGTCCAATCTTTGCCATGGGCAACCCAGTCCTCCTTAATCATGTCCCAAAGGCTAAGGGGAAGTGGTTCCGTTTGTCCGACGGACGGCGGTTCCGAAGGATTTTCAAAGTTACTGTTTCCCACGTCCTGGGTGGAAGGCTGAGTCATCGAAGGCTGAGCCGGGGCCTCGGTCTCCGTTGCACCAACATTTATGGGATGAGACGGTTGTGGCACAGAATTTTGTTCAATATCAGAGAGAGACATAAACTTACATGAAAAACAGCTAGCCACCAACTTAGAGAACCAAGTAGATCTGTCTATGTGATAAAGACTACTACTTTATACAGGGTTCTTACTGATTAGAATTCCAGCGTTTAAGTTGTTAAGTAAAGCACCAAATACCTGAGTGATCGGGTGGTGAAATTAGATACAAGGTTCCCTGATTCTTCCCTAATTATCACCTATTCTAACTTTGTTACACGACGACTTTGGTTAGAACCTGATCTGATAACAAACCCGGTTGAAGACCCCACTATCTTTTGTGCCCGCTGCCACGCAGCGGGCACAAACGATAGTGGGTTTTG
>JBCBSL010000041.1:0-22323 GCA_039819145.1 Cyanobacteria bacterium J06638_22
TCTGAAATTATATTTGTTTAGTGTTTCGGACAGGTGTCCAATTAACTCATGGTCGAGTTCAAAGGCATGAACTTCCACGCGCTTAAATTGAAGGTCTCCATTCCTCCATCTATCCAAAAAAGCAGCAGATAGCGAACCGATGCCTGCTCCGGCGTCAAGAAGGCGACAAGATCCCTTTCTATCTAGAAAAAGACCCGCCATGAATGCTGCGATTCTTTTGGGCGTGAGAAATTGACCGAAATGCGCTTTTTTTTCCGCTTCGGTGCTCTTTGAGAGTCCCAGTCTTCTTTGTTCAACTGTCGATAGCAAAACGGGTGTCTCCTTCTTCTTCTTCTTCGCGCTCTAACTAATGGTCGAGCTGAGCCGCGAACGCCGCCGGGTACAGCGGCGTCGGGCTAGCGGCATTTGTCGGCTCCAGCCTTCCACAACGGCGAGATCTTATCACATGAAATAAAGCATTTGTACTATTGCGGAGAACTATTGTTGTTTAGACTGCCCTATCCTTGTCCGATCAACCTAACACCCCGAATCAGAGTAGTTAGCCAGATCTAGAGTTGAATATCATCTCTTATGAGGGAGTTAGGTATATATGAGGGAGTTAGACTAAAAATTGTTTATGTAACACCCTGAAACATTGTGTTATCAAGATTGCTTTCAGGCTATCTCCCCAACTAGGGAAACTAAGCAGATTTGGCGTTAGATAATCTCCCCAGTTGAGGTTTAGCCTGAACTAGTTCGGCATCGTAGCCTTGCTATAGGGTGTTATGCCGATAACTTCAGTAAGTCTTTATCATCACATCATCCTTGCCAGGTTTGGGTTTCACAAGTCTCAACCTAACCAAGTATTAGGAGAGTTTTCATTTGCTCGGGGAACTCGCTCAACTGATGAGGGTGGTTGCGATGAGTTGCATCTTCGACTATTCTCAGGAAAAGACCGATCGGTTTTATGGATAAGGCGAAAGAAACCCGAGCACATATCATTCAACAAGCGGCAGACCTGTTTAATCAGCAGGGGTATGCTGGCGCGTCGATGTCCGACATCATGGCGGCGACGGGGTTGAAGAAGGGCGGGATTTACAACCACTTTGCGAGTAAAGACGAGTTGGCGATCGCCGCCTTCGACTTTGCATTTGAGCAGGTGGGGCGGCGCTATATTCAGGCTGTGAAAGGTAAGCGGGGGGCGATCGCTCGCCTCAAGGCTCTGGTTCATACCTTCGTTACCGCGCCTGGTGAAGTGACCTTGAAGGGCGGCTGTCCGTTGTTGAATACCGCAATCGACAGCGACGATGCCCATCCTGCATTGCGGGAGCGAACCCAACAGGCGATGTACCAGTGGCGGCAGATGATTCACACTACTGTGCAAAGCGGGATTGATTCAGGAGAGCTGCAACCTGCGGTGAATCCTGACACCGTTGCGACGATTTTGATTGCCACGCTAGAGGGCGCGTTGATGATGACGAAGCTGTATGGCGATCGCATCCATCTCCAACGAGCTGAGCAGCATTTGGAGCAATACGTTGAGAGCTTGAAACAAGAGGAATCCACGTCTAGATAAGTCACGCTAGACTCGATTTGTTGATCGCAAAAATTTTTAACTGCAAAAAGACCGATTGGTCTGCATTGGACAAACAGTTTGCTTGTGTCTTCTCCGTCATAGCTGGTTTCCCTTTGGAGGTATTGATGCTGAGGTTTTACTATCACCCCCTGTCGCCGATCGCCCGTCGGGTTTGGTTGGTGCTGCTCGAAAAAACGTTGCCATTTGAACCGATTGTGGTGAACCTCAATGGCGAGCAATTGAAGCCAGATTTTTTGGCGCTGAACCCGTTTCACCATGTCCCTGTGCTGGTGGATGGCGACCTACGGATCTTGGAGTCGGCAGCGATTATGGACTATTTGGAGGCGAAGTATCCTGAACCTTCGCTGATGCCAAAAAGTCCAGAGGCGATCGCCCAAACCCGTATGGTGCAACTGGTGACGATGAATGAGTTGACCACTAAATTGCCAGCGTTGGTGATGGCGCAGGTGTCGGAAACGCCTGACGAGGAAACACTTCAGCATGTATCCAAAGGATTCAGCTTTTTGCAGCAACAACTTGGGACTGTCCCGTACTTTGGGGGCGATCGCCTGTCGCTGGCCGATATTACTGCGGGGGCGGCGATCGCTTTGATGGGGCGGCTGGGTGTTTCGTTGGCGGATGTTCCAGCGTTGGCGGCATGGCATGGGCGGATCGCTGCTCGTCCCTCCTGGCAGCAGACCGAGCCAGATGCCGAAGCGTTTGGTGTGTGGAAACGCTGGGTGTCGTTGCGGGTCAAACGATTTCAAACGCGAAAAGCGCGGGCATAGTGCCGCTGACAGTCTGTCCTTCCCTCAAACCTATCGGTCTCTTTATCATGCAAAGTATCCCTGAACAGAATCTCCCTGAGCCATCGATCCGTCCGCCCCTCCCTGAAGTGCCGCTACCGCGTCGCCTCTCGCGCAAAACAGGCTGGATGTTGGGGGCGATCGCCCTCTTGGGAGGACTCACCCTCCTCGGTATCCGCACGCTGCTGACGCGAGAATCGGCGGCTCCAACCGTTGATGCGCTGGTGGTAGAAACGCTGACGGTTGCTCCGGTCGAGTCCTACACCGTCGCGCGGTCCTACACCGGGGAAGTGGTGGCCGGACGCACCAGTGAACTGGGCTTTGAGCAGGGGGGCGAGTTGGTCGAGGTATTGGTCGATCGGGGCGATCGCGTCGCTGCTGGAGAACCCTTGGCTCGACTAGATACGCGGCGGTTGCAAGCCCAGCGATCGCAGCTTGTGGCTCAGCGCGATCGGGCTCAGGCCGAGCTGTTGGAGTTGCAGAATGGCCCCCGTCGCGAAGCCATTGCTGCGGCTCAGTCCTCGGTACAGGATTTGGAAAACCAGCTTGAACTGGAGCAGTTGCGCAAGGAACGGCGGGAGGTGCTCTACACCGAGGGTGCCATTTCGCGAGAAGACCGGGATGTGGTGGCTTTTGGTGCAGATGCGTTGGAGGAACGGCTGGCCTCCGCCCGCAGTCAGCTAGAGGAACTGCAAAACGGCACCCGACCCGAACAGCTTATGGCTCAGCAAGCAACGGTGAATCAGTTAACCGCTAACATTGCCGACCTTGATATTGCGATTGAAAAAAACACCATTTTTGCACCATTTTCAGGGACGATCGCCGCTCGTCGTTTGGATGAGGGGGCGATCGCCGAAGCGGGTCAACCCATTCTGCGGCTGGTTGAGCAGGCCGAGTCCGAGGTGGAAGTCGGGCTACCCCTCGCAGCGGTGGCCAACCTGAACATGGAACGTTCCCTTTCGGTGACCATCGGCGGACGGTCTTACGAGGCGGCGATCGCCGCCATTCTGCCCGAAATCGATCCAACCACGCGGACCCAGACCGTTGTGTTGCGGTTGCCCAGCACTGCGGCGACGGATTTTTCACCGGAACAACTGGCTGATATTGAACTGGCTCAGACCATTGATGAAGACGGCATTTGGCTACCGCTGTCTGCTTTGACCCAGGGCGATCGCGGCTTGTGGTCAGCGTTTGCCGTTCAACCGACCGAAGAGTCTGATGCTGAACTTTCCAACGCTGAGTCTTCTAATGCTCGGCTGTACGAAGTGGAACGACGACAGGTGGAAGTGCTGCATACCGAGGGCGATCGCGCCTTTGTGCGGGGGGTGTTGGTCGCGGGCGATCGGGTAATCACCGATGGGGTGCAGCGACTCGTTCCCGGCCAGCAGGTGCAACTCATGGATTAGAAGAGAGCTGAGAAATGATGGAGCCACGTTCCGCGTTGGGAAGATCCCCCTAGCCCCCTTAATAAGGGAGAAATCGGACACTCAAAGTCCCCCTTAACAAGGGGGATTTAGGGGGATCCCTCCGAGATTCAACACCAGGAAGATCCCCCCTAGCCCCCCTTAATAAGGGGGGAAACGGATACTTAAAGTCCCCCTTATTGAGGGGGATTTAGGGGGATCTTTACCCTGCAATTGAGATCGCACAACCTTTGCAGACACTCTCTTCGTGCGGTTTTCAAACCACAAACGTGCAAAGACACAACGGTTGAATACGACAGTCAAACTGTCACAAACATGGTCTTGAATCGCAAAAATCCAAACTCTAAAATCCAAGCCCCAAAATTATGTTCAGTCTCTTCTACCGCAACACCCGCCTGCTCATCCTGGCCTTAATTTTGATCGTAGTGTGGGGGCTGTCCTCCTATCAGCTTTTGCCAAGATTGGAAGACCCGGAGTTGGTTTCGCGCGGCGCAACGGTCACGACTTTTTTGCCAGGAGCCGATGCCGAGCGGGTGGAGGTTCTTGTTACCGAAAAGATTGAGGAGGAAATTGCCGAAGTCGAGGAGGTGCTCACTTATGAATCGACCTCCCGCGCTGGGGTGTCCATTGTCAATATTGAGCTGTCGGAGCAGTTAACCGCGGCGGAGGTGAGTGGAGTTTGGTCGCGGGTGCGCGATCGGCTGGATGATGCCACGCTGGAATTTCCTGCTGGAGCCACGGATCCGGAGTTCGAGGAATCAGAGGTCAAAGCTTATGCCCTGGTGGCCGCATTCACCTGGAATCAAGCCGATGCCCCCAACTACGCCATTTTACGGCGGCTGGCATCGTCCCTCAAAGATCGGCTGGATGCGCTGCCAGGAACCGAGTCTGTTGATCTGTTTGGGGAGCCAGATGAGGAGATTGGCGTCCAGCTGGATCCGGCTCGGCTGGCGAGTTTGGGGCTAACGCCGCAGCAGTTGGCGCAACAACTGGCGCAAACCGATGCCAAAGCAGCCGCCGGACAAGTGCGGGGCGCGATCAACGATGTGACCCTGGAGGTGAGTGGTGAGCTAGATTCCCTCGATCGCCTGGCGCGGACGCCCATCCAGTTTGGCGACAGTGGGCAGGTGGTTTTACTAAGCGACATTGCCGAGATTGAGAAGGGAACGCGCGAGCCGTTGTCTGAGATGGCGATCGCCCATGGTCAACCCGCTGTTGCCCTGGGGGTGTTCGTGCAATCGAACTATCGCCTCGATCGCTGGGCGACGCAGGCACAACCACTGCTAGACGACGTGCGCAGGGAGCTATCGGACGGGGTTTCTCTCGATATCCTGTTCGACCAGACGCGCTATGTCACCACCCGCCTTAGTACGCTGCTTTTCAACCTGTTATTAGGGGCATCGCTGGTGTTTGGCGTCACTCTGGCAATGATGGGCTGGCAAGCTGCGGTGATTGTGGGGATTGCCCTGCCCCTGTCTTTGCTAATGGTATTCGGAATGATGGGGCTGATGGGTATTCCCCTCCACCAAATTTCCATTACGGGTCTAATTGTGGCGTTGGGGATTTTGATTGATACAGCGATCGTCATGGTGGATGAGGTGCGCCATCACCTACGCCAGGGCGTCACCGCCGAAGCCGCTATTACCCGCAGTGTTGGCCATCTCGCGATTCCCCTCCTCAGCTCCACCATCACCACGGTGCTGGCTTTCATGCCCATCGCCCTCCTTCCGGGCAGCGTTGGTGAATTTGTCGGCACCATTGGCATCAATGTCATTCTGGCGGTGTCCTGCTCATTTCTGCTGTCGATTACGATTATTCCGACGCTGGCCACGCACCTCTTCTTCTTTTGGGAGCGTCGCCGATCGCCCCACGATATTCCCCCCGACGATCGCTGGTGGCAAAATGGCGTAACTCTCCCTTGGTTGGCCAATGGCTACAACGCCATCCTGACGCAAACCCTAAGCCGTCCCATGCTGGGCATCGCGTTAGCTCTGACGATTCCCATCCTCGGCTTCCTTCAGGCTCCGTTTTTGGATCAGCAGTTTTTCCCCGCTAGCGATCGCGACCAACTGCAAGTCGAACTGGAACTCACACCCTCCACTGCCCTTTCCCAAACAAGGGATACGGTGCAAGCCATCCGCGATCGCCTCCTACAAAACGATGAGGTAGAAGAGGTGCATTGGTTTGTGGGAACGAACGCGCCCCGCTTCTACTACAACCTCACGGGCGGGCGCGAAAACGAGTCCAACTATGCCCAGGCGCTGGTGCAGCTCAATCGTCTGTCTACCGCCGAAATAACGCGAACTCTCCAGTCCGAGCTCGATGCCAACTTTCCCAGCGTGCGCGCCGTAGTCCGCCAGCTAGAGCAAGGGCCGCCGTTTGATGCACCAATTGAGGTACGCATTGCAGGGGAAGATCTAACGGAATTGCAGACCCTTGGGGAAGCGGTGCGATCGCGCCTCGTACAACTCGACAGCATTACCCATACCCGCGCCAGCCTCAACGAAACCCTGCCGCAAGTGCAGTTTGTTCTGGATGAAGAAGCCGTGCGCTTGACCGGATTGGATCTCGGGGCGATCGCCCAGCAACTCGACCAGACCCTCGAAGGCATCCAGGGCGGCTCCATTTTGGAGGCAACCGAAGAACTGCCCGTGCGCGTCCGCATGGCCGATCGCTCCAACCTCAATGAAATCGCTGCCCTGCCGCTGATTGCCGCTGCGGATCAGGAATGGATTCCGCTCAATGCCCTTGGCACCCTGAACCTGCAACCAGAACTCGCCAAAATCACCCATTACAACGGCCAGCGCGTTAACACGATCCAAGGTTTCCTGCGGGCAGGGATACTTCCAGCCACGGTATTGACCAAGTTTCAGCAACGACTCCAGGCCGATACTGTGACGGTGCCCCCCGGCTACACCCTCACCTTCGGCGGCGAAGCGGAAGAACGGGCGGAGGCGATCGGCAATCTCGTCTCCACGGTTGGGGTGCTGGTCATCTTGACGGTGGCGACGTTGGTTCTCTCCCTGGGTTCATTCAAACTGGCGGGACTCATCGGCTCGGTGGCGATCGCCGCCTTCGGTCTGGGACTGTTCTCCGTGGGGCTGTTCGGCTATCCCTTTGGCTTCAACCCCATCATCGGCACCGTGGGCTTAATCGGGGTTGCCATCAACGACTCCATCGTTGTGCTGGCGGCGTTGGATGGGCATCCCCAGGCACGACTGGGCGATCGCCATGCCATCCAATCCGTCGTCCGCCACTCCACCCGCCATGTCCTCACCACTACATTCACCACGATGATCGGCTTCGTGCCGCTGTTGTTGGATGGGGGCGAATTCTGGCCGCCTCTCGCGGTGGCGATCGCAGGCGGCGTCGGGGGGGCTACCTTCCTGGCATTATTCCTGGTTCCCTCTGCCTACTGTCTGTTTCGGCGCAACACCAAATCCCTCCCAAGGATGTCGTCAGAAGCAACGGTGCGGTCTTCTCAGGTGTCTTAGAAGAATTCTGGGAAAGAATTTACGCGTTAAGACTTTGCCCTTCGACTTCGCTCAGGACACACAAAATAACTCGCTGGCTTCGACTTCGCTCAGCCAGCGAGTATAACGCTACGCGCTCAGGTAGAACCCAATCATTTTTTGAAAGCCCCGCGACGCGGGGCTTTCAAAAAATGATTGATCCTAATCTCAATGCGTAAGGCTATATATCCTTTGCGAGAAACCGACTGAATCAAGTTTCTTGATTGGAGACGTTGGTGTGAAGTGAATGGGGTCTGAGTACGGGACAAAAACCAGAAAGACGTTGATTTTGTGTAGCGCGGGTGGTGCCCGCGCTACACAAAATCAACGGGGCTAGCGGGGGTTCGGTTTTTAGTCCTATGCTGAGGAATGGTGTAGAGAACAATCTTAATTCTTTCTAAAAAACAACTGAGGCGTTTAAGGACAAAAGAAAACTCCAACACCTCCACAGCCAATTTTGGAAATGTATGGAATCGATGAAATTGTCAAATTTTGTATGCGTCTATCTCTGTAATTTTTGTGGCGTGAAGTTTCCGAAAATTTCTGTAGAAGGATTAAAAACTCCTACCATTTTTGGGTTTCATACCGTTGCACTCGGTTAACTTAGATAACAACATTCTACGAATATCTCTGGACAACCAATTTAGACCAAAGTGGTAAGATTGCGATGACAACGCTTGCCAAGGACTTGTCGTGACTCGCACCGCAACTCTAGCTATTCCACCTCTCCCGTCTCTTTCTGATAACAGTCGACTGCGGCTACTGTCTGGGTCTGCAAACACTGCACTATCCGAAGAAGTTGCCCGTTACCTGGGAATGGATCTTTCCCCCATGGTGCGCAAGCGCTTCGCCGATGGAGAGCTGTATGTCCAAATTCAAGAATCGATTCGTGGGTGTGATGTTTACCTGATGCAGCCCAACTGTCATCCAGTAAACGATCACTTGATGGAACTGCTGATTATGATCGATGCTTGCCATCGAGCATCTGCACGGCAAATTACGGCGGTTATTCCCTACTACGGTTATGCCCGTGCCGATCGGAAAACTGCTGGGCGCGAATCTATCACCGCTAAGCTGGTGGCCAACCTGATTACCGAAGCAGGGGCAAACCGCGTTTTGGCGATGGACTTGCACTCAGCCCAGATTCAGGGCTATTTCGACATTCCATTCGACCATGTCTACGCGGCTCCCGTTTTGCTGAACTATCTCATCAGCAAAAACTTGTCAGATACTGTCGTCGTTTCACCGGACGTTGGTGGTGTCGCGCGGGCGCGAGCATTCGCCAAAAAGCTGGATGATGCGCCTCTGGCTATCATCGACAAACGCCGTCAGGCGCACAATGTAGCCGAAGTGATGAATGTGATCGGGGATGTTTCCGGCAAGACGGCGATCATGGTAGACGACATGATCGACACCGCTGGAACCATTTGCGAAGGGGCACGAATTTTGCGAGAGAATGGTGCGCGGCAAGTGTATGCCTGCATCACTCATCCTGTCTTCTCCCCTCCGGCAACGCAGCGCTTGTCATCGGGGCTGTTTGAGGAAGTCATTGCCACGAACAGCATCCCCGTTCCCGAAGAGCGTCAGTTCCCCCAACTCAAGACGATTTCCGTTGCCAACATCATCGGCGAAACCATCTGGCGGATTCATGAAGAAAGCTCCGTCAGCAGCATGTTCCGCTAAGGAATTGGCAAGAAGACACTAAGGCGATTCGTACCCGCTGGCTTTGACTTCGCTCAGCCAGCGGGCGTCGTATGTCCTCATATCTCTAGCTTTAGCTCGACGCTCCGATATAGCCGTAACCCTCAAGGCTAGGACAAGATATCGAACGGTCATTCCCGCGAATGCGGGAATCCAGAAAAGCTAAGCAAAGTGACCGATCAGCGTTTGATGGATGCCCATGAAAATGGGCATGACATGGGCATGACGAAATTCTAATAGCCTATTCTGGCTAGATTCAGGCTATAGCAATAGAATCACCAACGCGAATGTACTTCCCGGCCTCGCTGGGAGGCACTTTTGTATTGAGGGTCAGTCGATAAAAGTGGTTGAAGTGATTGCTCACCGCCCAATCGGGCAGGGTTGCCTTCCGTTGCTGACTGAACTGTGCCTGAAACTGTGGGGTGCGATCGCCCGTCTGGGCATCCCGCGTCGGCACAACACACCGCTGGCAGGGATGACTACCTAGCAGGGTCACTTCCCCCAACTGAAACGGTAAGGTTTGCCCCGGTTCTGCCATCAACTGGTCTTCCCAAAAGGCTGGCGCTTCGCTGATTTCTAGGTTGGCACGAAAGCGTTGGCGGATTTCGGTGACCGACAAACCAGGGAACCACTCGGCAATCGCTTCCAGGGTTGCAAGGCTCACTATCGTTGGCCCCGACGCCCGCGTGTCATCAGGAAACCCCATGTGGAGGTCTTGTTGCAATGTAACGGTTTGCTCGAACACCTCACTAAACCAGGCATTGAGGGTGGGGCGATCGCCATCCAAGTGAAAGGATTGGGGCGATCGCTCCGGCGTCCAAACCCGCACCCGCCGTGCCGCCAGATCAAACTCCGCACGAATCGAATGAATTGCGGCAGTGCGCTTGGCATTCACCACCTTGCCCTCGGCATCGAACAGCGCAAACTCCCGGTCATGAGCCAACGCGCCACCGTCTAGAATCGTGGTCGAAGCAACCTCGACCCCGTCAAGGGATTTGATTGGATAGAGCAAGATTTTGGAGAGCAGCGGCATTGGGATTTTGGATTTTAGAGTTTGGATTTTAGACGAATGCTAGATACGAAGGGGCTGATCGGGTTGCTGCGCCCTTGCTTTGATGAAGAATGCCCTCAATCTTATACCACTGGACTAATATCTTCTAAAAAACAGTCTCCCTAATTTTCCTGAGTTCTGCTTCTAACAATGCATTGGAGACTAGCGGTAGGCAATTCTTTTGCAGTCCTCGCGCTGCGAGGACTGCAAAGTGGCATTTCGTTTTGTTTGCCACAGTGGGTTTCACTTACGCCTCAATCGACCGTTTCTGGACAATGTCGATGCCGATGCCATTCGGATCGACAAAAGCAAAATGGCGATCGCCCCAGGGTTCATCGCGTAACTCCACCTCAATAGGGACATTCATTGCTTTGATGCGATCGTATTCAGCATCAACATCATCAACATCAAGGGTTATCCAGATTCCTTTCCCTTCAAATCCTGACTGAAAGATAGAAGCTTGGGTTTCCAAATTCGGCAACATAAACCCTAGCTCACGATTGCCCAGCTTCAGCAAAACAAACCAATCACTTTCATAAATCACCGCACATCCAAACAAGCGAATATAGAAAGCTTTCGATGCCTCAAGATTTTTGGTGATCACACCAGACCATACGTTCATAGAGTCGTTCCTTTTAGGTATTGGACTGCGACTCTATTTTTAGTTGGGGACAACATCCAAGTCTTGTAAAAATGCGACAGGCTCCTGGACAAACTGCCTGGGTGTCACGCCTGCCAACCGCTTAAAGTCCCGACTCATGTGGCTTTGATCAACATAATCCAACTCAGCGGCAATGTGGGACAGGGATAACTTATCGGGTGCCACGAGGAATTGCGCTGTATGTTGGAAGCGAATAATCTTTGCAAAGGTCTTAGCGGGGATACCCACGGTTTCGAGAAATGCTCGCTCGAATTGACGACGACTTTGTCCAAAGCTATCGGCTACATCGCTGATACGAATAACCCCCCGAGCCAATTCAATTAAACGGATCGAATCATCAATTCGTTGATGCTCTGGCATATGGTTGGTTAAGTAGCTTTGTAGTATTGCATCAAGCGGCTCAGTTACATTGGTTCGCAAAAGAGAGTCAGCGAGTTGATGCAGTGAAAAGCCCATTGCCTCATGGGCGACGACAGAATTATTTGTTAGATCTCGCGCGCTAAGCTTCATAAAATGGCGGTTCTGACCGGGCTTGAAGCGAATGCCAAAATATCGGTAGTGCGGCTGCAAAGGGATGTCGATTCGAGCTGTTGGTGTTCCGTAAACCCAACTGTTAATGTCTGTGGTATGGATTTGGAAAACCAGATCGATCGCCCCATCGGGTAAGGCCGTATAAATCCCATCAGCCCCGCTAGAACTGACCCAGTAATGGCTCACATAGTCTCGAAGTTCAGGGCTTGGGCGCAGGGTTGTATACGTTGACGGGGTATCCATAACAGTTGCAATAGCTGCGAAGGGTTGAGGTGATTGTGACTGGTTAATGCAGGGTTGAAGTGGGCGATCGCCCAATCCCGTTCAATCAGCAGCACGCAATTCTCTGTTTCATCCGCCCTACCTTGCCGCCAAGCGACACACTCAATTGCTGGTTAGAGCACTGCGCCACTCTTGAACCACCGCACCAGACCATACTATAAAACCAATCAACGAAAGTCCTGAAATGGCATCAAACCAGATTAAACCATGCATTTTGAGAGACATGGGAACCACCATCGGGAAAAGATAGTGCCCCGGACTCGACACACTGGTAATCGAATAAGCTCCGAGTAACAGATAGGCCAATCCGAAGGAACGCTTGGTATACAGCCAGTAGCCTAGTAGCCCAACGGGTGTCATCACGAGCACCGTCGCCATAATGCCAATTGGCGTAAACCAGTCTGGCCCAGGATACTGGCTAAGGTACAGAGCATTGTCAATGTAGTGTAGCCAGGTCGAAGCAAGGTTCAGCCCCAAGATCGCTAGGAGAACCGAATCAGAGCGCTTGGGAACAGTCATACGATCCTCCTGGTTAGCTCTCTTCAAGATAGATACAGCCACGGCTAAATCAAAGCCGATGCAGATAACAATATACGCTGTCGGCACAAAGCTTGCGGCTTCATGGAACCAATGGAGTCCTGCGTCCCAAGCCGGGTGCATGGCCCATCCGAAGGCAAGCCATCTCGCTCCATATCGTAGCCCCAGTAGGGCGATCGCCCCATATATCCCAACCCCCAACGCCTCCGTCACCATCCAGTCAACACTTGCCCCACCAACCAGCTCAAACCCTAGATAAATCAACGCTGCGACGAACAGGCCAAGGGCAAGAATGCGGGCTTCGTATTGTGCCTGGAATCTGACAGCCACGGCAAACGCCACGCCGAGTGCCACACCAATCGATAACCATAAAGCAATCGGCATCTTCGTCAGGGTTGAGGTCACCAATTACAAACGTTGTAGCAGCGTTTGTGTATCGACCACGGTTGCATACTCTTTGTGCATGTTGGCTAGGGAAAGGGCATGCACCTGCTCTGCGACATGCCATTGCTGCTCTAGATCTCGTTTGTCGAACGTCGCTGTTCCATCTGAAACGACGTAGGTATCAAAGCCAAGATTGCCTGCCACTCGGACGGTTGCCTCAACAGAATTGTTCGTTATCACACCCGTAACGAACAACGTTTGATAGCCATTACTTCTAAGCCATTCCTCTAAATCGGTGCCAATAAATGCACAAGTCACCTGTTTATCAACGATTCGCTCACCGGCCTCCGGGAGAACCGCATCCTTAAAGTCACACCCCTCTTGCCCTGGACGATAGGGGGAATCTGGCTCGGTTGAAAGGTGACGAACATGCACGATGGGACGATGGGTTGCCCGCCAAGCATTGAGCAACTGCACAATATTTTCCTCAGCTTGCATATTGTTTCGCCGCCCCCAACTGGGGTGGTCGATCGCCTTTTGTACATCGATGATGACGAGGACTCCATTGGACGGGACGTCTATCAACTCAACCTCCATAGCTCTGCTCGTGTTGCAACAACCATTGTTTGCGATCGAGACCGCCAGCATACCCGGTCAACTTGCCACTCGTCGCAATGACGCGGTGGCAGGGCACGATGATAGAAATGGCATTGCGACCGTTTGCGGCTCCGACGGCACGCGATGCATCTGGTTTACCAATCTTTTTGGCCAGCGTGCCATAGGACAGGGTTTCTCCAAATGGAATTTCGAGTAAATATTGCCAGACTTGCTTTTGAAACGCGGTTCCTTGTAGTTCGAGAGGCAGGTCAAACTGTTGGCGCTGATGGGCAAAGTATTCCGTTAATTGCGCTTGGACTTGCTCAAAAGGTTCGACTTGAGAAGACTCGCACCATGCCTCGGTTATCACCGGAAAGTACTTCTGTCCTTTCAAGTAGAGTCCGGTGAGCGATCGCCCATCGAATGTCAACAACAGTGCCCCCAACGGGCTGTCAATCCACTGGTAATAAATCATTTCCCTGAACGCTGGCCGATGACGGCGATGCCCAACAATACTCACACATTAGCTCTGTCGGGTTCATTCTCATAGTCGAGTTAACCCCAAGGGAAGGCTCCCTCGCCTGTCCAAAAGCCACTATCCTATGAAAACTACCCCCACCCCATAGGACGACATCTACTGTGGAAATCCCGGTTATTGACTTTGCCCCCTTTTTACAGGGGAGTGAGGCAGACCAACAAGCTGTAGTCGAGCAGGTTTATGCCGCGTGCTGTGACATTGGGTTTATGTACTTGTCTAATCATGGTATCCCTCAAAACCTGCTCGATCAGCTTCTGCTCCAGTCCAAATTATTTTTTGACCTGCCTACCGAAGTCAAAGAAAAAATCGCCCGTTCCTCAGAAACGAACTGTGGCTACATTGGTTTTCAAAAAGAACGGCTGAATCCCAGTCAGCCGGGGGATTTAAAGGAGGCTTTCAATGCGGGCATCAACAGTATTTGGTTGCCTGAATGTAGTGATTTCCGAGAAGCGGTTTCCGCGTTCTACCAGTTGGCTACCACTGTCGTTGCCCCGAATGTTCTGAGGGCGTTTGCGATCGCCCTGAACCTTCCCGTCGATTTTTTTGACGACAAACACGGTCAGAACTATTTCTTGCGCGTTCTCCATTATCCTGGCGTCACAACCGAGCCAATGACTGGGCAACAACGAGCCGGAGAACATACCGACTACGGCAGCATCACACTCCTGCTGCAAGATCCGATCGATGGGCTGGAGGTTCGTACTCGTCAGGGAAAATGGATTCCGGCTCCTCCCATTCCCGGTACGCTGGTAGTGAATGTGGGCGATGCGATGCAACGGTGGACGAATGATGTGCTGACGTCAACGCCCCATCGCGTTGTACTTCCATCTGCCAAATGGATGACGCAATCTCGCTATTCTGTCGCCCTCTTCTGCGACCCTAACCCCGACGTAGAACTCCGGTGTTTGGAAAGCTGCCAGAGGAGCGATCGCCCCAGTCGCTACACCCCAATTTCGGCTGGCGACTACCTGGCCAGTCGGCTAAGCGCTACCTATTGAGGCGTCGTTTTGAGGCAGCATCAATCCGTTTCGTGCGTGGCGATCGCCCTCAGCATTCCCTAAAAATCTATTCATCGGCCTCGTCTTTTTCATCCTCGTCTGTGGGCTGGGGCTCGGCTTCCACAGGTTCAGCATAGACTGGGCTTGGAGCCGGAAGGGTTTCGATGTTGTTAGGAATGCTGGCGTTGCGGAGTTGTTGCCAGGAGGCAAGTTGCTGTTGAGCGGAGGCTGAGGCGGGGGTGTTGGCGGGGAGTTGTTGCAGGAGGGCGATCGCTGCATCTAGGTTGTAGCTTGAAAGCACCTGGGCATTTTGCAGTACTTCCTGGCTCCAGATGGCGATGAGCCGATCGGCTTCGGGTCGGCTGGGGGTATTGCTGGGCACTGTCGCGGCGATGCGGATGCCAGCGATGCGGGCTTCCGACGAGCCGGGCGATGCGGCGAGCTGTGCGTCTCGCAAGCGATTCTGTCCTGTGATCTGCGCCTGCCAGGTTTGGATGCGGCTTTGGGCCTCTCCGTGTAGCACCCGACCGGATTGAATTTGTTGAGCAACGGCGATCGCCTGCGTTAAATCCCCTGCTGCTGCCAGTTGTTGCGCCTGATCCAGAACAGGCTGATCCTCAGCCCGTTGGATCTGGTTCGTCCAGCTCTGAATCTGTTGCTGAGCCTCGCCATGCAGTGCTCGTCCATCGCGAATCTGGCTGGCAACATCGATCGCTGTCCGCAGGTCACCGATTCCAGCGAGGGCTGTTGCCTGCGATAGGATGGGCTGGTCTTCAATGGTTTCGATACGAGTGGTCCATTGTTGTGCCAGATCCCGTGCTTCGTCGCCCCGTGGGTTAGAGGTCGGGACGCGACGGGCTTCGACAACGGCAGCTCGCAAATCTATCAGGGTTCCGGATGCGGCTAACTGACGCGCATAGTTGAGTTGCACCACATCCCGCATTTCAACTTGCCAACGACTAATCAATGCCTGGGCACGGCCATAGAGGGGACGGTTGCGCCGGATGCGCTGGGCTTGGGCGATCGCTGCATCCAAATCCCCAAGACCACCCTGCCAGGATTGCGCTTGTGCCTGCGCCAGAATCGTGAAGTCCTGAATCTCCGCCTGTAAATTAGCGCTATCAGGAATTTGCTCCACGATATCCATCGCTTCGGCAAAATCTTCGCGCTCTAGGGCATTTTCCGCGAGATCTAGCATATCTTCGCCCAAGCTGGCGATTAGGCGCTGAGCTGCTGGATAGACCGGGCTAATGCGCTTGATATCCTGCGCCATGGCGATCGCTTCTAGCAAATTACTCAAGCCTCCGCGCCGCGCCAGTTGGCGAATTTGCCCCAGGCGATTGCCATCTTCGCGGGACGCCGTGATCAAATCACTCAGTTCTTGGTGTTTGACCGTGTTCCAGTAGCGATTGTCTACATCCAACAACCGCGTCCCGATGGCAAATGCTTCGCGGGGATTTTGGTCGAGCAGCGCCTCTTCCGCTTCGGCAAAGATTTCTTCCCCTTCCCGCCAAACGGTACGCCAATAGTTGGTGCGCTCGGCGATTTCGTCCCGTGCGGCGGTGCCAGTGGGAATCCGGCGGGCAATGGCGATCGCCCCGTCTAGGTCACCCCGGTGGAAGGTTTCCTCCGCCAATTCCAGAATTTCACTGGCCCACAACTCAATGGAGCGATCGACTTCGGCTCGCATGGGATGACTTTCGGGAAGCTGATTCACCAACTCAATGGCTTCCAACAAATCATCGACGGTTTGCTTATTGGCGGCCAGTTGCCCACAGTAAAGCCGTAGCGAGGCCGATGCTGTCGGCCAAAAAATCTCAGGACAATTGGGTAATGCCGGAATTTTGAACAGTAGGGCAGCGGCTAATCCACCTGTCCCTAAAATTGCGATCAAGCCGAGGCTTCCCCAGAGCGGCCAAGAGAAGAAGAGTCGCGCACCCGGAAAGGGATAGCGCTTGGGTGCTGGAGACGGGGTATCTGACACCGACGCAGACATGCCCGAGGCTTCGGCTACTGTCTGGGGATGACGAGGCACTGCGCTTCTGGAAGCATAGGTGGCAGCAACATCTGCAGGTTGCTCGGGAGGGATATTGGGTCGCGATCGCCCCACATGGACGGTGGGTGGCTTGGGACGTGGCGATCGCTGCACCGCTTTGCGAGGAGTTTTGGCAGCATTTGTGCGCAACCCGGACGGTGTTTTTCGTTGCTGACGCGATTTCCAAACCATCGTCGATTCACTCCCACATCCTAAGTCCAGGCAAACGCGCAACAGGCAGCGTTCTTGGCTAAACCATTATAGGCACGCCCTCCAAATCTGCACGCATTAACCCCCGACAGACCGATTTAGGCCTGACGCAAAACTGGCGTCACCCAGAGTGAATTCGTTGAATTTGTGGCAGCGAAACGGCCACAAATTCAACCAAATACGTCAGTTCTGATGGGTTTAGGGCTGGCGCAAAACTAGCACTATCAGCAGGCTTAGCTCCTTTCTGGAGTTCGTCTAAATGATTTGGCGAATGCGCTTAGCGTCGAGTTGTTGAATGTTGGGCAAGACTTCCTGCGCCCCGGCTTTCATGAGTCTGCGGGCGTAGCGATCGGCATAGTCGGCCTCATGTTGCACATGGGGTGGCAAAACGCCAATCCCAATCCATTTGCGATCAGGGAATTTTTCCGCCGCCTGCACGACGGTTTGCATATCGGCGACCGTATCCCCGGCATAAACCACGGGTAGATTCGGTTTTAATGCTTCGCCATGCTGGGTTTCTAGTTGTTTGACCGCTGCGAACAAGCCACTGGGGTCGGGTTTGCCAGGGGCATCTTCCATTGCCACCAGCACGGGCGATGGAAGCTCCAATCGCCGCTCCAGGACGTAGGTCGCCGAGCCACGGGTCGCTCCGCTAAAAAAGCCCCAGGGGATGTTGGCCTCGCTCAGTTGGTACAAATAGGGCGCTTCGAGTAATAGCGGCTCCTGGCTGATGTAGCCGTTCCAGTTCTCTGGGTCGGTGCCACGATAGCGCGACTGGAAAAAGGCGACCAGCTCGTCAAAGTTGATGGAGACGTGCGATCGCGGTGTTCCCTGCTGCTCGAAATAGCGGAGGATCATTTCCTGGGAGCCTTCCCAGTCGTTGTTCCATAACCCTTCCGACTTGAGGACATCAATGTCATCCTGTGTCGGTCGGTACGCTCCTTCGGTATAGCGCTCTACCGTATCGGCCAACGCCCGTCGATAGGAGTTGCTAACATCCCGCACAACTCCATCAATGTCAAAAACTACGATCGCGATCGCCTTTGATTTCAAGCGCCAACCTCTGATGTGTTGATAAACTTAAAGACTGCCCTAGCCATCCTAGCAAAGGTTGGGATAGCATAGAGGATTGAAAGTCGTGTAAGCATGGCCATTGGAACTAAGGAGGTCGCATTGAGCGAAATAGAAGCACCCACCTCACGCTTTATTTTGAAAGTGTTGTGGTTAGAAGAGAATGTCGCCCTGGCCGTTGATCAGGTTGTCGGAAAGGGAACCAGTCCCCTAACCTCGTACTTCTTCTGGCCCCGGAATGATGCCTGGGAAGAACTGAACAAAGAATTGCAGGGAAAAACCTGGATTTCTGAGACGGAGCGGGTTGAGTTGCTGAACAAAGCCACCGAAGTCATTAACTACTGGCAGGAAGAAGGCAAGCGCAAGTCTATTAACCAGGCGCAAGAGCAGTTCCCAGAAGTTAACTTTACGGGCAGCAACTAGCGGTTGCATGACGTATGTATTGTGTTGATGCTGTGGGCGCGGATGCGCCCACAGCATCAATCTACGAAATCAACGTATTTAGGGTATTTAGGCAAAAGACTGTACCTGCTGGCTGAGCGCAGTCGAAGCCAGCGATCGGGTTGGCTCCCTGAGTGCAGTCGAAGGGCACCAAACCATTAAAAAACGAGGGGGTAGACGCCCCTCGTTTTTTGGTAGATGCCAAAATCTGGTAGATGCAAAGACTTATAGACAGGAGGTCGAAAAGGAATCAACTCTGCAATCCGTATAATTCCTTGGCGAACTCACAACGCCCTTAATCAAACCAAGCGGAATAAAAACTTTGCCTTTCTACAACTATGCTTAGGATACACAGAATTGTGGGAAATGTCTGCTAAAACGTTACAAACAATGTCCGGATAATACCTGATATAGGTAGAAAGACCAAGACCTCCCATCCTGAAAGCAGGGCTTGCTCTACAATTGACCTTCGTCTTGCAAGCTAGCCAGACTAGACCAAACCACCTGCAGCCTGAAGTCGTGCTCTTGCTCGCTTATAGGCTAAGGTTGCCTGAATCAATTCCTGACGTGTTCCCGATGCGCGGACACCACTCAGTTTGCTCTCCGCTTCTGAAAAAGCAGCTCGTGCTTCTTCGATGTCGATGGTATTGCCCTGTTCGGCTGCGTTGACCAGGATAATGACTTCGTCATTCTCGACTTCCGCAAAGCCACCCATGAGGGCGATCGTCACCCAGTCTTTGCCAGCGCGAACCCGCATCACCCCAGTATCCAGAGCTGTTAGCAAAGGGGCGTGCCCAGACAGAATACCCAATTGTCCCGTGGTGCTGGGGAGGATGACTTCATCGGATGCTTCGTCCCAGACTGTCTTATCCGGTGCAATGACCCGTACTGCGAGTGCCATAACAGTAATGCCGTTAGATAGTAAATGAAATAATTGGAGAGCGCCACAGCCGTTCTAACGCTGTTTTGCTCAAACTGTTTGAAAGAAACTGGGTTGGAGCAAAAGCCTTGCCCCAACCCACGGAAGATTACTTACCTTCTTCCTTCATCTTTTCGGCTTTGGCCTTTGCCTCATCAATGCTGCCCACCATGTAGAAGGCTTGCTCAGGCAACTCATCCAACTCACCATTCAAGATCATATTGAAGCCCTTGATGGTATCGTCCAGCTTCACGTACTTGCCAGGAGCACCGGTGAAGACCTCGGCCACGAAGAAAGGTTGCGACAGGAATCGCTCGATCTTCCGTGCCCGTGCCACAGTCAGGCGATCGTCTTCCGACAATTCATCCAGACCAAGAATAGCAATGATGTCTTGCAATTCCTTGTAACGCTGGAGGGTGGATTGCACGGCTCGTGCGGTGTCGTAGTGCTCGTCTCCTACGATCGCAGGTTGCAGCATCGTGGAAGTGGAGTTCAGTGGATCAACCGCAGGGTAAATGCCTTTCGAAGCCAGACCACGGGACAAGACTGTGGTTCCGTCCAAGTGAGCAAAGGTCGTTGCCGGGGCAGGGTCGGTCAAGTCATCCGCAGGAACATAAACCGCCTGAATTGACGTAATCGAACCTTCAGTGGTCGAAGTAATCCGCTCTTGCAGACCACCAACGTCTGTCCCCAAAGTAGGCTGATATCCTACCGCGGAAGGCATCCGACCGAGGAGTGCAGATACTTCAGAACCCGCCTGTACGAAGCGGAAGATATTGTCGACGAACAGCAACACGTCTTGCTTGTTTACATCCCGGAAGTACTCGGCCATCGTCAGACCCGACAGACCCACCCGCATCCGTGCACCGGGAGGCTCGTTCATCTGACCATAAACCAGAGCAATCTTAGACTCATTCAAGTTCTCTGGGTTGATTACCCCAGATTCAATCATTTCGTTATAAAGGTCATTTCCTTCGCGAGTCCGTTCGCCCACACCCGCAAATACCGACACACCACCATGCTGGGTTGCAATGTTGTTGATCAATTCCATCATGATCACCGTCTTGCCCACACCCGCGCCGCCAAACAGGCCAATCTTTCCACCACGACGGTAGGGCGTCAGTAGGTCAACCACCTTGACCCCCGTTTCAAATACAGAGGGCTTTGTTTCCAGCTCGGTTAGTTTAGGTGCTTCCCGGTGGATGGGCATGGTTTCCTCAGCGGCCACATCACCCTTTTCATCTACGGGCTCACCCAGGACGTTGAAGATCCGACCCAGGGTAACTTTGCCAACCGGAACGCTAATGGGTGAGCCCAAATCAACCGCTTCCATGCCACGCACTAGCCCATCGGTGGAACCCATCGAAACAGCACGGATTTGGTTGTCGCCCAAAAGCTGTTGCACTTCGCACGTGACCGCTACATCGTCTCCAGCGGAATTCTGACCGCTCACGCGGAGCGCATTGTAAATCTTTGGCATTTGACCGCCGGGGAACTTCACATCCACAACGGGACCAATAATTTGCGTGATATAACCAACGTTGGTTTTTTCTGCTGTGGTGACCATGCCTAACGCCTAACTACTTTTTGGTATGTGGAGAAACAAGAGACAGAATTAACATACTGTAAAAATGTCTCCTTTACTGTATCACCAAAGGTTCACCAAAAAATGAGATGGCAATGCGTTGATTCGCATGGCGTTTCTTCGATCGCTTGCCCCTTTGTTTCGGGGCGATCGCACGGCTTTAGTGGTGATCGAATCAGCACCTATTTCATAGGAGCGACAGGGCTCGAACCTGTAACCTTCGGTTTCGAAGACCGCTGCTCTATCCGTTGAGCTACGCTCCTTTGTTTTGTGACCTAGCATGTCAGGCCATCGGTTGATGAACCCTGCCAAAGCGAACGATGAGACTCGAACTCATAACTGAAGTTTGGTAGACTCCGGTGTTCCCAGTTACACCACATTCGCAAGGTGGGTTGCATCACCCTTGGATGATGCAATACCCACACGTTCATCGGCTGGCAAGCAGCCAGCCCAAGCTGGTGACAGGAGTTGAACCTGCAACCGACTGTTTACAAAACAGTTGCTCTTCCCATTGAGCTACACCAGCACAAAACATTAGATTGGCTTCAGAAGGCATTACCGCTTCATTTGCTTGCTGAATCTGCTTGCTAAGAATTTGGTCGCGGAGGTGAGAGTTGCACTCACCGATGTACGGCTTATGAGACCGTCGAGCCGCTCTTGCTCCATCCCCGCGATATGTGCAGCACTCAGCACTCACGTAACCAAGCATTTCGAAAAAGTTGATCTGCAAGACTTTCTATCGTTTTCATCCATACGTTTAAAGGCAAATGTGTTGATGGCTGGGGACAAAGGGGCACGAGTGCCCCCAAGCTATCAATGGGTTGTGTAGGGATCGAACCTACGCACTTCCGCTTAAGAGGCGGCTGCTCTACCGGCTGAGCTCACAACCCAATGGGTCGCCCAGGGGTCGAACCTGGATCGTTCCGCTTAAAAGGCGGCTGCATAACCGTTCTGCCAACGACCCTGATGGCGATCGCACTACAAAAATTGGTACACCGGGCAGGAGTCGAACCTGCTAGTAACACGCTTATCGGGCGTGGGCGTCCACCACTTCCGCCTCCGGTGCAGGCCAGGAATTTTGGGGTTTACAGCGCAACACGCTGTAGACCCCAAACGCTTCATTGGTCGGGATGGCTGGATTCGAACCAGCGGCTGCTTGTCCCCAAAACAAGCCGTCTGACCACTGACTTACATCCCGATATAGCGCTACGTGCTTAGATAGAACCCAATCATTTTTTGAAAGCCGCGTGGCACGCGGCTTTCAAAAAATGATTGGTCTAATCTTCAGGTACTCCTGGTGGGAGTCGTTCGCGTAAGCGTCTCCGAAGGAGAAACCCACACCCGGACTGTTTCTAAGACAGCCGCCTCTACCAGTTGGGCTACAGGAGTAAGAAAAGGGAGGATGGCGAACAACCCAGGCATATATGGAAAGGATCTGCGGGAATTGGCAGTGTTTCCTTTCTCCTCCCCAAAGCCCCGCCAGGG
>JBCBSL010000042.1:0-22014 GCA_039819145.1 Cyanobacteria bacterium J06638_22
AATCAAACCCCAGCTAAAACCCTTGATTTTGGGTAGCGCGGGCGCTGCCCGCGCTACCCAAAATCAAGGGTTCTCTGGTTTTTGTCCTGTACTCAGGTCACAAACACTCTCAATTGAGAACTTTCCGGATAGAGACCAGAAAAGTTTTGAGCATTTAAATCCAATCGCGATCATCGATTGTATCTATAAGCAGAGTGAGGCATTCGAAGGGGGGCTCCTTGTTCCGTGATAAGTCCTCACTCTTTCCTTATTTCACCACTGCTTACTGGCATTAGGACGGCTGTCTTTGCTCGTCAAAAATGGGCTTAAACCCCTGATTGTGCGGCCGAATTTTCTCGGTTGTCACTCGTCTGTATGCATTCATTTTGCAAATTAGGTAGGCACTACCATGACTCAAGTGAATCATTTGGTTGGCACGAACGGACGTGTCATCATCCTGGGTTTTGAAGTGGGACGCCGATGTCATTGGCCTCGCGGGAGGTCTGGATGCCAACAGCTTGCCCCTGTCTGGTGATACCATCAGCTTTGCCGATGAGATTCTGGCAACCTTTAGTGGGCGTCAACACCGCCGCCTTGGGAGCCGATAGCTTCGTCACCGTGTAGTGGAGTGAGCGGCGCACTGAGGCAGGGAATTTCGTGCCTCGACCGTCGCTTTTTGCCCCTCCCCTGGCTAAAATGACTCCAGCTAGACAATGGTGCCCCAATCGTTTCCTGTTCGGCAACGCAAACGACTACCCCCTGAAGGAATGGCTTCGATTCCCCCTGACACCTCCGATGTCGAGCTGATTCGCCGTTTGAGATCGGGCAACCCCGCTGCCCTCGCTCTCCTCTACTCTCGCTACGGCAATCTCGTGTATACCGTGGCTTTGAGGATTCTGAAGCAACCCACCGATGCCGAAGACCTCACCCAAGAAATTTTTATCTATCTTCAGGACAACGAAAAATTCGACCCCGACCGTGCCGCCCTCAGTACCTACCTATGTTTACTGGTGCGATCGCGCGCCCTCAATCGACTCTCTCGCTATAACACCCATCAGCGATCGCTCCAAAAATTGCAATCTGCGCTGCCAGAGCGAACCAGTGTCACGCCCCTGGAAACGGCCTCTCTGACAGAACGGAAAGAAGCCCTGCAAAATGCCCTTGTCAACCTACCCGAACAGCATCGTCAGATTTTAGAAATGAACTTCTATCAGGGCCTCAGCCATTCAGAAATCGCGCAGCAACTCAGCATTCCAATTGGCACTGTGAAAAGTAAAGCACGCAAAGGCTTAATGACACTTCGGCAATCTTTGGGGGAGGCGGTGCAATGACTCAACCGCAACAATCCAATCTGTTTTCAGAGGAAGAGCAACAACTGGCTACCGGATATGTGCTGGGTGACCTGACGGAAGAAGAAGCAACCCGTCTCGAAGCCCTGCTCACCGAAAATCCGGCGCTGATTCAGGAAATTCATGCCCTGCAAACCAGCTATGCCTTGATGCCCGAAGCTCTCGACTTGGTTGAGGCTCCCGCCAGCTTGCAAGAAAGAATTCTTGTGCCGACGCCCGCTGTAGCAGCTCCATCTGCCGCTGTAGCGGCTCCATCTGTAGCAACGGAAGCACCACCCCAGAGACGCTCCCGGCGATCGCGCCTGGCGTGGATCCTGACCGGATTGGGGGCGATCGCTACCCTGTTGCTCCTGACAGACAACCTGCGCCTGCGCAACCAGTTGAGCCTAGCCCAAGCAGCTAGCCCGGAGAGAGTTGCCGATATTTTGCGTCAGCCGAATAGCCGCCTTATTTCCCTTGCCGGATCCGATTCTGATGCAGCCGGTACGCTCCTGTTCACGCCCGGGAACTGGCAGGAGGTGATCGTCTCCCTTGGTGACCTACCGCCGCTGCCGCCCGACCAGATTTATCACATGTGGCTCGGACTGGAGAACGGCGATGTTATCTACTGCGGCGAATTCAGAACGGGAGAAGATGGCTCGGTGTTTGTCCGGCTCACGCCACTCGAAAATCCTCCTGAGGGCGTGGGCGCTACAGAACTGTATGTCACGGTTGATGCAGATTCAGCCACCCCAGACCCCACCGGGGAACGGGTAATGGAAGGAGTGATTTAATCTGAATCTCGAATGGAGCGTAATATCCAATCCGATTAAACAGCTGTAAGACCCAACGATTGTTTGCGCCCGCTGCACTGCAGCGGGCGCAAACAATCGTTGGTTTCTTCAACCGGATTTGATATGGCCTTACGCATTGAGATTAGGACAAATCATTTTTTGAAAGCCCCGCTTCGTGGGGCTTTCAAAAAATGATTGGATTCTACCTGAGCGCGTAGCGCTATATAACACGGCTATATCTCACCCTCCATTCGAGATTCAGACGGAACCTGACTTCTTGAAGAAAAGTTAAGCAGCGTCCCGTCCGACAGGAACCGCGATCATGATCGGAGTAATGAGAACCGTCGTGGTTGAGGAAGCGTTCGTATGCCACCGTCTGATTCAGCATCCCCCAATCCTGCTCCAGACAACGAGCTGAAGCAAAGCGCCCTGATGGGACGCAAGGTCTTGGATTTGAACACCGCCGAAGAATTGGGGCAATTACAGGACATCTGGGTTGACCCGCGCTATCACCAGGTGGTGGGATTTTCCTGTGAGTCGGGACCCTTAGGGATACGGCGACGCTACTTCTCCTGGACACAGTTAGAGAGCTTGAGCGACACGGCGGTGATGATCAGCCAGGTGTCTGGGGTGGAACCCCGCAAACCCAAAGCCGCCGAACGAGTGCTGAGTCACGACGTATGGACAAATACGGGCGATCGCGTCGGAGTGGTCATTGACTATCGCATCAACCAGGAAACAGGGGATGTGGTGGATTACCTGTTCACCTCCGATGCTTGGGGTGGTCTGGCATCTGGCACCTATGCGCTGCCTGCCAAGACCGTCATCAGCATGAACGACACCCGGTTGATTGCTCCAGTCGAGATGCTAGAAGCCGCCGAAGTTTACACCGGGAATGTGGCGCAACAAGCCGCAGAATTCCTGCAAAACGATTTTGATCGGACGCGGCAGGATGTTGGTTCGGTGGTCAGCGGAGCCAAGGCGATCGCCGAACAATTTACAAAACGCACCAAAACTTTGACCGATCAGGGCAAGCAGCGGCTCACCGAAGCCGTTGAGCAAACGAAAGATCAACGGGAGGCGATCGCCGAACAAGCCCAGGGCAAGTGGAAAGAAGTGTCTGGACAACTCCAGGAACGCCGCGACCAAACCCAGGAACGACTCTCTGAAACCTCACGCGAATGGCAAGACAACGCCACCAAGCTCAAAGGGCAACTCCAAGACAAAACCCAAAAGCTTTCCGCCGACGCCCGCAAACGCCTCAACCTCGCGCCACAGGAGGATGAACCTGTAGAGGAAATCTCAATTGAAGAGCTTGAGAATTGGGACGAAGAGCAACCGTAGGGGACGTGAATCCGAACGCAGATGTAGAGTGATGGGTCGTTGGTGTAGCGCAAACGCTATTTACCCTATCTCTGCTCTAGTCTCTCTGTGTCCTCTGTGCCTCTGGGGTTCACGCTCTAATGCTCCACTACCACCACCATCCCCATCTCCACATGGTCGAACAGCTCTAGCACATCCTCGTTGCGGAGCCGGACACAGCCATTGGAGGCGGCATGGCCAATGGAGGAAACGGTCGGTGTGCCATGGAAACCAATAATGCCATTGGACATTTCTGCAAAGCCAATCCAGCGGACGCCTAGGGCACTATTGGGGCCAGGCTCGTGCACTTCTCCCGTCCATGGGCTTTGCCATACGGGATCTTCGACCATTTGGAAAATCTCAAATTCTCCGGTGGGGGTGGGGGTACTTGAGGTACCAACCGCGACCGGATAACTCGCCATTACTTCGTCTTCGGCGTAGACAAACACGCGCCGTTCGCCGAGTCGCAGCACTAGGTGCGTCACCGTGAGTTCGGTTTCGGGCAACAGGTTATCCGCTGGGGGAGGCGATGGCAGAGAAGGAACTCGCACGCCAAGTCGCCGCATCATATTCGTCGGAGTCGGCAGGGTGTAGGTCGAAAAAGAGGGCGGATTCGCCGTCTGGGCGGATACCGAACTTCCTAGCACTCCCAGCGAGAACAAACTTGTGCCAACGATCGCCAGCGATCGCCGAACCGACTGCTGGATTCCTTTGAACGAAGAGCCGTTGCCCTTGAGCATGACGAATTTATCCCTAGTTGACGAAAACGACGAAAGCGGAGCGCAACATTTCTACATCCTTCTACCTTCACGTTTTACCAATTTCCGAGCGTTTATCACAACAAAAGTGGACAGATTTTGACATTGGTCTGCCGTTGTGTAGGCAGATATGAGCAGAAGGTGCGCGGGAGGTGTGAGCGATCGCTCTATTTCCTCAGGAGAGTATTCTGCTTTATCGCCTCCGCATACCTTCTCTCTAGTGTCATACTCATCGGTTAAAGGCGATTAAAGCCCGCGCGATCGCCCTTTCCAGTCAGTCATATAAGGAAACCTAAAGGAAGAAGATTAAGAATCGTAATTTTAGGAAAAAACAAGTATTGCATCGATAAATGATATTCTCAGAATCATAGGCATAAATCTATGATTCTGGGGAAACGATAGATTTTCGTCTATTAAAAAGAGCGATGGTTGGTTAAATCCTCTATTACACTATGCAACTCACAAATCGAATTCACTTTAGAAATCTCCGGGGAGATATCTTTGGCGGAGTCACTGCCGCTATTATCGCACTGCCAATGGCTCTTGCCTTCGGTGTGGCTTCAGGCGCAGGTGCAGCAGCAGGTCTTTGGGGAGCCGTGTTGGTCGGCTTTTTCGCGGCGCTGTTTGGTGGCACGCCCACATTGATTTCAGAACCCACGGGACCTATGACCGTGGTTATGACCGCTGTTATTGCAAACTTGACGGCGTCTAATCCTGAAAACGGGTTAGCCATGGCCTTCACCGTCGTCATGATGGCGGGTGTTTTCCAGATCATTCTGGGTTCTTTGCGGTTGGGGCGCTATGTCACGCTGATGCCCTACACCGTAATTTCCGGCTTTATGTCCGGGATTGGCATCATTTTGATCATCCTACAGATTGCGCCCTTTTTGGGGCAGGGCAATCCAGGAGGTGGTGTGTTGGGAACCCTCGGCAGCTTGCCCGAGCTTTTGACCAACATTCAGCCAGCCGAAACGGCTTTGGCCGTGCTGACCGTTGCAATCTTACTGTTCACGCCATCTAAACTGAAGCGATTTGTGCCCCCGCAGTTGTTGGCACTGGTCATCGGTACGGTTGTGTCGCTGATGCTATTCACCGGGGTCGATATCCGCCGCATTGGGGAGATTCCCATGGGCTTGCCTGCGCTGCAAATGCCCGTTTTCAGCGCGGATCAGTTGCAAATCATGTTGATTGATGCCGCTGTGTTGGGGATGTTGGGTTGTATTGATGCCCTGTTGACCTCGGTGATTGCGGATAGCTTGACCCGTACCGAGCATAACTCCAACAAAGAGTTGATTGGCCAAGGGTTGGGGAACCTCGCCTCCGGTCTGTTTGGCGGTATCGCTGGTGCTGGGGCAACGATGGGTACGGTAGTCAATATTCAGACCGGGGGGCGGACTGCACTGTCGGGTCTAACCCGTGCCTTCATCCTATTTATTGTGGTGCTGTGGGCCGGTAGCCTCACTTCTGTGATTCCGATGGCCGTACTGGCGGGGATTGCACTCAAGGTTGGTATCGACATCATCGACTGGAGCTTCCTCAATCGGGCACATCAGATTTCCTGGAAAGGCGCCCTC
Source organism: Cyanobacteria bacterium J06638_22 (assembly GCA_039819145.1). Lineage (GTDB taxonomy): Bacteria > Cyanobacteriota > Cyanobacteriia > Elainellales > Elainellaceae > Vacuolonema. The sequence goes on from JBCBSL010000042.1 coordinate 5,796, forward strand.
ATTATGTATGGGGTGATTGCACTGACGGTGTTTGTTGACCTGATTGCAGCGGTTGGAATCGGTGTTTTCGTAGCCAATATCCTCACGATCGATCGCCTGAGCCAACTGCAAGCCCAGGATGTCCGAGCGGTAACGGATGCGGATGACGAAATTACCCTGACCGAGACAGAAAAGAGTCTGTTGGATCAAGCCGCAGGTCGTGTGCTGTTGTTCCACCTGAGTGGGCCGATGATTTTCGGTGTTGCTAAGGCGATCGCCCGTGAGCACAACGCCGTCCGCCATTGCGAAGCACTGATCTTTGACCTGAGCGACGTTCCTCACATCGGTGTAACCTCTTCTCTCGCCATCGAAAATGCCCTCAAAGATGCACTGGATGATGAGCGGGAAATCTACATCGTCGGTGCCACGGGACAAATCAAGCGGCGGTTGGAGCGTTTGGGCTTGTTCAGCCTGATCCCAGCTGAACACCTGTTGATGGATCGCACCGAAGCATTGCGTCGAGCCGTCGGTTCCGTCAGCCAAGACGCAACAGCAGAACTTCGGCTATCTGAAGTGAACAACTAAGCGTTGATGACTTATTACGTTGATGACTTAGTTTCTTACCCAGGAACTGAATCCAGCGGTTGCGCTTAATCAACCCTCGTAGCGGGCGGGTTTCATCTCCAGGCTGTATCACTAGCCATAACCGGAACGTAAACTCGCCCTTTCGAGTCAGCCAACGCACACTTTCAACAATTGAGTCCGTAGAAGTGGGATGGATCGCTATACCTGTTCGGATCGGTTGACAGGATGGGGAAGGACGAGCCAACACATTCTACGATGGCAAAAATTTAAGGTTTCGTGACGCGGTATTTGGAGTTATTGGAATGGTTATGTTGGATGGATTTGAGAGTTTTCTCCCATCAGAGGCAGTGGCATCACTGATGATGCGGATGCCCCAAGGGCTCCCCTTGCTAGGCGAAGTCGTCGGTGAGGCGGAAGCGGTAGACAAAGCACCGCTCGTCCTTGCAGGGGTACTGCTCAGCCTAGTCGTGGTCTACATCGCGAGCAAACTGGGTGGCGAGTTGTCCCGGCTGCTCAACCTTCCCCCCGTGCTGGGTGAACTGGTTGGGGGTGTGGTGGTTGGAACCTCAGCGCTCAACCTACTGGTCTTCCCCGAAAGTGGCGCAACTGTCGCTGATTCAACGCTGATGCCAGTCTTGCAATGGATTGGCGGTGGCCTGAGTTTGGAGGCGATCGCCCCCGTCTTCGACACCCAGAGCGAAGTCATCTCTGTCCTGGCAGAGCTGGGCGTCATTATCCTGCTCTTTGAAATTGGGCTGGAATCCGACTTACGAGAACTGACAAAGGTTGGGTATCAAGCCGCCGTGGTTGCGGTAATCGGGGTCGCTGCCCCCTTCGCGGCAGGTACCGCCGGATTAATTGCCATCTTCCATACACCCACCATTCCAGCCATTTTCGCCGGTGCAGCATTGACGGCAACCAGTATCGGTATCACCTCCAAAGTGCTGTCGGAATTGGGGCATCTGAAGTCGCGAGAAGGCCAAATCATTGTTGGCGCAGCGGTCATTGACGATGTGTTGGGCATCATTGTGCTGGCGGTCGTTGCCAGTCTGGCCAAGACGGGCGAAGTGGATGTCACAAACGTGGTCTATCTGATCATCAGCGCCAGTGCCTTCCTGCTCGGTGCCATTTTCTTGGGTAAGTTTTTCAACAAAGCCTTCCTGGCGATCGCCGACAAACTCCAGACCCGTGGCCAGCTGATTATTCCCGCCCTGGTCTTCGCCTTTTTGATGGCCTTCCTGGCCAACGCCATTCACCTAGAAGCCATCCTCGGAGCCTTTGCGGCCGGACTGGTGCTAGATGAAACCGACAAACGTAAAGAGCTGGATCAACAGGTCATTCCCATCGCCGACATTCTAGTTCCCGTCTTCTTCGTCTCCGTTGGAGCCAAGGCTGACTTGAGTGTGCTGAATCCCGCTGTACCCGCCAACCGCGAAGGATTAGTCATCGCCGCCTTCCTTCTGGCCGTTGCCATCATCGGTAAGGTCATAACGGGTTGGGGCGTGTTTGGACAACCCGGCATCAACCGCCTAGCCATCGGCATTGGCATGGTACCTCGGGGAGAAGTGGGTTTGGTCTTTGCCGGAATCGGTTCCGCCAGTGGCGTCCTGGATAAGCCCCTAGAAGCAGCCATCATTATCATGGTGATCTTCACGACCTTCCTAGCACCGCCGCTGTTGCGCGTTGCCTTCCGAGACCAGGAAGCCGAAGACGCCGTACCCGCGACCGATGCCGTGAGCGAAACCTAAAAGACCCGCGATGCCCTGGATTGTTTTGCTAGTGGGGCGCGGTGAGAGACAAATAGAACCACAGAGGCACAGAGGGCACAGAGGGAATGGATGCGTGGGTGGATAGATGAGAATAGGCGGCGTGGTAAGCACTTAGCCGAATAGCAAGTGGAAGGTTTCGCTAGAATTAGCCACCTACAAGCTACATCTGCGTCCATCCGCGTTCATCTGCGTTCCATTTCCCTTCCACCGGAGGCTGCCATAGTGAGAAGAGAAGCGTAATAATCAGCCAAGATGCTTCTCGTTATCCCTAGCCTTCTCTCACGGTATGAATTTGACGACCACCAGCCCGCTGATCGCCTTTACGGTCTTACTTCTGGTTACGCTAACGCTGCCGCCCATTTTTGAACGGTTGCGCCTGCCAGGGTTAATTGGGCTATTGGTTGCCGGAGTGTTTCTAGGCCCCGATGGCGTCGGCCTACTCAGCGCAGATAGTGAGGTCATGATCTTGCTCTCAGATGTGGGCAAGATCTATCTCATGTTTGTGGCTGGGCTGGAGATCGACCTGGCCGAGTTTCGGAAGACGCGCGATCGCTCCCTCTTCTTTGGAGCCGCGACCTTTGCTATCCCCATGGTAGTCGGGACAATTATTGGTTATGGCTTTGGCTTAGGGTTAAACCCCGCCGTGTTGGTTGGCTCCCTGATGGCCTCCCACACATTGCTGGGGTATCCCATCGTTTCTCGCCTGGGGGTTACCCGCAGTGAATCGGTTACGGTCACCGTCGGCGCGACGATTTTTACCGACATTGCTGCCCTGCTGGTGCTGGCTATTTGCATCTCCATCCATGCAGGCGATTTTTCGGCCAGCAGCCTAATAGGACAACTTGGAGCGTTGGCCATCTATGCGGCGATCGTGCTTTTTGGGTTTGACTGGGCCGGAAAAGAATATTTTCGACGCACCGGGAACGATGAAGGCAACCAGTTTCTCTTCGTACTACTCGCTGTCTTTATTGCCGCCCTGGGAGCCCAAATCATCAACGTCGACAGAATTGTCGGTGCCTTTCTGGTCGGCCTCGCCATTAACGATGTTCTGGGGCATAGCCCCGTCGAAGAAAAGGTCGTATTTGTCGGCAGTACCCTTTTTATTCCGTTTTTCTTTGTGGGAATGGGGCTATTGCTCAACGTATCGGGCTTGATCGCAACTTTCAGCAGCGATTTGTTTTTGACCCTGGCGATCGTGGGTGGGCTGATTCTCAGCAAATTCCTAGCCGCCTACATTACCAAGCTGCGCTATCACTATTCCTGGAAAGCCATGGGAACCATGTGGTCGCTGTCGATGCCCCAGGTCGCAGCCACCCTAGCCGCCGCATTAGCTGGGGTGCAGGCCGGACTCCTGCCCCCTTCTGTGTTCAACATTGTTATTGTGCTGATGCTGGCCACATCGGTGTTGGGGCCTGTTCTGACGGCGCGCTTTGCCCGTGACCTGCCCATCCCCAAACGCGATCAGGAAGAAGACACCTGGGAACCCGAAGAATTTTGGGACATTCCGGCCACGGAAGCCGATTTAGACATTGCGCACCCGTTTCAGATCGTTATTCCCGTCTCCAACCCCAATACCCAGCGGTATTTGATTGAATTTGGCAGCTTATTAGCCCGCCACGAATCTGGGGTCGTTTTGCCGCTGGCGATCGCCAAATCCCAGGCGCATATGGACGAACCCTGGCTGGATCTTGCCCTGAACCAGAGCCGACGGCTATTGCGGCGGGCGATCGAGGCGTGCCAAGAGTTTGATGTCGAAGCCCATCCCCTCGTGCGGATTGATGATGACATTGCCAATGGCATTAGTCGGGTGGCACGGGAGCAAGAGGCCAATCTAATTGTGATGGGATGGGGCTTGCGACAAGGGCTTCAGGCTCGACTGTTTGGCAACATCATCGACAGTGTATTCTGGTCGTCCCATTGCCCGGTCGCGATGGTGCGCCTGATGGATGAGCCGATCAATTTCCGCCGCATTCTCGTCCCGGTCAAAGTCGTCACGCCCCAAGCTGTGCATCCGGTACGCTTGGCTCAGTTGATCGGGGATATGAACCAGGCTACGGTGACGCTACTGCATGTGTGCGATCGCCAAACCCCAGCGGAGGCGGTCGAGATCTTTGAGGAGGAGCTAGCCGAAACCATCAAGCCGTTCCGGAGCATTTGCACCCTGGAAATCCAAACCGTCCGGGATAGCAATATCGCACAGCGCATCCTCAAAACAGCGCGAGACTACGACCTCGTTGTACTCCGCTCGATGCGCCGCCGCACCGTTGGCGGTCTGGCTGTCAGCGATGTCACGACAGAGGTGATTGGCGATCTGAATTGCTCGATTATCCTGTTTGGCGAACCCTTGATGTAAACGCGCTCCCCCCTGCCATGATTCGCCTCCTGATTGTGGATGACCAACACCTGATTCGCCAGGGACTTCGCACCCTGCTGGAGCTGGAGCCAGACATCGATGTCGTTGGCGAAGCGGAGAATGGCGACATCGCTGTGCAACAAACCCAAGCCCTGCACCCCGATGTGGTGCTGATGGATATTCGGATGCCGGGAATGGATGGCGTCGCTGCTACTGCTGCACTCTGTCAGGAGGCATATCAGGGCGATCGCCCCACCCCCAAAGTCCTCATCCTCACCACCTTCGACGATGACGAATATGTCACCGCTGCCCTGCAACAGGGAGCCGTCGGCTATCTGCTCAAAGACACCCCCTCCGAAACCCTGGCCGATGCCATCCGCGCCGCCCACCAAGGCTATACTCAGCTCAGCCCCGGCATCCTCAGCAAGCTCACCGCCCAACTCAGCGGGCGATCGCCCACCCCGCCACCTACCGCCCTCAAGGATCTCACCCCCCGCGAACGGGACGTCCTCAAGCTCCTCGCGACCGGAGCTAGCAACCGCGAAATCGCCCAGACCCTCTATATCTCCGAAGGCACCGTCAAAAATCACGTCACCAACATCCTGGCCCGCCTAGAGCTGCGCGATCGCACCCAAGCCGCCCTCTTCGCCCAAGCCCACAGCAACGCCCTCAACAACAGCCCATGAACCCGCATCGCCTAGCCATCAACCCCAGCACAGAAAAACTTGGCAACCTCCCAGACAAAGTTCCACCGGGGATGTTAAATTAAGAAACGCATATTATTGCTGGTGTAGCTCAGTTGGTAGAGCAGCTGACTTGTAATCAGCGGGTCGCGAGTTCGAATCTTGTCACCAGCTTTCAGACAAAATAACCAAAGTTCGCTTAAAAGCGATGCTTCTTGAGTTTCGACAGCTCGCTTATGAGTTGTTGAGCCTTTGATATTGTGTAGCCAATTGCTAGCCGCATCGATCGCTGGTCTACAGGGCGATCGCACGAGATTGAGCCGCTCTTACTGATTGATGAGTTCGAAGCGGTAAAGCATCAGCTTTTTTGGGAAAGCATTGCGCCTCACAATGTCGAGGACATTAAGGATGAGGAGAATATCGTTGGGACGAATGGAGCATTCCATAAGATTGTGGTGTCGCTCGATGACCAACGATGCGTATTTTGTGGCTCAAGGATTACTAACGCAGATGGGCAAGATACTGTGGATCGAGCACACATCAAACCATTTCTGAGTTTAGGAACGAGCGCTTTACAAATGGACTAGCTTTGTGCCAAAACCACCATTAGATGTTTGATCATAGATGGTTTGGAGTAGAGGATGATTATCGAATCTTGATTCCATCGAAATATTTTGTAGACAAGCCAACAGCGAATAAGCAGTCACGCTATTCAGGAAAAAAATCAACGATGCTTTTTATCAGCACTAAGCCTTCGTAACACTATTCACGTGATGTGCAACTAAGGAAAACGCATACTCGGGATGGGAGAATTAAAAGCTGCAAAGCATTCAGACTATTCGTGATGTCCTCGTCTTCCGTGACATTACTCGACCACTTCCAGCCCCTAGAGGATCCCAGAGCCAAACATCTTCTGGAACACCACTTGTTATAGCTCTTTTGTCAGTCTCACGAGAGAAAATCTAGGATGCCAAATTCTCGTTGTTGAAACAGCAAATTCATAGGTTGAGCAGAATGATTCAATAGGGTGTTCAGATTTCTCGTCGAAAGTCACTCCCATGGATCAGTCGTCAAGGTACGGAGAATGGACGATTCACTTATCCTCTAGCCAGGATTATTAAAAAGCGACAACAATCAGATTGAAGATGTGTCTTTATTAGCGAATCTATTCAATTTGCAAGAACTTTGGCTAGGGGTCGTCATCAATTAGGTGTCAAAGTCCTTTCACAGAAGCATTCACAGCCCCTCGCTCCTGTTGTTGGGGCGGGCGCGTAAACACTTATCCGGCAAGGCTTCTGCAATCAATTGATGATGCGCCCTAGTGGGCAATCTGTTTAGCGATCGCACTTGTCCTGTGCAACCAGAAGGAGTCTGCCGGTTCTGATGCGAAATTCGGGTTAGAAACACTGCTCACATAGATGAGGGTTGCGGAAGGTTTCCACAACCCTCAGTGTCGTAACGGTGTCACAACAAAGCCAGTGTTTCAGATCAGCTCTCAAGCAAGCATTGAGCTAAAAGAAAGCAGGCTGGTGGCGAATCAAGCTGAGGAACTCGTCGCGAGTGCGCTGATCCTCTTGGAAGCTACCAAGCATTGCGCTCGTTACTGTCCAGGAGCCGGGCTTTTGCACCCCACGCATCACCATGCACATGTGGCTGGCTTCCATAACCACGGCTACGCCCTGGGGTTCAAGAATCGATTGAATCGCTTCAGCGACCTGACGAGTCAGGCGTTCTTGTACCTGAAGGCGGCGAGAGTACATCTCCACAATGCGGGCTAGTTTGCTGAGTCCGACAACCTTCTCGTTGGGAATGTAAGCCACGTGGGCGCGACCCATGAAAGGCAGCATGTGGTGTTCGCACAGGCTGAAGAAGTTGATGTCACGAACGAGCACCATTTCGTTGTGCCCTTCATCAAAGATGGCGTTGTTGACCAGCTCCTCCAACGATTGATCGTAGCCGCTGGTGAGGAAGCGCATGGCTTCGGCAACCCGCTTGGGTGTCTTGAGTAGCCCCTCCCGCTCTGGATCTTCGCCGACGGCCTGCAGCATAGTGCGCACCGAGTCCATCATCTCATCCATACCCACTTCAGTTTTGCCCTGGGGTGCAGCACTGATGCCACCCGAGGAGCGATTGGGACGGACAGGCACACCCGCCGTTTTTTGGGTATTGGTTGCGGGGTCAGAATTCGCAGCAGCACCATTCTTTCCGTTGGAACCGTTGCTGAAGCTGTTAGAAGAAGTAGAAGAGGCAATAGTCATGATGAGCCTTCAATAAACAACAAATGGAATCTGAAAACCTGAAGTCAATCTTTGCTTTGGCACTGGACGCACGCATGGCAACCGACCAGATGCCAATAGGCAAATGAATACGCAGCGATGTAGAGCCCCTAGCTAGAGGGCTCCGGCAGTCGGCATGATTGTGAGTTCTTCGACGACCGCTTGGTTGGGTAGCAATGCGGTGTGGAGAATCGTTTGGGCGACAATCTCGGGGGTCAGCATCTTGGTGCGATCGAAGTCGGCTTGTACGGTGTCGGTATCCCAAATGGGGGTGTTTACCGCTCCAGGACTCAGGCTGACGACGCGAATCCCATGGGGGCGCTCTTCGGCAGCGAGTGTTTTGGACAAAGCTACAAGACCTGCTTTGCTGACGTTATAGGCTCCCCAACCCGGAAAGGCTTGATGAGCGGCAATCGAGGCGATGTTGATGATGGTGCCCTGTTGGCGATCGCGCATCCCAGGCAGAATGGCCTGAATGCACAGCAGCACGCTGGTTACGTTGAGGGTCATTACCTGTTGCCAATCATCCAGAGGCGTGGTCAACAATTCTCCGGTATAGCCCATCCCAGCATTGTTCACCAAAATATCGATGGGATATTGGGTTGCAATCGCCTCCAGCTTCGGTTTCACCTGCTCAACCTGGGATAGATCGACCGCATAGGTTTGCACCGCAACGCCCAATTTCCTGACCTCAGAAGCCGTCGCTTCCAGGCGATCGGGCGATCGACTCACCAAAATCAGTGGGATACCGGCTTGCCCAAAGGCAAGGGCTGTTGCCTTACCGATACCACTACTGGCTCCGGTTATCAGGGCATAGCCTTGTTCAGAAGAAGTCATGGATCGAGTTTTAGCCTCGTAACACAAACAATCAGTAGAGAAAAGCCGTAACAGCGTCAGGTTGGATCATGTGCCTTAGGCACACATCAAACACACATCAAATTCTCAGGTCAGCTTGGAGATAACAACAACAACGTTTATCGATGTCAGTCGCAACGTATTCAATTTGTGACTGCGCCGTGGAAGATGCTCACCCCAATCGAGCAGGGCGTTGGTTTAGACAAGGGATCTAGGGCTACGTTGGAGATAAAGAAAGATTGATGATAGTTAAGTGGGAAATGACCGCCACAGGATTAATACGAACAGAGGAACAAAAGAGACGACGAAATGATCGGTTTTGGAGCGCGGCAACCAAGTTTGAAGCAAGTGAAAGGCGGATTGGCAAGCCAATGACTGGAATGAATGAAAGAGTTGGAATCGTTCAAGTCAGTCATTGCTCATCATCTGTCTCACAGTTTCCCCCTCAACCCTCTGCCAGAACGTCTCCTCTCTCAATGACCGGACAATGACCGGACTACTAGACTGCCATAAACCAAATGGCTCCCCTGCCGTGAAGCGCAATTTGAGGAACCGGAGGATATGGCGATCGCCAGTGAGATACCCAGCTATAACCATTGATTGCAAAATGGCGAAACATTGGAACAGAAGAGGAGATTGAGGATTGGCAAACAGCGTTTGATGATTGAGCAGGAAAAATCCATGCCAGACAGTAGCGATGAGCGATCATCCCAACAATGTGAGAGCTTTGTTAAGGATTGTTAACCTTGCAAATTATAGCACTTTAGGCAAAGGCCAGGTTTAATCTATCTGGACAGTTGCGTTTTGTCACGCCTGAATTCGTAAGTATCCTTTGCCAGCGTAGCGTTTGACGGGGGCACAACCCAAGTATTGCAGTTTACGTCGTCGCTTCTAGAAACACACCAATCTCGCGGAATTTTTGGTAGCGACGCTCGCGTCGATCAGCCGCCGACAGCTTCGACAGATGCTCGAGACTGGTGACAAGCGTCTGTTTGAGCGTCGAAGCGGCTGCTAGGGGACTGGCATGGGCACCGCCATCGGGCTCTGTCAGAATCTCATCTAGAATGCCTAATTCCTGTAAATCCGTCGCTGTAATACGTAAGGCTTCGGCGGCCTGGGGTGCTTTCCCCGCATCTTTCCAAAGGATGGCCGCACAGGCTTCTGGGCTCGCCACGGTGTAAACGGAATGTTCAAACATCAGTAAGCGATCGCCCACCCCAATGCCCAGGGCACCGCCTGAGCCGCCTTCCCCAATCACAGTGCAAACGATGGGGACATCCAGGCGAAACATTTCCCGTAGGTTTAAGGCGATCGCCTCGCCCTGACCCAGGCGCTCGGCTTCAACCCCGGCATAGGCGCCGGGGGTATCGATAAAGGTGAGGATGGGCATCCCAAAGCGGTTGGCATGGTTCATGAGCCGCATCGCCTTGCGGTAGCCACTGGGGGATGCCATACCAAAGTTGCGTGCCACATTATCCTTAGTGTCTCGCCCCTTCTGGTGTCCCAGCATTACGACCGGACGCCCTGCCAGCCGTGCCACGCCACCCACCAAGGCTTTGTCGTCGCTACCCGTGGAGCGATCGCCATGCAACTCCACCCACTCATCCGTCATAGCCTGGATGTAGTCCAGGGTACTAGGGCGGCGAGGATGGCGTGCCACCTGCAACCGCTGAGCTGGGGTCAAGCTATGAAAAATCTCGCGTCGAAGTTGGGTTGCCCGTCCTTCCAACTGCTCAATCTGGTCGGAAACATCCACATCGTTTTCCTCCGCCAATTCGCGAATCTGGATGATGCGAGATTCTAGCTCTACCAGCGGTTTCTCGAAATCTAGCAACAGTGGACGACGCTCAGCGTTACTCATAACCAAGGCTCACAACAACCAATAAGATCACCTGCTGACCGCAGGCCGTTAAGGGAATTGTCGAACGGTCAAAACCCTTACAAATTCTATCAAGCTGCCGGGTTCCTTGCGCACAGAGGGATATCCGAATAAGGGGGCGCAATGAGAATTACTCGTCGGGCTGTTGTCCGTCGCGACGCCCCAGCTCGTAGACCCCGGCTCCCATAATGGCCAGAATGCCGGTGCTAAGCGCCCAGCTTTTGCCCAGCCCCATCTCGACCCCAAAATTGACCAATCCCCCCACAATCAGAAAGGGGACAATGCTGAATATCGAAGCATAGAAAGCATTTTGGGATTCCCGGGCGACGCGAGTGCGCTCATATTCTTCCTCAGAGGTGTAGAGCGATCGCTCGGCAAAGTTAAACCAACGCTGCAACTGCTCCATCACCCAATCGCTCACGGGAGAAAACCCCAAATAGAGCGCCAGTGCCCACACGCAAATGCCCGCCAGCGTTATCTTTTCAACAGAAATCTGGAATGGCAACAGTTCACGCAACATACAACGGCGATCGCCCCCACCTAACAACTGCAAATCGTGGCTTGCTCAAATCCCTACCCATCAAGTCCGTAAGCCTGTCGTTTTTGATGTCTTTTGAAATTTTGACTTCTTCTGATTGTAATGGTTCTTTACATCACTTTCGGACAGACGTGTCGAGCTGACGCAGTTTGTTGTTGGTGTGGCGTTGATCAGGTGGATGTCTTACGCTCACTTCCTGGAGGCATGCATTACTTAGTCATGTCCCCAACTGGGGCGCGGTGGGGCCAGGGATAGGAATCTTCCAACTGGGCCGCCAGAGCAATCAAGGTAACTTCGTCGGCGGGGCGACCCACGAGCTGAACACCTGTGGGTAAGCCATCGGGAGCGATATGGGTGGGGAGGGCGATCGCGGGTTGCCCGGTCGTATTGATCGGGGGAGAGGGAGCAACCCAATGTAGGATTTTCTCGAACATTTTGGGAGCGGAGAGGCGACGCCATTCCCCGACCTGAATGGTGTGGTGCAGATAAACGGGCATGAGGATGACATCGTAAGACGAAAACGTGATTACCAAGTCGCGGGCAGCGGTCTGAATTTTCATCAATGCCCGAAGATAGTCGCCTCCAGATTTGCGGCGCGATCGCCACCGCAGCCAGCGATTGAGCTTATCCAAGAAGATCCACGGCACCCCCATATCGACCCCGGCCTGCCAGACGGTGATCATGGGTTCCACCAGCGCGGAAAAATCTACGGTATGCGGCTCCACCACATGGCCTAAGGCTTCTAGTCGTTGTGCCATCTGATCCATCGCGGCTTGGCCAATGGCATCCACGGATCCAAGGGGGTTCACGTTATGGATCATGCCAATCCGCAGGGATCCGAGTGGTTTTTGCGTTGCTTCCAGAAACGTCACGGGCGGATCGGGCAAGAAGTAGGGGTCGCCCGGAATATAGCCCGATATGACGTCGAGCAATGCCGCAGCATCAGCCACCGTCCGCGCTAAGGGCCCATCGATGGATAGGCCACTCATTTTTTCTCCCAGGGGCGCATGGGAGACCCGTCCCCGTGCGGGCTTGATGCCCACGAGTCCGCAGCAGTAGGCGGGCCCGCGAATAGAGCCGCCGCCGTCTGTGGCTAAGGCGACGGAGCTGAAACCTGCGGACAAAGATGCGGCGGCACCGCCACTGGAGCCACCAGGGGTATAGTCCGGGTTCCAGGGATTGCGTGTGGGTGGAAAGCCACGGGGTTCGGTAAACGGGGACGAGCCAATTTGTGAGGTTGCCGTTTTACCCAAGATGGTGAAGCCCGCCTCTCGCACCCGTTGAACCACCCCGGCATCGACATTGGCTAGGCGATCGCGCAAAATATGCAGCCCATAGGTGCAGGGCAACCCCGCCATAGGCGTCAGATCTTTCACGCTAATCGGCACACCAAAAAATGGTGGTAACGGATCGGCGTTTGCTCCCCGCGCGGCCAATTCTTCTGTCTTGCGTTTTGCCTCCTCACGAGCCTGGTCAGCCAGCACCAGGAAAAAGCTATGAAACTGCGGATCGAGGCGATCGATGCGCTCCAAACACACCTCCGTCAATTCCAGGGGGGATAGTTCCCCCACCCGAATCAAACGCGCCTGCTCCAGTGCAGGGGTGTAGGCTAGCTCGTCGGAATTCATACCGCTCCCTCATGCCAAATGCTGTTCAACCGTATTTAGAGATTTCCCAATCCTATGCATTGAGCTTCCGGATGGTCGTTATGAAAACCTTATTATGCTTGGCTTGTCCTTAAGAATCGAGAATAAATTAACTTGTCATGTTTTTTGGGGGAAGCGCTGCACCCCAAAAATCATCACACTGCGTCAGCCCTGCCCTAGAGGCTGAGAACTAAGTTATCGCGATGGATAACCGTTTCGGCTCCCTCATAGCCGAGGATCTGGGCAATCGCGTCGGAGCGATGCCCTTGGATAGCTTTGAGTTCCGTGCTGCTGTAATTGACGATGCCCCGTGCGACTTCTTCGCCTTGGGGGGTACAGAGAAGGACGGCATCTTGGGGTTGGAAGTCGCCTTCGACCTGGGTGATGCCTGCTGCCAGGAGAGACTTGCCCGCCTCGGCGATCGCCCGCACTGCTCCGGCATCCAGATGCAGCTTACCGCAGGGAATTAGCCCATGGGCGATCCAGCGTTTGCGGGCATTTTGGGGTTGGGGTTCGGGTTCAAAATGAGTGCCCAAAGGGTCGCCCTTGAGAATTTTGGCGACGTTGCTGGGCGATCGCCCATCGGTAATCACCATCCGAATGCCAGCGCTGGTTGCAATGCGGGCGGCCTCAATCTTCGTCACCATGCCCCCGGTGCCCCAGGCACTTCCTGGTTTGCCTGCCTGAATCTGCAGTTCCTCCAGTGCCTTGATGTCGTGGACGACCTTGATGGGCTTGGCATCGGGATAACGGCGGGGGTCGGCAGAATACAGCCGATCCACATCTGTCAGCAGAAACAGCCAGTCGGCCTGTACCAACCCCGCTACCCGTGCTGAGAGGGTATCGTTGTCGCCGAAGCGCAGTTCTTCCACTGCCAGGGTATCGTTCTCGTTGACGATGGGGATCACGCCTAACTGGAGCAGTTGCCGAAATGTGCGGTAGGCGTTGACGTAATACTGCCGCTGAATCAAGTCACTGCGAGTAAGCAACACCTGGGCGATCGGTTGATCAAAGGTGGAAAACAAGTCATCGTAAACCCGCATCAGGCGTCCCTGGCCCACAGCGGCAACGGCCTGCTTCATGGCAATGGTACGAGGACGCTCTGTTAGGTTGAGCCGCTGGCAGCCAATCCCGACGGCTCCCGAGGACACGAGCACGACTGCATAGCCCTCGCGTCGCAATTGACAGAGGGTTTCTACGAGGGCGGCAATGGTCGAAAGCGCTAGCATCCCTGTTTTGGGGTCAGTGAGGCTAGAGGTTCCGATTTTGGCGACCAGGGTTTGGTGCGGTGGCTTCATAGGCATCTCAGCGAGCCGATATCCAACACTTCAGCATACGGGGTAAGGGCAAGCCTGAGAAGCGATCGCCCACCTCATACCGAGCCCGAATAGCGGTTTCCCGGCATATTTTCTGGGAAACGCTTTCTCCGCACGCTGTGCACGGAAAATATCCATGGTTTTCTTAGCGAGATTGCGTATCACACCCTGCTCCAGGGCATTGGCCATGTCTGCCCAAGGCACTCTAGGGATCCATAAGAAGAAAGCAATGGCTTCCATTGATTGGAATAGTAACTGAAGGCAACGTAACGAATGAAATAGGCGATCGCCCCTCGTCGCCATATTGATCCCTGGGCAGACAGGCTCGGATCCCATAAACAAAGCGCCGATTCCGCTGAACGGGAATCGACGCCTTGCAGCATATGAGATGGAGTTTATACGCTAGGGTCTTTATAAGCTTGACCCCATTTATATATTTCTAATTTGCCAGCATTTCTAAGATAACGAGATGTATTTAATGTTTTCTTTAGATTGCGGAAACGTTTCAGCAGACTGCGTTTCATAACAAAATGTTGCAAAGATGTTGCGGGGATCGCGCTTTTTGATATTCCAACAGAGCTTAGGGTAAGTCCGCCAAGGTCGCTCCCAGTTTCTGCGATACCCATACCTCAAGCGATCGCACCGGATAGGTTCGATCTTGGTTGGCGGGATCAATCATTGGCTCGACCAGGATGGTATACATCCCCAGGCGGTTGCCCGCTAACACGTCGGTGAAGAGGCGATCGCCCACCATGGCAACCTGTTCGACGGGCAGATCCATCGCTTCTGAGGCTTGCCGCAATTTGCGCCGCGACGGTTTTCGCGCGCCAGACATGTAGGGTAAGTCGAGAGCGTTAGCGATGGTGCTGATGCGAGTGCGGCTGGTGTTGTTGCTGACTAGCCAGAGCTTGACCTGCGATCGCATCTCTTCCACCCAGGCTTGCAGCTCATCGGATGTGGCCCTCGTCGTCATGGGAACCAGGGTTTCGTCCACATCCAGCACCATTCCCTTCAACCCTTGCTGGGTCACAAGTTCGGGATGGAGATCAACGATGGGTTTACCCAGTACGAGATCCGGTTGTAATAATTTTCCCCAAGACATGGCAATTGTGTTGAGTCGGAAGACAAGGATAAAACGCTCAGGGTAGAGGGTTCCCTTTCATCAAAAGTTTAAGCGGAGACAGCGCAGAAACTCGTTCGGGGCAAATAGATATCAACCGATCAGATCCGTAAGTGGGCTATGAATCAGTTCGTTACCGTTGAGGACTGTTGTTCGGCTAGCGATGCATCGACGGCATCCTTGGCGGCTTCATGCTCGGCCAGGGTGCGGCTAAAGATGTGTGTGCCGTCGTAGCGAGCCATAAAGAAAAGGTATTCCGTATCGTCGGGACTGAGGGAGACCTCTAGGCTGGCTAACCCCGGTGCTGCAATCGGTGTGGGGGGCAACCCCGGATTCATGTAGGTGTTGTAAGGGGATGGGGTCTCGACCTGGGCATAGGTCAGGGGTTGATCCACGGTCTGGCGGATGCCCAGCCCATATTCCACGGTTGGATCGGCAGCCAACGGAATATTTTCTTCCAGTCGCCGCGCAAACACGCTGGCGATCACCGGACGCTCGGATTCGATAACGGCCTCTTTTTCCACAATGCTGGCGAGGGTTGTCCACTCCAACAACGTATAGATAGTCGCGTCTTGATTGTTTTGGTATAGCGGGAGGGCAACCTGCTCAAACTGCCCAAGCATTTGGCTGACCACCAACTCTGGTGTCAGCGTGCCTTCAAAGACGTAGGTGTCGGGGAACAAGAAACCTTCGATTTTCGGGAGATCTTCCGGTAGCCAAGGGTAGTCTTCGCGGGATACCGCCTCCGTGGCTTGGATGAAAGCCTCTGCGCTGAAAAAGCCCTGTTCCTCGAAGTAGGCACCCATTTGTTCCAGGGTCCACCCCTCTGGAATGGTGTAGCTCAGCTGCATAACCTCTCCATTCCAGATCTGGTCGGAGATTTCGGGCATGGAAGCGGTGGGCGCAATGGTGTAGACGCCCGCTTGATAGCTGCCACTCCGATCCTGGAGCGATCGCCAACGGGTCCATAAATCCCATGCGTTGCTGGAGCGAATCATGCCTAATTCCTCCAGATTTTCCCCAATTTCCTGGGGCAGGGTTCCGGTCGGAATTTCCACTTGGACGGCCGAGCCTTCGGCGACCTCAGTGGAGCCATCCACCGCCGCCGGGGCGATGGCCCAACTCCACCAACGCCAGCCCTGCCAGCCTGCGATCGCCAGTACAGCGGGGAAAAGCGCCAGATAGAAAAACCATTTTGAGAATCGCTTCATGGGTTTTAG